>JAFTHS010000143.1 GCA_017457295.1 Paludibacteraceae bacterium | reverse complement strand
TACAATGGTGATACGGATTTAGATAATAGAACGCCATGGGCTAATGGCATAGTGAGAATATCCTCTGGTTGGAGTAACACTTACTACATCAAGCTTGATGGTACTTGGTATGAGCTTTCCGGAAACACTTATTATCTTAGTAACACTACTACTCTTTCGGGTGCTGTTTCTTGTACAAAAGTACACGATCATACCGACGGAACTTGTACTTGCGGTAAGGAGATACATACCCATGGCGATGGAAATTGTAGTTGTTCCATGACTGTGCACGCACATATAGATTCTTGTTACACATATCCCAACTGCTCGGAAGATGCCCATACCCACACCGATGCTTGTTATAGCGAATGTACCATTCCTGTACATACGCACGATAATTCCTGTACATCCAATCGTGACGATAATGTGATTTATGTTGTTACCGCCAAGTACGAGGCTACAATCGGCAATGTTTGGCCTACTGCCGATAAGTTCCCGAATGTAACCCTTAGGGGCTGGTCGGTTGACGGACTCAGTGCCACTGCGGTATCTAAACGTATCAATATGACTTCGGACTTGTGCGATACTTCTGATGGTGTAAAATATGCAGAGGCAGTCACTGGCGGAACGAAAACATATCTATACTATATGTTTGAAAGCTTTGACCAGACAAGTCCGGCAAACGGCAATGAACGTATTTTGCGTAACGGTGTGTATTACGACAAGAGCGAACTCTATTATCAAGAGGTAAACTCCGGAGGTAACTGGAACCAAAAAGAGATTATGGGCATGAATCCCGTAAATAACGGAGTTGTTGAGTCCGGTAGTAATGTGTTCCTGTATTACAACCGGCTCCGCTACACCCTCAAATTCCAAAACATTGACGAAGTGATTTACACCGAAAACCAAGTCATGTTTGAGAAGCCGCTCAATTACTATCTGGATGCAGACGGAAAGTACGTTTCTTCCATTGTCCCCTCATATCCTGACAGTTTGGAAGACGGTGCATACGAGTTTGCAGGGTGGTACACCACACCCGAGTGCTTTGAAGGTACGAAATTCGACTTCACTACAGGCAAGATGCCTAACGGCGACTTAACTTTGTTTGCAAAGTGGGCACCGGTGAAACACAATGTAACCTTCTACACTTCCAAGGATTCTGCAACCGGTGAATTGAAGGACAAAATCGGTGACACCGTAGCAGTACCACATGGTAGCAAAATCAACGAGCAATACATTCCTCAGGCTCCCGATGATTTTGATAATGGTCAGTATACGTTCGACGGATGGTTCTATATGGATAACGGCGTGGAAAAGGCATTCTCCTTCAAAGATATGACCGTTACCCAAGAGCTGAACGTTTATGCAAGGTGGATATCCAACAAGCAGATCAATTATATTTTCCACTTTGAATTAGCAGACGGCACGGTAATTGCAGATCCTGTTACAGGTAGTGGATTGGCGGGCGAAACAATCACCGTTAATGCAAAGGGCGATACGGCGCTTTATTCCAACTATCAAGAAGGCTACTTCCCAAATGTCAAGAGCCATTCTATCGACCTTGATATCGAGGACGAAGACGGATTGATGGAGTACACCTTTGTATATTCTCCGGTAGATGCGGTTCCGTATACGGTTTATTATGTAGCGGAAACATTGAAAGATGGTGGAACCTCTCTGGGTACCATCACAAGGGATGGCAAGACTTATTATATTATTGCTGATACAGAAGTGTATGATCAAAACAGAAAATCATACGTTGTAGAACAATTCAAAGCAGTATCCGGATATCTGCCCGATGCTTATCAAAAATCCACACCTATTGTATATGGTGAAACCAATGAGATTATTTTCTACTATACGGTAGATAGCATCCATGCCTATTATAAGATTACTCACTATATTCAAAATTTGGATGGTAATTCCTGGACTGAACATCGTGTGATTCAATCTCAAGGCATGATTGGTTCTGTATACAGTGCGGATCCCTTGGATATCCCCGGTTATACTTACAACAGTGCGATCGAGGGAACTATGACATCCGGCACGTTGACAGCAGATGGTTTGGAACTGAAACTTTATTATGTGAGAAATAAATATCCTTACAAAGTAGTCTATAAGGTTCAGGAAACCGGAGAAATACTATACGATTCCACTGCGGATGGAGTAATTGAAACAGATTTCTTTGATAAGGTTATCTCTCACACAGCTCCTGGCACATATGGTATATACGGTCTTGTTGGGGATGCTACTCAGACACTGGTCATTCGTGTCGAAGAGGATCCCAAAAATCCGACGTTGAATGTAATTACGTTCTATTACACTGAACGTGTAGTGGATCTCAACTACGTGATCGTAGCTCCCGATGGTACTGTGTATCGTGCGAATCAGACGTGGGGTAAGTTGACTTCATTTGGAGAGTCTGTAAAAGTTTCAACCGGTAAGGCAAATGGATCCACCTCTTCCGTAGAATCCAATGTCTATAAATTCGTTGGCTGGTACAGCGATCCCGAATGCAAAACACGCATTAGTGACAAGGTCACCTTTGTTCCCACAAAGGAAGATGGTACCCTTTGGGGAGATGGCACAACCTACTATGCAAAGTTCGAATATAATCTCACTTCTTTGAAGATTCAGAAGCAGGGACATGATCCTATCGATGAAAACCAAACGTTCCTATTTAGAATTACTGACGAGGAAGGATTTGAGCTT
>JAFTHS010000142.1 GCA_017457295.1 Paludibacteraceae bacterium | reverse complement strand
AGTTATTTAATTTACCATTGTTAAAAGTCACAATCAAGTTTTAATATTTAAAACAATTTTACAGGACTTGTTAAAGCTTTGAATTTGATTTGATTGCAACTACTCTATATTATGTTATCCCAATATAGTTTATATAGAGTATAAATATTAACTTCACAAGCTATTAAGTTTTTAAAACTTACTTAATAGTATGTTAATGCTTTCCGTCTTATTAAATTTAAATTCAAATATTATAAATCTAAATAGAGATAAATAAGAACTAAGAGATTAATTCTTAAATAGTTTTAAATAACTTCTTTATAATTATCTATTTTATTCTTATCTATTTAACTTTATCTTTAACAAGGAAGTGATGCGAATTAGAATATACATAATAATCTAATAAAAAAGGTAAGCTACTAAGAGCAAATGGTGGATGCCTTGGCTAGTAGAGGCGATGAAAGACGTGCCAGGCTGCGATAAGTCTCGGGGAGCCGTCAAGGGGCTTTGATCCGGGAATTTCTGAATGGGGCAACCCAGTATATAGTGATATATACTACCGCAATGCGGAGCGAACGTTGGGAATTGAAACATCTTAGTACCAACAGGAAAAGAAATCAAAAGAGATTACGCTAGTAGCGGCGAGCGAACGCGTAAGAGGGCAAACCACTAGCTTGCTAGTGGGGTTGTAGGACTGCAATATAGACTTAAACAAACTAATAGAATAAGCTGGAAAGCTTAAGCGTAGAGGGTGATACTCCCGTATATGAAAGTGCGTTTATACTTAGCAGGATCCTGAGTAGGGCGGGACACGTGTAATCCTGTCTGAAGCTGGGTAGACCACTATCCAACCCTAAATACTACTACTAGACCGATAGTGCACAAGTACCGTGAGGGAAAGGTGAAAAGAACTGAGGTGATCAGAGTGAAATAGAACCTGAAACCATTTGCTTACAATCATTCAGAGCCCTATGATTTATCAGGGTGATGGACTGCCTTTTGCATAATGAGCCTGCGAGTTGTGGTGTCTGGCGAGGTTAAGGAAACCCGGAGCCGTAGCGAAAGCGAGTCTTAATAGGGCGTATAGTCAGATGCTGCAGACCCGAAACGATGTGATCTATCCATGAGCAGGTTGAAACTGGTGTAAGAGCCAGTGGAGGACCGAACAGACGGCCGTTGAAAAGGCTCCTGATGACTTGTGGATAGGGGTGAAAGGCCAATCAAACATCGTGATAGCTGGTTCTCTCCGAAATATATTTAGGTATAGCGTTGTGTAGTAACTTTGTGAGGTAGAGCACTGAATGGGCTAGGGCATACACCAATGTACCAAACCCTATCAAACTCCGAATGCGCAAAGTGTAATCACAGCAGTCAGGCGGCGAGTGATAAAATCCGTCGTCGAGAGGGGAACAACCCAGACTAACAGCTAAGGTCCCTAAATCTCATTTAAGTGGAAAACGATGTGGAGTTACTGAAACAACCAGGAGGTTGGCTTAGAAGCAGCCATCCTTTAAAGAAAGCGTAATAGCTCACTGGTCTAGTGATTCTGCGCGGAAAATATAACGGGGCTAAAATGAGTACCGAAGCTTTAGACTTGTTTTTACAAGTGGTAGGAGAGCGTTCTATTCAGCGTTGAAGGTATACCGGTAAGGAGTGCTGGAGCGGATAGAAGTGAGCATGCAGGCATGAGTAGCGATAACTCAGGTGAGAATCCTGGGCGCCGTAAACCCAAGGTTTCCTACGCGATGCTCGTCATCGTAGGGTTAGTCGGGTCCTAAGCAAAGTCCGAAAGGGGTATGCGATGGAAAATCGGTTAATATTCCGATACCAATTATTATGTGCGATGGAAGGACGCTTAAAGTTAGTGGAGCTAGCGGATGGAAGTGCTAGTCTAAGGGCGTAGGTTGAGTTATAGGCAAATCCGTAACTCTCTATCCGAGACCTCAAAGGCTCTTGACGCTCTTCGGAGTAGATGGAGAATCCATGATACTATCGAGCCAAGAAAAGTTTCTAAGTTTAGTAATAATTGCCCGTACCGTAAACCGACACAGGTGGGTGGGATGAGTATTCTAAGGCGCGTGGAAGAACTCTCTTTAAGGAACTCTGCAAAATAGCACCGTATCTTCGGTATAAGGTGTGCCTACCAGTGTATTAAGATTTACTCCCAAAGCATTGAAGGTTACAACAAAGAGTCCCTCCCGACTGTTTACCATAAACACAGCACTCTGCTAACTCGTAAGAGGATGTATAGGGTGTGACGCCTGCCCGGTGCTCGAAGGTTAATTGATGGGGTTAGCATTAGCGAAGCTCTTGATCGAAGCCCGAGTAAACGGCGGCCGTAACTATAACGGTCCT
>JAFTHS010000017.1 GCA_017457295.1 Paludibacteraceae bacterium | reverse complement strand
CTTGTGGCAAGGTATGATTCGTTTAGGAGAAACATTTTATGCTTGCGATAATGATGATGTAGTTGTGAACCAAGCTTATCTTTTAGGAATAATATCCAAAGAAGAATATGATACTTGGAAAGCGAATAAATACGACCCTAACGCTACACGTGAGGCATTTGTTTCGCAATTGGAGAGTGCTTTGGAAGTAGGAGAAATATATAGCGCTGATAATGATGAAGAAGGTCTATCTAGTAGTGGTTTGGTTACAACGCAAAAAACTGAGGATTTGGATTTAGAAACGATACCTGTGGTCAGTGCCTATTGGAATGTAAGAAATGTTAATCCTTAAAAATTCAAGGACATGAAACGCCTACCTATAGTAATCATTGCTTTGTTGCTGTTCGTTGGTTGCGAAACTAGGAATGGTGGCGAGCAAACCTTCCAATCAGTTGAATGTGATCCTCCACTTGATTGGTTAGAGCAGTTTATTCCTATGCCAGATATTGTACAAGGAGGAGCCAGAAAAATGCCTCCTCCGCAAGATCCTGCTCCAACTCCGTATTATGATGCATATCAATACTCAGACTTTTTGCGTATCACTGTACCTTCAGCAGATAGCATTCAGTTAATGCATCATTTTGCAGTGCCTTGTGCCTATAGCGTAAAGGGATGCGTGGTGTTGCGTGATGGTGTGATAGAACTCTCTGAAAAAACGAGAAAACCACTGGGAATTATTCAGCCGTGTATATGTGGAACAACTATTACAACTACTGTACACACATCTCATTTGGACTACAATAGTATCTTACTTCCTGAATATGATTTGACTTTTCCATTGCATTTGTACGAAGGACTTGATACCCTTATTATGATTTATACTAATGTACCAGAAGAACCTACAGTATATTTGACGGTATCAGGTTTACTATTGGATAGTTATGGTCGTAATTTGCGGGAGGCGCAAGTAGTTCTACAAGACCAATCAAGTACTGTATTAGATACCTTATATACGAATAGAGATGGGTATTTTCATAGTAACTTTATTGCTATTGATAAAGTTCAAGCTAGCGATACTCTTAGTGTCATAGTGCTAGAACCATTCCATAACTATTATGACACTACTAAAATTGCTTTTGTAGATATGCATGTGGAATATAATCCATGGTACATACATTATTATGCATCTATAGAAAAACAACTGAAAAACAATAATAGTTATGAAAAAGATTAAAAACTCTATCCGCTTTTGCCTTAATACTATCTTAACTACTCTCGTAGGAATGTTTATCACGTCATGCGAAGAAGGTCCTAATGGCGGTGGAGGTGGAACGTTATGCTTGTACGGTTCGCCATGGGCTGAATATGATGTACAAGGAGAGGTTACGAACGAAACCAACGAGCCACTTAAATCTATGCAAGTGGTGGTCAAGGCAAATGATGAGTATGCTTGGCCTGATACCGTTTACACCAACGAAGAGGGAAAATATCAATGCAATTACGGCATAACCTCATTTGGCGAGGAGTGCTTGCAAGTGATTGTAAATGATACCACAGGCGAGTATGAGTCGGATACCCTACATATCGCTCCCAACCAAATGCAAGAGATAGAAAAAGATAGTTGGAATGTCAAATATAACGTAGATGCTGACTTCCAACTCAAAAAGAAATAACTCGCTTTGCGAGGTGTTTAGTGAACGGCGCAAAAACACTCCAAAATCAGCAGATTTTTCGGGTTTCCCGTATGCGCCTATTGTTTAGAGTTAAAGACAAGTATATATGAAAAAGATTAAAAACAAATACCATCTATTGGTAGGTAGTCTATTGACTACATTATTGGGATTCTTGGGCGTTTCTTGTGTATTTCCTGGTCCAGTATTGTACGGTCCTGGAGTGCCAGAAAATTTTTTGGAGGTGGATGGCGAAGTAACCAACGAAGCGGGTGTGCCACTAGAGTCTATGCAAGTGGTTATCAATACCTCACGTATTAGCATTAAGGATACAGTCTATACCAATGCATCGGGTGAGTTTGAACGAGCATATGGCTTCCCACAAGAAGGCAATGACACACTACTCATAGAAGTAAATGATACCTCAGAAGTCTATGCTTCGGAGAAAGTGCAGATTCCTTTCACTGAGATGACAAAAGAGACAGACTCCGAATGGTCCACAGAATATTCCGTAGATGTCAAACTCCAACTCAAGAAAAAATAAACTATCAAAGCACATGAAAAGATACTTTTTTTATTTACTTCTATGTTTAGGAATGATAGGATGCTCGTCTAATATGCCTACTGAACCATATGAAGATGAAATAGAATTGGCTATTCAAATCGTCCAATTGGTAGAAGGCGAGAACTACAACGAGGTAATAGCTCTGCTGGACAAAATTGTAGTGAAGGACAATTATTCAATGAAGATCGTTCCCTACTATGATAAGGATACTTTTGATATGTTCGCAGATACCAGTCCTATTGTGATTTATAATGAGCAAGGTGAATGGCTCTCAACTAATTTCGAAGATGATTTTTGGAACTATTTGCAGGTAGAGAACTCGCAGATGGGGGCATGGCAAGCATATCTTTTGTCTCAGATGTGGCATTATTTACCTCTTCAATGGCATGCTAATTACTCATATCGTGACTATATCTATTCGCAATCTTCGAAAAGTTACGACATTTTGCGTGAACATTTTATTGCTGGTAAGCATCAGGTTGCACCTCAGATTACTCAAGAGGGAGATAAATTTCTCATAAGTGCATGTTATTGGTCTGAGTTTGAAGGATTGGTTCGCGAGCACTATGTTGTAACATTTGAAAATGATAGAGTATATGTTGAGGAACTTGATGCTAATATACTCTATGAATACGATTGTGGCATTCAATTTTAGAGTCAGCTAATTGTCTTAAATAATCTACCTCATGAACCTACGCAAACGCATCATCTTCGAGCTTGAGCGGCTACGCCGCAAGAACCTTCAGCAGTTGCATCCGCTGCAACAGCTCTTTTGGGAATCCACCCTTCGTTGTAATGTCCATTGCCTCCATTGCGGTAGCGACTGTTCCAGCAGCGAGGTCACACCCGACATGCCCGCGGAGGACTTCCTGCGTGTGATTGACCAGTCCGTCACTCCTCATGTAGATCCGCATAAGGTGCTGGTTATCATATCGGGTGGTGAACCCCTGATGCGTACGGATCTTGCCGAAGTAGGCAAGGCGCTCAAGCAGCGTGGTTATCCATGGGGTATGGTGACCAATGGTTTGGCACTCACTCCAAAACGCTTCCAGGAACTGATGCAGAATGGTTTGCGTTCGATGGCTATCAGTTTTGATGGCATGAAAGATAACCACAACTGGCTGCGCCAACATCCTCTTGCTTTTGATGGTGCGACACGTGCTATTCAATTGGCAGCAGCAACGCCATCACTGACTTGGGATGTGGTAACATGCGTGAACCAACGCTCCTTCCTACAAATCGATGAGATGCAGAAGTATCTGTGGTCTATCGGTGTGCGCAACTGGCGATTGATTACGATTGACCCAATGGGGCGTGCGGCAGAGAATCCCGAACTCTTGCTTACTGCCGAGCAGCATCGTCAGGTATTGGAATATATCCGTGAGAAACGCAAAGAGGGCTTGCATATCTCCTACTCTTGCGAGGGCTTTATGCCTGATTATGAGACAGAAATCCGTGACCACCTCTTCCATTGTGCCGCAGGCGTAAGCGTAGCATCTATCCTCATTGACGGCAGCATTTCTGCATGCACCAGTGTGCGTGGTAAGTACTACCAAGGCAATATCTACCATGATGATTTCTGGGAGGTGTGGGAAAATGGTTTCAAAGATTATCGCAATCGCCAATGGATGAAACAAATAGAGCCCTGCAATACCTGCAAACTCTTCCGCTATTGCGAGGGTGGGGGCATGCACCTCCGCCGTGAAGATGGCGCATTGATGCTCTGCCATCACAACAAACTTCTAGCGCAAGGGTAGCGCAAAGGTAGCGAAAAAATAATGATAGGAAAGAGGTTGCTTTGGGCAACCTTTTTTCGTAAAGTAAGGTACTTGCGTAGCAAAAATGCAAATAGATTTGTATATGTCAGAAAATTGTTGTATCTTTGCGCGTTAATTGTGTATTATGGAGAATTATATCGTATCAGCTCGGAAATATCGTCCGACCACTTTTGAAAGCGTGGTGGGTCAGCAGGCGTTGACGCAAACACTGCGCAACGCCATTCGCACTAATCGTTTGGCACATGCTTATCTGTTTTGTGGTCCGCGTGGAGTGGGTAAGACCACGTGTGCGCGTATCTTTGCCAAGACAATCAACTGCTTGAACCCTACTGCTGACCACGAGGCATGCAACGTATGCGAATCGTGTGCGGCATTCAACGAACAACGCTCGTTTAATATACACGAACTGGATGCTGCTTCCAACAACTCGGTAGAGGATATCCGTTCGTTGATTGACCAAGTGCGTATCCCACCGCAAATAGGCAAGTATAGTGTCTATATCATCGACGAGGTACACATGCTCTCGTCGGGTGCGTTTAATGCCCTGCTGAAGACCCTCGAAGAGCCACCATCATATGCCATCTTCATCTTGGCTACCACCGAGAAGCACAAGGTGCTACCTACTATTCTCAGTCGTTGCCAAGTCTATGACTTCAGCCGTATTACCGTGCTCGATACTATCCGTCATCTGCAATATGTGGCCAAGCAAGAGGGTATCAACGCTAGCGAAGAAGCACTGAATGTGGTGGCGCAAAAGGCCGATGGTGGTATGCGCGATGCACTCAGTATCTTCGATCAATTGGTTTCGTTCTGCGGCAAGACAATCACCTACGAACAGACCATTGAGGTCCTTAACGTACTAGACACTGAATACTATTTCCGTCTGGTGGATGCAGCACTGACGCAGAATGTGAGTGCAGCATTGCTTCTGCTCAACGAAGTACTGGTCAAGGGTTTTGATGCGGGGCATTTCGTAACAGGCTTTGCGCAGCACCTGCGCGATGTACTGGTGAGCAAAGATGCGGCTACAGTGCAACTCCTTGAGACTTCAGATGCTATCCGTCAGCACTATCAAGAGCAAGCCACACGATGCAATGCCAAATGGCTATTCCAAGCATTAGATATTGTCAATACATGCGATATCAACTACCGTACTGCTCGCAACAAACGATTGACTGTGGAGTTGGCTTTGGTTAAACTCTGTACCTTAGGAATCAATATCCAAGCGCCAGTGCAGCCAACTGCGCCTACCCATACGTCAACAGCTAAATCTGCACCTCAATCTGCACCTACAAACACCGCTTCTGTGCCTCAACCCGTATCCGCAAAGCCCGCTAGTGCACCTGTTGATGACGTAGCAAAACCTATAGCCAAACCTGCTCCAAAAGCACCAACGCCTGCGCCTAAGCCCACAATGGGTACTATGCCTTCGTTGGGTAGTTTAGGAGTTATCAATACAAACGGAGTGGGACCAACCAATCCAAACAACTCCACAGCATCTGCAACTACCTCAACAAATTCAGTAAAGCGCAACAACCCTTTTACTCTTGACCAACTCAAAAGCGCGTGGGTTGGTCAGATAAAAAACTTCCAAAGTGAAGAGCGCTTCAAAGCCATGCTGACAACCTACGATCCTGAGATGGACAGCGAAAACGTATTCCATATCACAGTGGCTAATGCGTTGCAGAAGAAAGAATTTGCCAAGTTTGGCAAACAACTGATGGATGCCATTCGAGATACATTGCAGAATGATCTGCTGCAATTGCATGTGCGTGTGGCGGAATATACGCCATCGCAAATGGCATACACCGCTTCTGAAAAATACAAGTTGCTCAACGAGATGAATAGCCATCTTGGGGAACTGCGCGAGCGAATGAATCTGCAATTGGAATAGGGGGAAAATGGGAATTAGAAATTAGGAATTAAAAATTAAGAGTTAAGCATCATGAATATTCTATCTATCTTGCTATTTTCGTTTGCGTTGCTGACCGATACGCATATCAGCACCAGCAATCCACGTCCGATGGAAGATCTGCAACGGTCAGTGGCAGATATCAATCAAAATCCTAATATCGAGTTTGTGGTTGCTACTGGCGACCTTACTGAGAATGGTGACCGTGCATCCATTGAGGCAGTCAAGGCGGCTTTAGACCAACTCCGTGTGCCATATTATGCGGCATCTGGCAACCATGAGACTACATGGTCTGAGTCTGGTGTGATGGATTTCTCTCGCGTCTTTGGCGATAGTCGCTTTGCCTTCTTCCACAATGGGATGTTCTTTATTGGCTTCAATTCGGGACCTGTAATTCGTATGGCTGACGGACACGTTGCTCCACAAGACATAGCTTGGCTTCGTCATAATCTGGATAGCGTATCTGCTGCTAGCGCGACCAGCGACCGAGGCGCTACGCCTATCTTTGTCTTTACCCACTATCCTCTGCGTAATGGCGATGTGGACAACTGGTACGAAGTCACCGACGTGCTGCGCCAGCACAATGTACAGTGTGTCATGGGTGGACACTATCATCGCAATCTCCTCTTTGATTGCGATGGTATTGCTGATGTACTCAACCGCTCCAATCTGCGCGACAAGGATACCATCAATGGTTATTCCATAATATCCATTACCGATAGCATTCGCATCTACGAAAAAACAATCGGACAGGCGCAAGAGCATTGGCTGAGTCTTCCTTTTGGCAAGAAAACCTATGGACCATCCGATGAAAGTTTGCGTCCTGATTTCTCAGTCAACAAAGAGTATAAAAATGTAAAGCGCCAATGGCATAAAGCCCTTAAAGGCGGTATATATTCTACTCCTGTCACCGACGGCAATGCTTTGTATATAGGAGATGATGTGGGGTGCATGTATGCGTTGGATCTCAAAACGGGTAAAACCCTTTGGACGTTCGATACGGGCATGCGTATTGTCGGTTCACCTGCAGTCAGCGATGGAGTAGTGGTATTTGGTAGTGCCAACTACAATATCTACGGACTCGATGCTAAGACAGGTAAAGAACTGTGGCATGTCACTACCAATCAGGCAGTTATGGGTGCAGCCAATATCCACGAGGGTGTGGCATATATTGGTGGTGGCGACGGCAGAATGTTTGCTATTGATATTCACACGGGCACGATAAAATGGTCGTTCAACGAATTGAAGAATTATGTTCTCACTCGCCCATTGGTGTATCGCGACAAACTCTATTTCGGTTGTTGGGACACCCATCTCTATGCCCTTAATCTTTCCGATGGCTCATTGGCATGGAAGTGGAACAACGGCAAGGGTAACCCCAAGTTATCGCCTGCTAGTGTATGGCCAGTAGTGGCTGATGGCAAAATATTTATCACTGCTCCCGACCGCTACTTCACGTGTTTAGATGCCGAGACAGGCACCGAAGTATGGCGAACCAATCAATATAAGGTACGTGAGACAGTTGGAATGAGCGAAGACGGAAAAACAGTCTATTCTAAATGTATGTGGGATACTATTGTGGCTATGGATGCCACTACGCACGAGCCAATCACTCGTTGGGCTACGCATGCCGATTTTGGTTACGAGCACAACCCCGCTATGCCACTTGAGAAAGATGGTACGCTGTGGGTGAGCACCAAGAATGGACTATTACTGGGCATGGATGCTGCAACAGGCAAGGTATTATGGCGCCATAAGATTGGCAACTCGATATTGAATACGCCACTGCCTTTGAGCGGCAAGGAATGTATCTTTACGAGCAGCGAAGGAACAATCACATATATAAAAGTGAGATAGCGAACAAGTGACGGATTTAAAAGCATATTTGCCAACAACCAAAAAGGAACTACAACTCCGTGGTTGGGACGAAGTGGATATCATCCTCTTCTCGGGCGATGCATATATCGACCACCCTGCTTTTGGTGCCGCAGTCATCGGACGTGTGTTGGAGAATGCTGGCTATAGAGTTGCCATTGTGCCGCAACCTGATTGGCGTGGCGATTATCGCGACTTTACTAAACTGGGGCGTCCACGCTTATTTTTTGCTGTTACTTCGGGCAGCATGGATTCGATGGTCAATCATTACACTGCTGCCAAGCGCTTGCGTTCAGACGATGCTTATACGCCTGAGGGTAGAGCTGGTATGCGTCCTGATTATTGCACAATCACCTATTGCAACATACTCAAGCAACTCTATCCCGATGTGCCTATCGTGATTGGTGGCATCGAAGCATCCATGCGTCGTCTCACTCACTACGACTATTGGTCCGACCGTCTTATGCCTAGTATCTTAGTCGATTCCAAAGCCGATATTTTAGTCTATGGTATGGGCGAGAAGCAAATCGTGGAGATTGCCAAACGTGGTGTTCAGCACGATATTCCGCAGACTGCGTATCTAGTGAAAAACGAAAAGAAAAATGTCGAAAGTGGAGAGGTGGTTTATTTGCAAAGTCATGAGGCTGCTCTTAAGAGCAAGCGAGTACATGCTGAGAATTTCCGCCTAATTGAAACGGAGAGCAACAAGATAAATGCTGCTACTATCGTCCAACCTATTGGCGATAGTTGTGTGGTAGTCAATCCCCCATATCCTACTATGACTACCGAGGAACTGGATGCGATATACGATTTGCCCTTCCAGTATTATCCTCACCCCAAATACAAGAACAAACATATTCCCGCTTACGAAATGATTCGCTTTTCTGTCTGTATGCATCGTGGGTGCTTTGGCGGATGTAGTTTCTGCACTATCTCTGCACATCAGGGCAAGCAAATCACTTCGCGCTCGGAAAAGAGTATCCTCAAGCAGGTCAATACCCTCAAGGATTTACCTGAGTGGAAGGGCTATTTGAGCGATTTGGGTGGACCATCGGCGAATATGTATGGTATGCACGGTCGAGATATGTCACTCTGTGAGAAGTGTGCTCGTCCTAGTTGCTTGCACCCTAATCTATGCAAGAACCTCAATCAAGATTTTGCGTCACTATTACATATATATAATAAGGTGGATCAGTTGCCGTATATCAAAAAATCTTTTGTAGGCAGTGGTATTCGCTACGACCTGATGAATGAGCAATATGGGCGCGAATTGATCACGCGCCATGTGTCTGGACGTCTTAAGGTGGCGCCCGAACATACTTCTTCCAAGGTACTGACCCTAATGCGCAAACCCTCGTGGGAGCATTACGAACGTTTCCATCGTTTCTTCGAGCAGGTAAACGCCGAAGCGGGATTGCATCAGCAGCTTATCCCATACTTTATATCTTCTCACCCAGGTTGTACCAACCATGATATGCAGCAGTTGGCAGAGCAATGCAAGCGGCTGCATTATCGCCCCGAGCAAGTGCAGGACTTCACTCCAACACCTATGACCTTGGCTACAACGATGTTCTACACGGGCCTGAATCCGTATACTATGCTGCCCGTGTTTGTAGCACGAACCAAAGAGGAAAAACAAAAGCAGAATAGCTATTTCTTTTGGTGGAAACTTCAGAAAACGAAGTCGCACTCTAAATAATATTGAACAAAATCATACATTAGCATATGACAGCAAAAAAGAGATACAAAATTAATCCCGAAACCCTTGCTATGGAGCAAGTGGAGCATGGTTTGGGCTATTGGTTGCGCCAAACGGGTATCTATATTTTGGCAGGAATAGTGTTGGGAGTACTCTTCCTATTCTTGTTCTTGACATTCTTCCCTTCGCCACGAGAAAAGCAATTGCAGCGCGAAAAGGAAGCTCTACAATCGCAATTAGAGGTTCTCAATCGTCAGGTGGACCAAATGCAGATTGTAATGGCAGATTTGCAGCAGCGCGATGATAATCTCTATCGGGTCCTTTTCGGGGCAGAACCTATACCATTGAGTATTCGCCAAGGTACCCAGCGCAAAATCTCCTACTACGAACAGATTGCTCAGATGACTAATAACCAACTCTCTGCTGATTTGGCAATGAAGGTAGATGTGTTAGAGAAGGAAATATATGTTCAGGCAAAATCGTATGATGAGGTGCTGGAGATGGCTAAGAATCAAGAGGTTCGTATGGAGAATATTCCTGCTATTCAGCCCGTAATGAACAAGGACCTCAAGCGTGTAGCATCGGGCTATGGTATGCGTATTGATCCTGTGTACCATGTGCGTAAGTTCCATCAAGGAATGGACTTTACAGCCCCTACTGGCACCGAGGTGTTTGCTACAGGTAATGCAAAAGTATCTTTTGTGGGGTGGAAACAGGGGTATGGTAATACTGTCATTCTTGACCACGGTTTTGGGTATCAAACCCTTTATGCTCACTTATATAAGGCACTCGTGCGCAAAGGGCAAAAAGTGCGCCGTTCGGATATCATTGCTTTGGTGGGAAATACGGGTAAATCTACAGGACCACACTTGCACTACGAGGTACGCCTGAATGGTCGGCCTGTAGATCCGCGCAACTATTATTTCTACGACCTCTCTCCAGAGGAATACGACCAAATGATTCAACTATCCAACAACTTTGGTCAGATGTTGGATTAAGTCATTGGTTAATACGGATTAATTGAGAAGTTCGTTAATGGTTTGTCGGGCTCTTTCTCCCACTACTACTAGGCGATATACTAGTGTATCGCGCATGTATGCTACCAAGTCAAACGGAGTACTATGTGTGAAAGAAGATAGGCGAAAGTAGCGATATAGTTGCTGCACATAGCCATTAGTCACAATAGTTGCATTGCCCAATGTATCACCCATTTGGTGCAGCACATCTGTCTGCAGTTGCCCCCTCAGTGCATCGCGAATCACGCTCGACATGCCTATCAGTGCGTATTTATCGCTATCGCACATGGGCCACGCAGCCACCATATTGCTCAATTGTTCGCGTTCGTCCTCTGCTACATTCATCCATTGCTTATCATCCCATGGCAATAACCAATGTGCTGCACGTTCACGGAAAAAAGGTGTTTGATAAGCTGTCTTAAAAATCAGGAAGTTCTGATCTAAATGCATATGTGCAATGCGCTCCATCTCTCCTTGATGCTTGCGAATTACGTCATAAAACTCATCCGACCCTACTTGATTCATCAGGGGCATAATTTCTTTTGTCATCTCTTGATTGAATTTTTCCAATCGCTTCACCTGCGCTGTACGTGCAATATTGCATAGAGCGGTGTAGCATAGCTCGGGGGCGTTGGTTAGTATATCTTGTGCAGCATCTAGCAATAGGTCATCTTCGCGCATGATTGCGCTATATTTCATCATGGCCATCAGTAATCCCACTATCACGCGCTCACGTACCATTTCATTTCCTGCGCACGCGTATGCCTTCATCAGCAATAGCATGCGTTCTTTGCTCCATTGATTTTCTAGCAACGAGAGAGTTAATCCCGCAACTGCCATAGCGCCATCAATGGGAGCATTCATGTCTTGCACTAGCACCAAGAAATCAGCGCAATCCTCTTCTTTCAGCAGAAGAGTCTCGCGGTATATATCAAATATGTCGCTAGCACTGGTCATGCTCAGTTGAGTCCTATCTCTTCTCGAATAAGGTAATTGTTGCGCTCGTTAGAGTTACGAATAATCAGTTCTCCCAAAAATCCTGCCAAGAAAAGCATGCATCCTAATATCATCATCAGTATGCTCAGATGGAAATATGGATTTACTCCTACCAACATCGCAGCCACTCCATGCGATAGGGCATACAATTTCATTGCACCTACCACCACAATTGCCACAAAGCCCAGAATAAACATCACACTACCTACCAGTCCAAAGAAGTGCATAGGTTGTTTACCAAACTTGTTCAAGAACCACAGGGTCATCAAATCCAAATAACCATTCACAAAACGGCTCATACCGAATTTGCTCTCTCCAAACTCGCGCTTGCGGTGTTGCACTACTTTCTCGCCGATTTTGGTAAATCCTGCATTCTTAGCCAAGTAGGGTATATAGCGGTGCATCTCGGAGAATACTTCTATGTTCTTTACCACTTCGTTGCGATAGGCCTTCAGTCCGCAGTTCATATCGTGCAACTTTATGCCTGTTACGCGACGCGCTGTAGCATTAAATAATTTGCTAGGCAGATTCTTTGTCAGCTTATTGTCGTATCGTTTTTGTTTCCAACCACTTACCAAGTCATATCCGTCTTGCTTTACCATTCGGTATAGTTCTGGGATCTCATCTGGAGAGTCTTGCAAATCGGCATCCATTGTAATCACCACATCGCCTTGCACTGCTTGAAATCCGCAATGTAATGCAGCCGACTTACCATAGTTTCTGCGGAAGCAAATGCCTTTTACATTTGTATCTTTTGCTTGTAGTGCCTTAATCACAGCCCACGAATCATCGGTAGAACCATCATTCACAAACAAGATTTCATAGCTAAACTGATGTTCTTTCATCACGCGTACAATCCAATCATGCAAAACGGGTAAACTCTCTGCTTCGTTGTATAACGGTACTAAAACGGATATATCCATAATAACTAATTTTAAGTATAAAATCGTAATTTCGACTGCAAAGTTACGAAAAATATTCGAAATATGTATAATATTCTCATATTTTTTTGCTCAATTCATAAAAAAATACTATCTTTGCAGCAAAAATTGAAGATAGTATGCGTAAGTATCAAGAGGAATTTGGTAAATTATGGGAGTTGAATCCACGATTGTGGGGGTCGCTGACTCCAGAGCAAAAATCCTTTATTGATAATAATTCAGAGATTAGAAGGTACAGAAAGAACGAGATGATCCACAAGGAGGGTGACTCTCCTACCCATATCATGATGGTGCTTTCTGGTACAGTGCGTTTGTCCAAGGAGGGCGTCGGCCAGCGTGTGCAAATCATTCGTTTGCTCAAGCCGTTTGATCTCTTTGGCTACCGTAGTGCTATTGTGGGTGATGTGCATTCTTCTTGTGCTAGTACGTTGGAGCCCACAGTGGTCTATCGTGTTCGTCGTGAGGCATTTATCCAATTGGTTCAGCACAACAACGAGTTCTGCTTTAGTGTCCTTTTGGCTATGTCCAAGGACTTAGCTATCTCCGAATCTCGTACGGTCAATCTTACCCAAAAGCACATTCGTGGCCGCTTGGCAGAATCGCTACTTACATTGCGCAATACATATGGTTTTGACGAAGATGGTGCTACGATTGCCATGTATATGTCGCGCGAGGATTTGGCCAATATGTCCAATATGACTACTTCCAATGCTATCCGCACTTTGTCGCAGTTCGCTGGCGAAGGGTTGTTGGCTATCGACGGACGCAAGATCAAGCTCCTCGATGAGGAGGAACTCACGCGCATTAGCCGTTTGGGTTAATTATATTGTGTGCTGCAATGCGCAGAATATTTTTCATATCCTTTTTTGTATTTTCTTCTATTGCTCTTTTCGCATTGGATGTAGACTATCGTATAGGTGGTAGAGCTGGGTGGATTATGCCCGATGGCAAGGTGGACAAGGTGGTCGGTCAACCCGACAAATGGTTCGGACCTATCTATGGAGGCGACTTTTCAGCTACGTTCTATCCATCGTGGTACTCGCTACGGCAATGGAATGGTGCAGGAGTAGGAGTGGGACTCACATATTGGTACATGGGGCATGATATGCTTGGTCATGCTTTCGCGCCTTATGCTTATTTAGATATTCCTTTGGTCAAGTTGCGCCATTTCCATTTGGGCTTGCGCCCAGGCATCGGTGCAGCTTTCATGACCAAAACCTATCGTAATACCGTTCCTGAAGATCATCTGTTTGTGGATGTCATCGATGCTAACCAGTGTATCGGTAGTGTTACTAATCTCTATTTTCCAGAGATGGTTTGTTTCGATTTTCCTATTGCTCGTGGCTGGACGGTTGGTTTGAGTGGTGGTTGGTATCATGTCAGCAATGGCAGTACCCGCCAACCCAATTCGGGATATAATGTTTTTGCTGCAGAGCTTGCGCTCAGCTATCGTCCTGCTCTAGACAATTCGTGTATGTGCGACAATTCTGTGCATTCCGAGTGGCCGCGATCGCGCAGTTTGTTGGGTAATAAGCGATGGCATATTGCTGCGGCAGTATCTGCAGGCGGGCGGCAGGTCTATTATCGTGACCAGCAGTCATTTATCGTTGGTACGGCTCATGTGGCAGCATATTGGTTGGCACATCCTATTTTCCGTTTAGGATTGGGTGTAGATGCCTTCTACGATGGTGCCTATTGTCTTCGTGATACGTATTTTCAAAAGACCAACCTTGCTGCTGCGGACTCCACGGGAGCAGATTGTTGGCGTGTAGGTGTAAGTCTTCAACCCGAGTTTGTGGTGGGTAATTTCACGGCGGGACTGCATATCGGTGCTTATGTGTTCGACCCCGTTCGGGAACTAGAACCCTACAAAGAGGCTATAGAGCATAAAAATGGCCGCTTGGACAAACCTATCTTCTATTCTTATGATCTACTTAAAGCGGGTAGTGCGGGCTACCCTGATGGCTGGCTCTATACTGAATTAGTGTTGCGCTATCACTTGCCGTACCATATTTTCGTCCAGGCAATGATGAAGAGTCATCTCACGAAAGTTGAGTTTGTGAGTTTAGGTTTGGGCTTCTATTATTAGGAGCCTATTTTGTTTATTCCAAGGTGTATTTTCTTTGTTTTTATGCTAAAATATCAAAGATATTTGCATATGTGCAAAAATTGTTGTATCTTTGCGGACTAATTATAGCAAAGACCAAACACTATACAATTTTTTAATGACGCTTTTATGGCAACAGCAATCGAATTCAACCACGTAGGCAAACAATACCGCCTGGGACTTGTATCCACAGGCACTATCAGTCACGACCTCAATCGCTGGTGGCAAACCGCCATCCTGCGCAAAGAAGACCCATACCTCAAGATCGGCTCGGTCAACGACCGCACCCAGAAAGCCGATTCTGAGTATGTCTGGGCGCTGCGCGATATCGACTTCAAGGTCGAGCAGGGTGATGTCATCGGCATCATCGGCAAGAACGGCGCAGGCAAGAGTACGCTCCTCAAACTCCTCAGTAAAGTCACTGGTCCCACAGTGGGCACTATTCGCGCCCGCGGTCGTATCGCTAGTCTGCTGGAGGTTGGTACGGGCTTCCACCCAGAGATGACTGGCCGTGAGAACATCTTTATGAACGGTGCCATCATGGGTATGACCAAGCAGGAGATCGCTGGTAAGTTGGACGAGATTGTTGCTTTCTCTGGCTGCGAGAAGTATATCGACACGCCAGTTAAGCGTTATAGTTCAGGTATGACTGTCCGTTTGGGCTTCGCTGTAGCAGCGCACTTAGATCCCGAG
>JAFTHS010000016.1 GCA_017457295.1 Paludibacteraceae bacterium | reverse complement strand
GTACCACGCACGTAAGGGAATTGACCTGGTGCAGATACAGTAGTTTTCAGACCTTTGAGGTCTTCTTGACGGTAGAAAGGCTGTACGTTGAAGCCTTCTGTGGTGCGCCATACGAGTTTTTTGTCGAAATCGGCGCCCTTGAGGTCAGCTACGATTTTCTCCTTCCATGCTTTGGTAGAGATGGCGGGAAACTCGGCTAACATGTTCAATTTTTCTTCTGCCATGATTTTAGAAAAGTTAGTATTATGTTTATTTTAATGTTAATTTTCTATTTTCGTATGATTTGATAGATAGGGGAATTATCCGTTCATACTCTTCGTTGCCAAAGAGAGGAGAGGTGATAATCATATCTGCTGTTGTACGATTGGTTGCAAATGCTATGTTGTATAGTGATGCCAATCGTGTTAGTGCTCCCACATCTTGTTGGTGTCCTTGCGTAATGAGGTTATCGCAAAAGAATATCAGCGCATCCAATTTCCCTTCGGCAATCATTGCACCTATTTGTTGATCTCCGCCCAGCGGTCCAGACTTCAGCAGGGTAATATCTTTGAGGGGATACTCGGTGTTTTCAGAATCTACAGGAATAGCAGCAAGGAGACTACCGGTTGTACCTGTTGCAAATAAATTATGATGTTTGAGAATACACGAATTAAAGGTACACCATTTCACCAATTCTTGTTTTCTGGCATCATGAGCAACCAAAGCGATATTCAATTTTTTCATAATCAATCTTTGTTATAATCCTTGTCTTTGTTCTCAATTCTTGATTTTTAGCTTCAAAACATGTTTTTCAGCAGTTTTTTCGCGCTTTTTAGCCCGCCATATTGGCGAAACCGCAAAATACGCGACAAAGGTACTATTTTTTTCGCACATACGCAAGCGCGATGTGCGTTTTTTTCGTAAAAAGTCAAATTTCGCCTCTTTTTCTCTTCTCCTATTTCCTTTTGTTTCCCGTTGTATGCCACCTATCTGCCACTTATTTGCCACCTATCTCCATCGGAACCTCATCGGAATCTCATCGGAACCTCATCGGAACCTCACCGAGTGATGAACGTATCATCAAGCAACTAACACCGAGACTTAAACAATTCTCTTTTGATATAATTCTCCTAACCTGATCGACGGTGTCCCGTCTCGCGTGTCCCGACTTCCCTATATCCCCGTATCACACCTGAGCATTTCTGAGAATCTCTTAGTATATCTCACACTCTCCGCGATTGGTTATGCTCTCGCCTCACCGACGAACAAAAAAATTACACAAAATCGTCATTATTTTTGCATATATCTCTAAAAAGTTGTATCTTTGCAAACAAAATAAAAAGACCATGAAGAAATTCTATTTGATTACCATTCTTTTAGCAAATATCTCCCTTACATCCTTCGCGCAAAATGGATACTATGAATCTGAGATTTCATCCTTTGGTGATTATGATATGAGTGGTAAAACATTTTATATCCTCTCAGGAAATGCCAATATATCAAATAAAGATTTGGAATTCATACAATATAGAGATATTATTGCCCAATGTATGATCCGCAAACATGCAATACCCACAAATGACCAAGATATGGCAGATGTGTGTATTTTGATGGATTATGGTATAACTGATAAATCTTACATCGCTAATTATAGTGCTCCTACATGGGGTATAAGCGGCATAATTCTCAGTTCCACATCTACCTCTGTCGGGTTAGGATATTTAACTACCACTACTACACAGACTAATGGTCATAGTTTCGGATTGACAGGATTGGGGGTCCAATCAAAAAAGGTACCAGAATTTCGTAGAGTACTTAATTTATACGCTTACGACAATCAGGATAGAACAGATGAGCCAGTTATGTTATGGAAGACACATATTTCTAGTGATGGTTCTACAAATGATTTACAAGCTGTATTTCCATACTTAGCAGAAGCGGCTATAACTTATATAGGCAATACCTCCAATGAAAAAAAGTTTAGGAGTGTACAGGAGGACAATATAGAAGTCTATCTAATGAAAAATAGATATTATTTAAACAAAGACGCAACATTTTTCCATCCATTTCTTGTCGAAAAATCAAATATACCAATGTATATACATTCAATGCTAACAGAAAACGATATTACTCGAATAAATTTGTTAGCAAAATATTCACCCCAACAGTTATTAACAACACCTAAATTCAAAAAGTCCACGTATATTATTTATAATGGCGAAAAGTATCCAATTATTGCAGTATATTTACCCTGCGAAACTGGGTTTTGGAATCATCTAGAGAATAACATTTCTCTACAACCTTCACGAACCAAATTAATTCAAATTGTATTTCCTATAAAGTTGGAAAAAGGAGAGTCTTTTGATATTGTTTCATATTCCAACAAAAAAGAAACAAAAAAATTCATTGAGTACGAACATATTATTTATTAAAACAAAAGTAAATTTCTAGCGTTCAACGTTAACTCGCCGAGCAAAGTTCCCGCCACCTGTTTTGCTTTTGCCAGTAATCTGGCAAATATTCTTGCCTCTCACCTCAGCGGGGTCCCCGATAACGCTCATGGCGTTATGGGGTGCTCTTAACCTGTAGCTCGCCACGCGAGCGTCCTCTAAACTGAAAATGGCGAAAAATCGCCATTTTCTTGCATATATTCCGAAAAAGCACTACCTTTGCAGCATAATTCATCTAATCATGACCGAAAAAGAAAAAATGCAACAGCAGATGCTGTACGATGCGAACTACGATACCGAGCTCATTCGTGAGCGTCAAGTAGCCAAAGACTTATGCTACCAGTTCAACCAACTACGCCCCTCCGATGAGACCCACCAACAGCAGATTCTCAGCCAACTATTAGGCAAGAAATCCGACAACTGCTGCATTCTGGCACCTTTTTGGTGCGATTATGGCTACAATATCGAAGTAGGCAAGAACTTCTTCGCCAACCATAATACCGTCATTCTCGATGGTGCCAAAGTCACTTTTGGCGATAATGTGTTTATTGCTCCCAACTGTGGCTTCTACACCGCAGGTCATCCTATTGATGCCGAACGCCGCAATCAGGGCTTGGAGTATGCTTACCCCATCACTGTAGGCGATAATGTATGGATTGGAGCAGGTGTACAAGTAATGCCAGGCGTGAAGATTGGTTTGAATGTAGTCATTGGCGGTGGCTCCGTCGTGGTAAAAGACATCCCCGACAATGTGGTGGCTGTAGGTAATCCCTGCCGCCCTATCCGCCCCATCTCCGAAGCAGACAAACATAAATCTTGGGATAGGTAACTCAAGCAACTATGGAACACAAATCTTGTCCGCGCTGTGGAGCTGCGTTTATTTGCCAACACGAAAATCCCGCCAAGTGTCAATGTACGGGTGTATTGCTCTCTCCTGCTACTCGTGCGCATCTGGCAGCGCAATACCCTAACCAATGCCTCTGCCGCAAGTGCCTCATCGAATTAGGAACATCCAACTAACCCTTTGCACCATGTTTACCTCTTTTCTCATATTCTGCATCGTAGTGCTATTCCTCTGCCCTACTCTTGTATGGCTACTCTGTTGGATAGTGGCACGGCTGTGCCACCACGCCATGCCGTATGCACCTTTTGCCTATACAGGACTTGCACTCGTGCTGCTCTTCATGGGCACTATGCTCTATGGTTATTGGTTCGGACGCTTCCAACTACGTGTGCAACCTACCACCTACACCTCGCCTCAGGTACCCGCTGCCTTCAACGGATATAAGATTGTGCATATCAGCGACTTGCACCTCTCTTCTTTTGCCGACAATCCTGCATTCCTGCAACGCGTAATAGATACGATTAATGCTCAACAACCCGACCTTATCTGCTTTACGGGCGACTTCGTGGGCTTTGGTGTAGAAGAAGCTATTCCGTTCACGGATATGCTCCGCCAACTGCATGCCAAGGATGGTATCGCGAGCGTGCTCGGCAACCACGATTTTGCACTCTACCACCACGGACTAACCGATGAACAGAAAGAGCAAAAAGTGGAACAACTAACCGCCTACCAACGCGACACCTTAGGTTGGCATCTGCTTCGCAATCAGTCGTATATCATCTCACGCGACACCGCCCACCTGCAAATCATTGGTGTGGACAACACCTCCTGCCAAGGACAAGGATTTCAGACTATCTCGCGAGGAGATCTTGTGAAGGCGATGACCTCGCCTGATAGCCTTATCGCCTCATCGCCTCTCAAGATCCTCCTTTCTCACGACCCATCGCATTGGCGAGGAGAGGTAGTACCTACCACCGACATCCCGCTGACCCTCAGCGGACATACCCACGCTGGACAAGTGCGCCTCTTCGGCTACCCACTCTCCTCCCTCATGTTCACCGAATCAGAGGGCTGGTACCAATTAGAGGCTCAATCCCTCTACATCAACACGGGCATTGGTTGCACCCTACCCATCCGCATAGGTGTACCACCAGAAATAACCATAATCACATTGCAAAAACAATAATGACCATCCGACCTACGACATACGCCGACCTTGACGCTCTTACAGCAATCTTTGCCCATGCTCGCGCGCAGATGGCTACCGATGGCAACCCAACGCAATGGGGCGATGGTTATCCCACGCGCGAACAATTGAAGAACGACATCCATCGCGGCGTAAGCTATGTCATGGAGCACGAAGGAGTACCCTGCGCCACTTTCGTTTTTATCATCGGAGCAGACCCTACTTATCAATATATTGAGGGCGGACAATGGTTAGACGACACGCTACCCTACGGCACCATTCATCGCATCGCCTCTAATGGGCAGCAACGAGGAATCTTCCGCGCCGTACTCGACTGGTGCTCAGCACAATGCAGCAACATCCGCATTGACACCCACCATGCCAATACCCGCATGATTCACCTCATCCAGCAAAACCACTTCACGCGTTGTGGCATCATCTACACACGAGATCATTCTCCCAGAATTGCGTATCAGAGAATATAAGGCGATAAGCGGCACGACCGTCTCCCTCACCTTAAAACTATAAACTTTAAACTAACACTAAAAAATATGTTATACGACTTCAGTTATCAGAATCCTACGCGGATTCACTTTGGCAAGAAAGCCATCAATAAACTCGCTGGCGAACTCCGTGAGTACGGACCAAACATTCTACTCGTTTACGGCAAAGCATCTATCAAGAAAATCGGTCTCTATGACCAAGTAATGAATATCCTGCAAGCCGAAGGCAAGACCGTTGTCGAACTGGCAGGCATCAACGCCAATCCTCGTTATACCCAGTTGCTCGAAGGTGCACGTCTCGTGCGTGAGCACGACATCGACCTCATCCTGGCTGTGGGTGGTGGTTCGGTCATCGACTGCGCCAAAGGTATCGCTTGTGCTGCCTACGCCGAAGGCGATGTATGGCAACGCTACTACGTCAATCAAGAGCCCGTGACCAACCGCGTAGTGCCTGTAGGTAGTATCCTCACGATGGCAGGTACTGGCAGCGAAATGAACTCTGGCTCAGTTATCACCAACGAAGCAGAGAACCTGAAAATTGGTCGTGTCTATCCATTGGCATTGGTCACTCCACGCTTCTCTATCCTCAACCCCGAATATACCTACTCTGTGCCTAAGTATCAGATGATTAGCGGTATCTTCGACGTCTTCTCTCACCTCATGGAGCAATACTTCTCGGGCGATGACGACTGCACCAGCGACTATCTCATCGAAGGACTGATGCTCTCGCTCATCTCCGCTTCGCGCAAAGCCATCGTTAATCCCGAAGACTACGAAGCACGCAGCAATATCATGTGGTGCGCTACCATGGGATTGAACAAGATTCTTGGCCTTAGCAAAACCCAAGATTGGGAAGTGCATATGATTGAGCACCAATTGGGCGCTTATACCGACTGCGCACACGGCATCGGTCTCGCCATCATCTCGCCTGCATACTACCGCTATATCTTCCGCGACGGCTTGCATCGTTTCGTGCGCTATGCCAAAGTGGTTTGGGGCGTTGACGACCACGGTCAAGGCGACGAAGCTATTGCGTTGGAGGGTATCAACCGTTTGGAGGCATTCATTGCCGAATTGGGTATTCCTGCTACCCTCCGCGAAGTGGGTGCAACCGAAGAAATGCTACCGCTCATTGCCAACTCTACTGCCCTCGGTGGCGGCTACAAGCAACTCAACGCCGAAGACATATTGGCAATTCTCAAAGCGTGCTATTAACACATTGAATAGGAACATATATTCTTACAAAAATACCCCAATCGAGTAAATGACGATTGGGGTATTTTATATGTATCAGTTTGAACTATATACAGATAATATATATACCTTTCTAACGCATCTGATTTTTTAATCTTTCTTTAGCTCATCTCCAACATGCGTTGGATTGGTTTGATAGCATCTTTGGCGACTGCTTCAGCTACAAATATTTCGTTTATTTCGTCGCGAAGGCAGTTGTATAGTTTTTGCAAAGTATTCATTCGCATATACTCGCACTCATTACAACCACATTGATTAGCAACAGGTTGTGCACAACACATCCCAATTCTCTCTGTCATTTCTGGTGGCACAGGAATAAACTCTACATCTGGGCACGATTTTTGCATTTCATGGAGAATACCACTCTCAGTAGCCACAATAAATCGCTTTTGCTCAGGATGAGTTTTCGCATAATTAAGCAACGCTTGCGTTGAACCAATCACATCCGCATTCTGCAATACAATCGCCTTGCACTCTGGGTGTGCTAACACTTTGGTATCGGGATATTGTTGCTTGAGCGACAATATTGCTTCTACTGAGAAACGGGCATGCACATGGCATCCACCATTCCACAAATCCATCTTGCGCCCCGTCATTGAATTGATGTAACCGCCGAGGTTTTGGTCTGGACCAAAGAGGATAGGTTTATCTGTGGGTAACTGCTTAACAATCTTCAGCGCATTGCTACTAGTCACCACTACATCGGTCAGCGCCTTAACTGCCGCACTAGTGTTCACATAGGACACTACCAGATGGTCTGGATGCTCAGCCTTCCATGCTGCCAAATCTTCCGCTTTGCAACTATCCGCAAGGGAGCAACCTGCTGCTGGTTCGGGAATAAGCACTTTCTTATCAGGGCAGAGGATTTTGGCTGTCTCTGCCATAAAATGCACACCGCACATCACAATAATGTCAGCATTGGTTTTAGCAGCTACCTGTGCCAAGGCAAGAGAGTCGCCCACGAAGTCTGCTACATCCTGAATCTCAGGGCGTTGATAGTAATGCGCCATGATGATGGCATTCTTCTCTTTGCAGAGTTGACGTATTTGTTCAGAAAGACTATTCATTATTGCACTTGTTGACCTAATGTATTATAATATACTCCACCGTACTCAATGAGGAGCTGACCATTGCGGATAACTTTAGTATTTGGTTTTTCTACAATAGTTGTCTCAATGTCAGAAGTTCCATTGTTGCAAGAGGTAATATAGCGGGAGTATGTGTATGTCGTGGTGGTACCTGTACCGCCGCCAGTTGTTTCAATAGTAATACTACTAAAAGCAGGACCTTCATCTGTAGTACTTGTTGGACTAGAGAAGCGCAACGCACCAACTCCAGATGGAGTGGTGCTAGGCTTCCATGTATAATCTTTTAGATTATTATTGCCCGCCTTCAATTCGCCTATTTTCTTACCAGCCACAGCGAACTCAATGGTGTTATACTGAGCACCACCCCATGTACGCATATTAATCGTTATGTTAGTGATTTGGCTAGCATCCAGCGAAGGAGATTCTGCATACGAATCTTTTATCATTTTCCAGTATTTGGATTGTTTATCCAACCCAGAAAGTGTCCATCCTTGCGTATTATTCAAATTCATAGCGACTATGGCTGGAGTAGATACCGTCGTTTCATATTCTTCAAGTTGAGCAAACACAGCATGGAAAGTAGTATTCTGCATGATATCTGGTGCATCATCAGCAGTAGAGAAAAGGTCGGTTGGGATATCATCGGTTGTGCCCGAAATCTCATACTCACTCCATCCAACGAACTGATTACTAATCTTATCGCAAGACTTAGGAGCAGTAGGCAGCACAGAAACCACTCCACCTTCATTGACTGAGATAGTAGGATTGCCTGCAGTATATACTTCGCCATTCACAAGCCATGTGATAGTACATTTGGTTTCAGGATCAACTGTACTTCCCCCTTTGAGATAGCCATTACTCTCACCAAGCACGAAGCGCGAGTCATATGCAGTAATAAGGTCAGAGAGGTTAAGTATTTCGCCTGCTTTCTCACCCCAGATATACTCTGCCAAATAAGGATAGTCAATAAATGGGTTGCGGTTACCTTGCGTTTGTTGAATACCATTATTTCGGTCTATTTCCTTTCGTGATACAGGGTCTTGGCGATGCCATTTCATCAACAATGCCACACCATATTTGGTCAAACCGAAAGAGCCTGTAGAGAAGTTTGTAGTAAATGTTTTAGAACCTTCTCCATCTGTAAAAGCTTTGTCGCCTGCCCACTTGAGCAACGCACCCATATACCCACGAGCGAAGTCACCTTTGTACTCATCACGTGGTTCGAAAACGGTACCAGAGCACGATATGGTAGTACCTGCATTACCAGCAATGGTATTTCCGCCAATAATCGTAATACTTTTGGCAGATCCTTTCTTAGCACCATCATAAGTATAACTTGCGCTGGATACTTCACCAAAAGCATAATTGCTACGCATACCATTCACTTTGCCATCCGTAGGCACAAGGTGGAAAATATCACATCCAGGTCCGCTAGTAGAACCACCAAACCATGATTTAGGTATGGAGTGTTCGCGGTTGTAGCAATCACATTCGCTACTGTAGCTACCGCATTGATCAGAACCGAAAGTCCAACTGCAATCGCTATACATATCCCACACCCTACCATTGCTCTTTTTATCTGTAGTCTTAAATGCACCCCATAGACCATCATATCCGAGAGAAGTATAGCCTTCTTTGGTTACCTTTTGTACTGCATCAAAGAGTGATTTACCCGATTTACCATCAATTGCCTCATAATACGCAGGCAACGAAGCCGCAGGAGTAACGGTTTTAGCAGTCATCGTAAGCGCGAAGAAACTGCAGAGAATAAATAGTAAAGTTCGTTTCATATCTTATACTTTTTCAAATACAATATATTTTCAAAATAGCCCACAAAATTACTGCTTTTTTTGTGAATGAGCAAATCTTTTTACAAAAATATCACAAATATCCCCTCACAACATGTTGCGAGGGGATAGTATATGTTTGCAGAATCGTTTATTAAATTAGAATCAGTACAGTTGTGAAATTACACCGTGATATATTATCTTCCTAATTGACGCTCGATAGCAGCTACTTCTTGGCGTAAGACAGCATCATAACTCAATTGGTTCTCCATCGAAGTAAGCGAGTGAGCCACAGTTGCATGATCTCGATGAACATGTTTGCCAATATCGCCAAGAGAACTGTCTGTGAACTTTTTGATAAAATAGATTACCATATTTCTTGCTCTAACGGCCTCTTTCGTACGCGTTTTAGCAGTAATCACACGCTCAGGCAAATTCATCATCTGGCAAACTGTAGTAATGATGTCAGCAGGTGGATATGAACGTGGATGCAACTCTACCAAACGACTTACTACTTTCTCTGCCAACGACATATCTATCGCACTATCCGTGAGTGTAGAGTATGCCAATAGACTAGCCAACACACCCTCTAAGTCACGCACATTTTCCGTAACATTCGATGCTACATACTCAATGATACTTGCATCCAACTTAATACCATCTTTCTTAACATGGTAGAGCAATATATCTTTGCGCAATGGATAGTCTGGTCGCGTAATTTCAGCAGCTAATCCCCATTTGAAACGTGAGAGCAATCGGTCTTGAATACCGCGCAACTCCATTGGACTACGGTCAGATGTTAGAATCAATTGCTTATGACTTTGTTGCAAATAGTTGAAAATCTGGAAGAATGTATCTTGTGTACCCTTCAAATCCGAGAAATATTGAATATCATCTACAATCAGCACATCTACTGACTGATAGAACATCAAGAAATCAGGTACTTGATTGCGGTTGACAGCATCTTGGAACTGCAATTTGAAGGTATTAGCCGCTACATACAACACACGTGCATCAGGATTAAGACGGCATACTTCATTGCCTATTGCATACGCCAAGTGGGTTTTGCCGACACCACTTCCACCAAAGAGGAAAAGAGGGTTGAAGATTGTCTTACCCGGATTCTTTGCAATTTCAATAGCCGCAGCACGAGCTAACTTATTTGGCTCACCTTTGATAAAATTGTCGAACGTATATTGGGTATTCAACTGGCTGTCCCATGCATTAGCAGAATCTTGTGCCGCCATTGCCAATTCACGTTTATGTCGAACTGCTGACTCCTTTAGTGGTTCGCTAGGCAAGTCAATCGTGCTACCTGCATACGTAATTCGATACTCCAACTGCACTTGTGGACCGAACACCTTTCTTAATACGCGCGAGAGCAAGTCAAGATAATTCTCCTCAATGTATTCCACCACAAATTGGCTCTTCACTTGAAGCACCAATACATCGTTCTCATATTGCAAAGCAAGCACAGGTGCAAACCATGTTTGATAAGCACTCTGCGAGAGATTGTCACGCAAAATCTGCTGGCATTCAGCCCATAATATGTTTAAATCTTGCTTCACGGATTGTATAAATAGCGTTCAAAAAGGTGCAAAAAAAATCGACTCCTCTTCGAAATCGAGTGCAAAGGTACTGCTTTTTTTTGAGTTGTACAAATTATTTTTTTTCGCAAAAAAAGTCACATCTTATATTTTCCATAAATTCAGCAAGTTAGTCTCACACAACTGATTTTCTTGACTTTACAAAAGTTATCAACATGTAACTTGCTGATACTCATAAGTGCGACCGTTTTTTGTTCCACAAACAGTTGTTTCACAAAAATCCCTAACTGCCTATAAATCGAACAGTTAGGGATTTATAATTAATTTTTATAATTTAGACACTCAAAAAATTATTTTTTCTTCGGCATCTTCTTTTGGATAAATGGGCGTGCCTTAATTGACATCATTATTGAGTCTACATTCAAGACTGCATTGTCTAAATTTTTCAGTGCTGAATTGAGATTGTCATGCAACTCCGTATCGTTCAAGAGTAAACCCAAAGTGCCATCTGTAGAGTGCAATAGTGCATTTACAGATTCTATGGTAGTATCCAAGGATTGGATGGTATGCTGAATATTAGCAGCTTGCACATCTGCTACAATCCCCTGTAAGCCATTCATTGTAGAATCAACTTTATCAACAATCGAAGGCAATTGCTTGTGCGTGAGATGACGCACATCACGGCTACTAACAGCCAAATCGTTGGTAATACATTCTACATTTTGCAGAGTAGTACGTAGACTACCCTCCTCCACTTCGCTATTGAGCGATGCAAGCAAGGTATTTGCCTCTGAAAGCAGACTATCAAGCTGCGTGAGCAAACCCGTTTGCAAATTATCCACCAAACCAGGTACAATCAACGTAGGAAGCGTATCTCCCGCCTGGAAAGGCATAGCGCGATTAGGCATAGCAGGCAATATCAGTTCAATAGCTCCACCGCCTAACAAACCATCGGCTATTAGCGCCATCTCAGTGCCACGTGGCAGAGCGATTGCCTTGTCAATAGACACCGCAACTAAGAAAGCTGGATTTTGTGTAAAATCGTATTTTATCGTTTCTACCAAACCAACTTTATACCCTTTTATATATACAGGCGCCTGCTCTGTCAGTCCGTTGGCACGCTCAAACTGCCCTACATATACCTTGGTAGGCGAAAAGATATTCACACCTTTCAAAAAGTTGAATCCAAAATACAAGATGACTAAGCATAATATAGCCAAGACACCCACTTTTAATTCTCTAGAGTACTTCATTTTTGTTAAAAGTTTTATAATAATTTTCAAATGCACTAAAAATGCCATTCACAATTCCTGCTTTCCCCTCAGCACTAGCCAACCACATTTCTTCTTCTGCGTTGCTCAAAAATCCCATCTCTACTAATACGCTCGGGCAAGCCGACTTCAGTAACACCCAAAACGCAGCTTGACGTACACCACGATTAGCACGTTGAAGAGTGCCAACGAACTGATTTTGAACCAACTCTGCAAACAAAAGACTATTCTCCATATATTGATTTTGCATCAGTTCGAAAAGGATATAACTCTCAATAGAATTGGGGTCAAATCCTTGGTAAACAGTTTGATCTTCCTCCAACTTCATCACCGCATTCTCACGCATGGCTACATCCAAATTATCCTCCATTCGGTCGGTACCAAGAATAAACGTTTCAGCCCCTCTTGCATTGCGGTTCTCAGCCGCGTTAGTGTGGATACTAATGAAGAGATTAGCATGATTCTTATTGGCTATATCAGCCCGTTGTTGTAAAGGCAGGAACACGTCAGTATCGCGCGTCAGCACCACTTTAACATCAGGGTACTTCTCCTGAATCTTAGCCGCTAACTGCTTGGCTACAGTGAGGTTGAGTGCCTTCTCCTGTACTCCTTTTTTCAGTCCAACAGCACCTGTATCATGACCGCCATGCCCCGCATCAATCACCACGGTGAAAGACATGAAGCAACATGCAATTAACAACATGCATGCTCTAGAAATAAATCGGTATACCATCATCTAATCGTTTTGATATTTACACTAACAAAAAGTGTGCAATTTTAAGCGAAACAGAAGTAAATTCTTAAAAAATCATAAACAAACCTTACTGAATCACCGTAGCAATATCACACTCATTCAATCTGCAAAGGTACAACTTTTTTTTCAAATACGCAAGAGAAACAACGAAAAGTAGAAAGATATTAGGGAAAAAGTAGGTTCAACATATTGGAATCACTAATTAATCACTAATCAATCACTAATTAATCACTAATTAATCACTAATTAAAGAAAGGAAAACATCAGGATATTAAAAAGAGACAAAAGTGTTCAAACTTGGACGTTGAAAAATAAACAAAACATCCAGTATAATAGCCGACAAATTGATATTTAGAGGTGGCAAAAAAGGAATTAACAAATAATTCACAATTATTTATTTGCACGAATCAAAAAAAAGTAGTACCTTTGCAAGGTATTTTGGAAAGTACGGGCAAATTGAAAAAATAAACTAAAATAACAACTTTATACATTAACCCGACTGAGGATAGAGGAACAGGAATAAGTACTCACCCCATCCGCAGTCACAAAAAAATCTAAAAAACAATGAAACCAACTCACATTGAGCATCTTGGAATCGCTGTAACAAGTTTGGAAGAGGCAATGCCTTTCTTCGAGTTCTTAACTGGTGGTAAATGCTACTCTATCGAAGAGGTAGCTGACCAAAAAGTAAAAACCGCTTTCTTCAAAGTAGGTGAAGTAAAAATCGAGCTTCTTGAGGCAACTAGCCCAGAGTCTTCTATTGCAAAATTCATCGAGAAGAACGGTGGTCGCGGTGGTATTCACCACGTTGCATTCAACGTTGATAGCGTAGAAGAGGCATTGGCTGAGGCAGAGGCAGCTGGCATCCAACTCATCGACAAAGCTCCACGCAAAGGCGCAGAGAACCTCATGATCGCATTCTTGCACCCAAAATCAACCAAGGGTATCTTGACAGAGCTCTGCGAGCAACCTAAGTAACTGAAAAGTGAAAGGTGAAAACTGAAAACTAACAAAAATTCAAGTATAGAAATGGATACAACAAAATTGCAAAAACTGATTGACAACCGCGTGAAAGCAGCAGCTGGTGGCGGTGAAGCAGCAGTAGAAAAACATCACGCTAAAGGCAGTTACACTGCTCGCGAGCGTATCAACATGCTCCTCGATGAGGGCTCATTCGAGGAAGTGAACATGTTCCTCACCCACCGTTGCCATGACTTCGGTATGGAGAAAAAAGTGTTCTTGGGTGACGGTGTGGCAGTAGGTAGTGGTACTATCGACGGTCGCCTCGTATTCGTATTCGCACAAGATGCTACCGTAATCGGTGGTTCACTGAGCGAGACCATGGCACAAAAAATCTGCAACGTAATGGATCAAGCCGTTAAACTCGGCGCTCCTATCATTGGTTTGAACGATTCAGGTGGTGCTCGTATTCAAGAAGGTGCTTGCGCACTCGCTGGTTACGCAGAAATCTTTGAGCGTAACATCTTGGCTTCAGGTGTAGTGCCACAAATCTCAGTAATATTTGGCCCTTGCGCTGGTGGTGCGGTGTATAGCCCAGCATTGACCGACTTCATCATGATGACCGAGCAAAATTCATACATGTTCATCACAGGTCCAAAGGTAGTGAAGAGCGTGACAGGTGAGGACGTAACCGTAGAGCAATTGGGTGGTGCTAAGGTGCACGCAACTAAGTCTGGTGTTACTCACTTCGTAGCAGCTACCGAGGAAGAGGCATTGCAAGAAGTACGTCGTTTGGTTAGCTTCATCCCACAAAACAACATGGAGGAGGCACCACTCATGCAATGCACCGACGACCCAATGCGCGTAGAGGAAGGTTTGAACGAGATCGTTCCAGATGATCCAAACAAACCATACGATATGAAGGACATCATCTACACTATCGTAGATAATGGCGACTTCATGGAGGTTCAAAAAGACTATGCAAAGAATATCATCTGCGGTTTCGCACGCTTCAACGGTCGTTCTACTGGTATCATCGCTAACCAACCAAGCTGGTTGGCAGGTGTGTTGGACTGCGACGCAAGTCGTAAAGCAGCTCGTTTCGTTCGTTTCTGCGACGCATTTAATATCCAAATCCTTACCCTTGTGGACGTTCCTGGTTTCCTCTGCGGTACAGGTCAAGAGTACGCTGGTATCATCGACCATGGAGCAAAGTTGATGTTCGCATTCGGCGAGGCAACTGTGCCTAAGGTGACTGTGACTATCCGTAAGTCTTACGGTGGTAGCCATATCGTGATGAGCTGCAAGCAATTGCGCGGTGACGTATGCTACGCATGGCCAAACGCTGAGATCGCTGTGATGGGTGCAAGTGGCGCAGTCGGTGTGCTCCAAGCTAAAGCCCTCAAAGCTATTGAGGATCCAGAAGAGAAGAAGAAATTTATTGCAGAGAAGGAGGCTGAGTACAAAGACTTGTTCGCTAGCCCATATCAAGCAGCCAACCGCGGCTATATTGATGATATCATCGAGCCACGCAACACTCGTAAGCGCATCGTTCGCGCATTCGAGAACTTGCAAACCAAGCGCTTGACCAACCCTCTGAAGAAACACTCTAATATCCCATTGTAATTATGATGTTACTTGAAGTTACTGCCCAAACAGGCATTACCGCCCAGACTTGGTTTATCACTGGTCTTGGCTTCGGTATGGTGGTACTTCTGCTGTTTGTCTTCGTGTATATCATGAAGTTGATGGGTTGGATTATGCAACCCCGCGTGAAAGCGAAGAAAGTAGAAGAAACAGCAAAAGAGACTGTCACCTATACCAAGAGTAAAATCGACGATTCTATCACGCTGACAGCTGATAGTACCGCAGCTATTGCCCTCGCATTGCACCTTTATTATAATGGTGTACACGATGAGGAAGATACCAAAATTACTATTCAACCACACCGTACACAGTGGAACAACAAGATGTACGGCATGAACAATTTACATCGTTAAAACAATGAAAAAAGGATTTAATTTTACTATCGGTGGTCAAAAATACGAGACAACCGTTAAAGAAATAGAACCAAACGTAGCAGAAGTAATAGTGAATGGTACTTCTTTCATCGTTGAGTTCCAAAAGAATGAGTCTAAGAAAGTGAAAGCTGCTCGCGTAGCTGCTCCTACCGCTGCTCCTACTGCAGCTCCTGTGGCTGCTAAACCAGCTGGTGCCGCTACTGTTAAGAGCCCACTGCCAGGTAGCATCGTTAAGGTGATGGTGAAACCAGGCGACAGCGTAAAGAAGGGTGATACTCTCCTCACCATGGAAAGTATGAAGATGGAGAACGTCGTAGCAAGCGAATACACTGGTATAGTGAAGAACGTACTCGTTCAACCAGGTCAAAACGTAATGCAAGACGACAAACTTGTTGAGATTGAGACCGTAGCTGTGGCTGCTGCTCCTGCTGCTCCAAAGCCAGCACCAGTGGCTCCTAAGGCTGCTCCTGCTCCACAACCAGCACCAGCTCCAGCGCCTGCTACAGCACCTGTAGGTGGCAACAAAGTGAATAGCCCATTGCCAGGTTCTGTAATCTCTGTGGCTGTAAAAGAAGGTCAAGCAGTGAAGAAAGGTGATACCCTCCTCGTGCTCGAGAGTATGAAGATGGAGAACCCAATCATGGCTGACTGCTATGGTACTGTTACCAAGATTGCTGTGGCTCCAGGTCAAAGCGTAATGCAAGATGACTTGCTCGTTGTTATCGCATAATTTTATACCTTTAAAACTTTTAAAACCCTTAAAACTTTTAAACTTTTAAGATTATGTGGAATGACGTTTTAACCTTCTTCCAAGGGATGGGATTTATGAATATCGATTGGCGTCAAGGTCTGATGCTATTGATTTCGTTCTTCCTACTTTTCTTGGCTATTAAGAAGCAATACGAGCCACTGCTCCTATTGCCTATTGCCTTTGGTATGTTGCTTACCAACTTGCCAGGCGCGGAAATGTATCACCCAGAATTGTGGACTAACTTCCTTGATGTCAACCACGAAGGCTATCACAGCTATGGCTACATCTTGAAGAATGCAGGTCTATTGGATGTGCTCTATATCGGTGTAAAAGCAGGTGTTTATCCTTGCTTAATCTTCATCGGTGTAGGTGCGATGACCGACTTTGGTCCGCTGATTGCTAACCCTAAATCATTGATTTTGGGTGCTGCAGCGCAAGTGGGTATCTTTATCACTTTCCTCTGCGCAAGTGCATTCTTTACTCCAGCAGAGGCAGGTTCTATCGGTATCATCGGTGGTGCGGACGGTCCTACTTCTATCTTCTTGACATCTAAGTTGGCTCCTCACTTGCTCGGCCCTATCGCTATTGCGGCTTATTCGTACATGGCATTGGTGCCAGTGATTCAACCACCTATCATGCGTGCGCTGACTACTCCAGCAGAGCGCAAGATCAAGATGAAACAACTCCGTTCTGTAAGCAAGGTAGAGAAGATTGTCTTCCCTATCATTATCACTGCTATCATCGCATTGGTATTGCCTGATGCAGCTCCATTGATTGGCTGCTTGATGTTGGGTAACTTGATGAAAGAGTCTGGCGTAGTTGATCGCTTAAGCAAGGTGGCTCAAAACGAATTGATGAACATCGTGGTAATCTTCCTCGGTCTTTCAGTAGGTGCTACTGCTACAGGTGCTACCTTCCTCAACGTGAAGACTATCTTGATTCTCTGTATGGGTATCGTGGCCTTCGGTATGGGTACTGCTGGTGGTGTGCTTCTCGCTAAGTTTATGAACCTCTTCTCCAAAGAGAAGATTAATCCGCTGATTGGTTCTGC
>JAFTHS010000076.1 GCA_017457295.1 Paludibacteraceae bacterium | reverse complement strand
TAAGAACGCTCTAATTGTTTTTCTAAAGGTAATGCGCCTGGGCTTACAACCCAACCTTCTTTTTTAAGACGTTTTGCCTCTTTCTTGGTAGTCTTGTCCACTTTTGCGCCGAGTTCTTTCTTTGCCAATTTAGCAGTTGCTTGGCGTTCTTTCATGATTTCCTTTGCATCTTGTGCAAAACTTGCGCTGCATGCTACCAGCAATGCCATCGCTACGAATAATACTTTTTTCATACGTTTAATTTGTTTAATGGTTTGATTATAAGTTAATTTATTGTCTATCACATAGGCATATAAAAAAAGCGTGGAGTCCGACTATTGCCGTTCCACAATCTGAGGCTCTCGCATTGCCTTACCGATAAAACGACAACGCGAAGCCCACGCCGAATATAAATACTCTCCGTGCTACATAGTTAAGGTACGCGCATGCGTACATGTTTATACGCAAATGACGTACCAAAATAGGCACAAGAGGGATAATCTATATCCCGTAGGACATCTATCGTTGCTAAGTTCTTATCGGTTGAAATTTGCGAGATTTCAGATTGTCAGAACAGAGCGTAATAAACGCCTTTTAATATGTCTGCTACCCTCCGCCAACGATGTGCAGACATCCCCGGCGTGGAATTGCGGGTGCAAAGATACACTTTTTTTTTGAGATGTGCAAATAAATTTGCTAATGGCAGCGATTTTCTAGTGTAGGGTGTAGAGTGTAAAGGCGAGGATTTACTCGCGGGGTAATCCGCGAGCACTAGACAAGTGGCGGGTAGATAGTCGCACTAGATGCACTAGCAGTACTAGATATCCGAATAACATTCGGAACAATAAACATAAATAAAGCATGGTGTGCTCTGAGCACGGAGTGCACAATAAGAAGTCAACCTTTTTAGGAAAGTAGGTTGCTCTATCAGGAAAGCAAATATTAATAAATAGCACTTTTTGTGATTTGGAGTTTTTAGGTCGTTCCTTGGTTCTTCTTTGGTTCGTCCTTGGTCTTTGACACGAGACATATATCTTAGGAACAAAGGAAGTTTATCTTAACAAAAAGTACTTTTGTCAACACGTCATACAATTGGCGGTCGTGCCTACCCTGTACGGCACTACCCTATAGCCGTACGGCTGCGTGACCGCAAGGGTCGCGCCATTCTATGTATTGCGCTTAACCCTCAAAGTGGGGACTCTTCGGGCGCAATACTCGGAGTGCGTTCCGTCGCACTCCTTCACTTAAGAAAACGCCTTTTTAGGATTCCTAATCCAAAGTGCCAATTTTGCACTTTGAATTATACTTTATACTTGACAACAGAAAAAACTATTGTATCACTTCCCAATGACCTGTTTTGGCTGAGCCAATCCATTGAATAAAATTTTTGTCTCTTAGTACCAATAAGTCACGCTGTATTGTTTTACGATTGAGGTGTAATTGTTCAGATAGGAACTTGGTGTTTACTGCGACATTACCTTTAATAGTACTATATATAACAAACTGCCTTTCAGTAAGTTGTTCTGCGACATTTACTGCGACATTTACTCCTAAATTTGGTTGTACACGCCATTCGTCAGTTGGGTGGATATGTAAGTAACGATTATGCAAGTCCCATTGCTCACCTAACAGAAGATTGCGGAAGAAACGTTCCAAATATTCGGGCGCATAATCTATTCCCTCTACAGCATTGCGATAATTAGCACGCACTAATGCGTTACGGAAATACCACGAATGTTGCGCAAACATATCGTTCTCTACTTTATATCCCAAATCACGCAAATACAATATAGCAAACACCGCTGTAGTGCGCGTGTTGCCCTCGCCAAAAGCATGTATCTGCCAAATATTCGAAACAAAATGAGCAATATGCTTAATGAGTTGATCTGTTGTCAGCCCTTTGTAGATAAACTGGCGCTCTTGCTCAATATCATAGTCTAATGCTCGGTGCAAATCCTCCCAGTTGAGATAATGTACGGTGTCGCCGTCTAATACCCACTCCTTTTTAGTAATATTATAGTCACGCACCTTACCCGCGTGTTTGAACACGCCCTCAAAAATGCGGCGGTGCAACGCAATATATCCCTTTGCACTGAAGTCTAATGTTTGGGAAGAAAGGATTTTGGTGATATTGGCAGACACCTTATCTGCCTCTTGCATATCGTTATCCGTTGCGTTGTGCTGCGTCTTAGATTGGTAGTAGGTGTTGATGAGTTGGCGTGCCTCATCTATATCTATATCTCCCTCAATATGTTTGAGGGCTGTTTCTCGGAGATATTCAGACGTTTGCAAGCCGTCAACGGCTTGCAAACCTATAGCAGTTCGCCAAATACTTGCCTTCTCTCTCTTATCAGGCTCGCCTTGGCGAATATACGCGTCAAAGTCTAAATATCCTTCTTTCATTTGTTCACTTATTACAGCGTTTCGAGGACACGTTGGAGCCATTGCCAACATTTGCCCGTAGAGCTGATACTCAGGCGCTCTTGTGGTGAGTGGACACCGAACATTTGAGGGCCAATAGACACCATATCCAAATATGGATACTTCTCCAAGAACAAACCGCACTCCAAGCCCGCATGGATAGCCAATACCTTTGGCTCCGCAGCAAACAAGTCTTGATATGCCTTCTTCGTCACTTCCAACAATGGCGATTGTGGGTTAGGTGCCCAACCCGGATAACCGTCGCCATGAGTCACCTCATCACAAGCCAATGCCAAAGCACATTCTACCATCTGCTTTAGATCGTGTTTCTTGCTCTCAATAGAAGAACGTTGGCTGGTGTTCACCTCGATATATGCGCCCTTATCATCCTCGCGCATCTTCACGCTGGCGAGGTTAGTGCTGGTCTCTACCAATCCCGGCATGGTCTTCGACATAGCCATCATACCATGAGGGCAAGCGTAGAGGGCTTGCAAAAGGCGTTTGGCCTCTGCTTCGGGGATAAACAACTCAGGCATATCGGTGGTCTCGAGGGACATGAAGAAGTCCTTCTCTACATCGCCGATCTCCGATTCAATAGTAGCGATATAGTGATTTAGCATCACGCGGATATCCTCTTTGTATGACATAGGAATAGCGATGACTGCCTCCGCCTCGCGAGCAATAGCGTTGCGGAGGTTACCGCCGTTAATGGTAGCGAGTTGCATATCAGTTGCTTGCATCACTTGATAGAGGAAGCGCACGAGAATCTTGTTGGCATTGCCACGACCTTTGTTGATATCATCGCCCGAGTGGCCGCCCATCAGTCCGCCGACTTTGAGGTGGATGGCGAGGTGGCTATTAGGCGATAAGGCGAGAGGCTGGTAATGCATCTTGGCGAGGGTGTCAATACCACCTGCGCAGCCGATGAAGACTTGTCCGTCGTCCTCGGAGTCAAGGTTGATGAGTTGCTTGCCATTGAGGCAACCGTCTTGCAGACGGAAAGCACCTGTGAGGCCTGTCTCCTCGTCCACTGTGAAGAGGCACTCCAATGCTGGGTGCTTTAGGGTGTCGGAAGTGATAGCCGCCAACATGAGCGCCATACCAATACCATTATCCGCACCGAGGGTTGTGCCCTCAGCTTTGATGAAGTCGCCATCAATATAGGTGTGGATAGGGTCATTGTCGAAATCGTGCACGGTGTCGTTGTTCTTCTCGCACACCATATCCATATGCGCTTGGAGGATTACGCCTGGTTTGTCTTCGTAGCCAGGAGTAGCAGGTTTGCGCATGATGATATTGCCTGTTTCGTCCACAGTATGTTCGAGGTTATGCTTTACTGCAAAGGCCTTGAGCCATTCGATAATCTTGCCTTCGCGCTTCGATGGGCGAGGCACTTGGGTAATCTCGTGGAAGATAGAGAAAACTTCTTTTGGTTGTAATTCGTTGATAGTCATATTTGTATAGTGATTAAAGGTTATTCGTGAGCGACATGCTCGTGGATGGTTTGCAGGAACTCCACAGGGTATGGTACGCGGTTAGGACCTTCTGGTTCGCCGTAAGGATTGCGCAGGAACTGACCGTCTTTCTCTTTGCGTTGTTGACCGTCAAGATACTTGACAAACAAGTATATACCCAATTCTTTCCATGCTGCGGTGGACTCTTGTGCTTGTGTGCAGGAGTACTTGGTGAGCCATGCGGCTTTATCCGCAGCGTTCAGTTCTGCCACTGCCTTATCTACCACTTCTACTTGTGCGTTGAACTTATCTTCCCATGCCGATTGCACCTTCTGGATATCTGGCAACATGGCCGAATACTTGCTATATGCCCAGTTAGCTACGATATTGTAGGTCCACCATGCCGAGGTAGGCGAGTAGGTATAAAGGTCGCCATTGCCCTCTTGGAAGCACTCTGGCACAGCGGTGATGGAGCTATACATAGGCACGTAGAGCGAAGTAGCAGCATCGTCCACACCAAACCAGAAAATACCACCTGCGTTAGCTCCTTCGTAGCCACGCATCTGTGCTACGAACGACCATGCTGTTTGTTGGGTAGCGATAGGACGCTCAAACCAATATTGTACGGAGTCGTATTGGAAGCCAAGTGAGCCATAGCGCAGTTTGCTATTCCAAGGACCTGCATCTGGACCTTGGGTGATGTCGAGAGGCGTGCCTTCGTATTGGTCGCGCATGCAGTCTTTGAGTTCTTGGGCACTGACTTTGTGATTAGGTTTGATATAGAGTGGCATACGCTCACCTGCGTACTTGCCGCCCGTCTCAACGAAGGTCTTGCCCGAAGCGAAGTCGAAGTATTTGTCCATATCATCAGAGAATTGGCGGAAGAATGACCATACGCGCGCTTCGCATACATACAAACCCGAGAAGTCGTATGGTGCATATGCTTCTTGGAAATTGAAGTCTTTGTCTTTGCCTTCGAAGTAGCCCTGTTTGCGTGCAAAAGATACCACGTCCTTGCTCCACATCCAGTTCTCTTTGTCCTTGAAGTTGATGGTGGTAACACGTGCTTGGTTGGCATGCGCAGCGATACAGTCATCAGGTACACGGGTGGCTACCCATACGGCACCTTTCTCCATTTTGCCTTTGCCGATGAGCTCCATGAGCCATACCTCGTTAGGGTCGGCGATAGAGAAAGTCTCACCGCTACTGGCATAGCCATACTCTGCCACCAAATCAGTCATGCATTTAATTGCCTCGCGAGCCGTCTTGCAACGCTCTAATGCAATGTAAATCAGCGAGCCATAGTCGATACCTTCGCCACTCTCCAACTCTGAACGTCCGCCCCAAGTGGTCTCGCCAATAGCGAGTTGGTGCTCGTTCATATTGCCCACCACATTGTAGGTGTGTGGCACTTGTGGGATAGTGCAAAGCGGTTTGCCCGTATCCCAGTCCTTCACCTCGCGCACAGCACCTTCTGCATGATCGGCTGCGGGAACAAAATGCAGAAAACCATAAAGGGCGTAACTATCGGCAGCATACGAAATCATCGTGCTACCATCCTGAGAGGCATCTTTGCCTACTAAAAAATTGGTGCAGGCCATACCTGCCACCCATGCACTACAGAGTGCGAGTATCAAATAAATCTTTTTCATATATTCTTGTTTGTTGGCTATTGATTATGGGCGAGGGGATACTCCCATGCGACCATCTACCTTTGCTTGCACGGTTTTTACTTGCTTGATATACTCTATATATAAGTCGCGGATTTTCTGCTCTGAGTTCCAACATTTGATGTAGTTTTTCAGTGGCAGCATACCATCGTTGCCTTGACTGAGGTAGTCGCTGGTAGCTACTGTGTAGGTCTTTTCCATTTCGAGGGGTTTGCCATTGATGGTGACTAGGGCTTCTTGTTGCATTACTCTGTCGCCTACGGCTTTGATTCGCATTCCTGCTATACCCTGTCCACCGCCATAAGCAAAGATTTCGCAGAGTTGTTGCAGATCACTGCCTTTCATAGTGAGCACCACCAACATATTATCGAAAGGCATGAGTTCGAATACGTGTCGGAAAGTGATATCTCCTGCTGGCCATTCGCATCGCATACCTCCTATATTCACCACAGCCACATCTACGGGCTCTGGAGACAATTGTCGTGCCATAGCCAATAGCGCATCGCTAGCCCAATTGAGCATAGTGCATTCAGGTTTGTGCACTTCGAGTGCTACAGGGGCATAGCCAATAGGAGTGTTTAACTCGCGCTCCAAATCAGCTTTGATGGGAGCGATATATGCTACGTAGTCGCTATCCTGAATAGCATCAAATGTACTATCAATCAAGATAACCTCGCCTTGTGCTTCTACAATCTTGGCTGGGCGATGGCACGCCAACAATGTGGTCATGAGCCCAAGTAATAGCCACCAATTTTTCATATTCATGCGTTGTTTATGTATAATTCCGCTGCAAAGGTACTATTTTTTTTTCATTTATGCAAATGTCTTAGAGTTTCACGCGCAGTAGCGCATGCACGTCCGTGCGCGTGTTTTCCTTTTTGTGTTCCTCTGCCCATGCCTTTTGATATATAGTCTCGCTCACACGTATATAGATGGCAAACATATCATTAATCTTATACCTCACATTCACCCAAAATCTTCCGCCCAATCCATACACATTGGGAATGGAGTAGGCATATAGCACATCATTTTCGTAGGCATATATGCGATTGTTCCATTGCCTTGCATCGAATGCTTGCACACGCAGTTGTACAACGATTGGTAGTGTAGTTGACTGATATTCAATATCTTGCAATGCTGAAATACCATAATTCCACCCCTCTGTTTTCACCATATTTACATCGGCTTGCGTGCGGAATGTCCAACAAGGTAGTCGGTAGACAAACCTATACCGCAGCGCATATGTATCTTTGCTCGTTTGTTGTCTTGCACGTAGACGCCAGTCCATATCATAGGTGCAATTCGGGATAAAATCCGCCTGTATTATTGCATCATATCCTTCACGAAAGGCATCCACATACCCCGCAAACCGCCATTTAGCAAGGGTACGTACATCCATTCCGAAATAGAATCCATTTTCATCATTCAATCGGCTTTTTTCCGAGAAGGCATAGGCATATGGGTTATCAAAATACGGCGAGTAATGGCGGTAAAGTGCCAACACACTCACATCGCTAATGGGTGTAAAATCTATTCCTATTATTCCCCCATATCCCCATGTGCTACCTTGTGTAGCAGCCATTTCGCCCCATATATCTACCTTGCCCCAGTTGTATCGCGCATTCAATCCCACCACTGCTTTGGCTGTTGTACTATCTGAATATAGGTTTTCAATGGCAGTTACACCCACTTTCAGTTTCTTCCATTTGCCTGTTACATTCACGCCCAGCAGATGATGCCATGCGCTGTCGGTAGGCTGCATAGAATATAGTGCCGACACCTCTGCCCAATTAAAACGCAGAGTGGTTCCTATGCCGTGAAATGCCTGATAATCATTGCCTATAGAAGTGAATTTCTGTACCCCTTCTCGTGCGTTCATGCCCGAACTCATCCATCTAATCTTGCCCATCTTGAATGGCGAACCAATCACTAGTCCTTGACCAAAATTAGCTTGGAAATTACCTGCAGATAGGTTCTTGATACAACCTATATCTTGTAATTGAACAAATGCACCATATTGCAGATTTTCTATTGGCTCGCCTGTTGGACGACCGATAGTCAATCCTGCTTGTACTTTCTTTTGATAATCAAACCGATAGCGTAGTTTACCATATAGAGGATCAGTTTTAAAATTTTCTATATTTCGTGCATCTACCCGCAATGTGATTTCGTGCTTGGCATAGTGAAAAACTTCTCGAAAATATATCTTTTCTTGCTCCTCTGTTTTGCCTACGTATACAAACGGTAGTAGGTTGCGAATATCATAGTCTTTCAAACTGTGTATCAACTGCAAGTCATACACACTTACAAACGCATGCTGATATTGGTATAGCAAAATGTCATCTATCTGCTCATCGGTTAGCCAGCATAATTGGCTCAATTCTTCGGCATTAGTATGGTTGAGATTTATTGGATTTTCTGCAATATCCATTAGTTGTTCTGCCACATCATCCATCGCAATTCCATATTCCGCCAATTGACCATAGATATCCTCCAATATATCCGCCAACTGATACTGCTGTGCCCAACTGCTCATGCACACCAACCACACTATGCACATCATTTTCCACTTCATATCTTCACTCCTATCCTTCCTTGGCATGTCACACCCAACAGCGGGTGTAACTCAAAGTTTGCATCCAATCGCAGTTTATCCCATGTTACTGCCACGCCCATGCAACCCACAAACTGCTGTTGATAATACACGCCCACTTTCACAATCAGACGTTCGATGGCTTGCCATTCCAGTCCTGTTGCGATGCGATAGGTGTTGTTCACATCATAATCTGCTTGCACTGACCAATGTAGTACTTCTTGCCAGAGATAATCCAGTCCTATAGAGTAGATAGCAGGCACTTTTCGTGGCATATCTTCTACTTCCAACGTCTGGATAAATGGATTAAAACAATGCGCGCCAATCGTTAGTATGGGTAAGATATCTACCGTCACGCCCACTTGCGGAATCAGTGTACCTTTGTATCCTAATTCATCACCGCAATAAAGTGTTAAGTAGTTGGCTTGCAATCCAATAGAGAACCTCCCGAATGAGCGTGCCAATGCCACACCAGCCATCATTTCTTGGTACTTGGCATATCCGAAAAACGAGTATCCAACACCCACATTCACATACTCGTTACTATATCCCACTTGCAGCATTGCCGTGTTTAACGATGGCAATAGATATCGGTTCTCATATTGTGCTGCCAATTGCCAACCTATGGGTTGCACTAAAGATGCTGGATTCTGAAAGCAACTCCAGTTATCTGTCCGTGCTGTTTGCATATTGGCAATATTCGCCGAAGTGGGCAACACATTGCTCACTTGACCACAGACAACATGACTGATGCAGAAAATAAAAATCAATATTGCGTGTCTTTCTTTCAAAATTCGCCTACAAAGGTACTGTATTTTATGCAAATACACAAAACTATTAGCAATAATTTGCTAATTAAATATTTTTTTTGTACCTTTGCAGGCAATTTGTGTCCGGACATGAAATCAAATACTCCATATATGCGCATTTTCAACATTCTGCTCACCGTGGCAGCGTATGGATATTTGGTGTATAAGTTGGTTACTTTTCCTGATTATGATTTGTTGATTAATCATTTTCAGTCAGTAGAGTGGAGTGATTATCTATTCCTGATAGTTTGCGTAGTCCTCATGCCGCTGAATATCTTTTTCGAGTCTGCCAAGTGGCGTGAACTTCTGAGGAATATCGAACCAATGACCTTGTGCCGAGCGCAACAGCAAGTATATTTTGGCTTTGTAGGAGCGTTTGTCACGCCCTACCGTGCAGGCGATTATCCTGCTCGTGCCACTTTGCTGAGTAATCAATCGCTTTGGCCATCGGCTATTGGATTAGGATTGGTAGGCACTATGGCAATGCTGATTGTGCAATTGATTTTCGGTGTTCCGTCTATCATTCTTTTCGCTAATAATCAGGTTGCATTGCCTCTCACGCGAGTAGTTGTAGCTTTGGTGGTGTTGGTTCTGCTCATAGTCTTTCTGCCTATGCTTGTTCGCCGATTGGCACACCGCCAATGGAAAGAAGAGAAACTTCGCCAACTATTCACTTCTCTTGCGGACATACATACCCAGCAGTTTGCCAAAGTGTTGCTCTGGAGCACAGCGCGCTATGTGGTTTGGGGCTTGCAGGCATCGGCTATCTTGGCATTCTGTGGGGTGGTGTTATCGCCTATGGAATATTTGATAGCTATTCCTACCTACTATCTGGTACTGGCTTTCTTTCCTACTTTGCCTTTGGCAGATATTGCTATTCGTGGCAGTTGGGCAATGATTATTTTCGGTGCTTTCTCTGCTAACGATGCGGGTATTGCGCTGGCAGTTACCATGGTATGGATAATCAATACTATCCTACCCATGCTTATCGGATCAATAGTAAATAAATCATATCGCAAAAATAAATAACAAAATAGTAATAATATGACTTTATCCTTTTCAATCAACTACCAAACGCAGTGGGGACAGCACATCGCCGTTCTCTATGCTGCGGATGCAGATGTGCAACAAGCTTCACCTCTGCAACTTGACCTTGAGTGCCATGGCTCTGCCGAATGGGCTGCACAACTCACACTCAGTGATATCCACAAGTACATCTCTTATGTCTATGTTGTCATGGACGAGAATGGCAATATCCTCCGTCGCGAGTCTATGCCTCATCTCCTCGAGTGCCAACCGGGCAACATCATCCTTCGCGACCTTTGGCAAGATAAGGACCGTTCTCTCTTCGGGTCCAAAGTCTTTAGCCAAGTGCTTTTCGCGCACCGCAAACCTTCTGCTGCGGCTAAGGCAACAGGCAACATCTGCCTTAAGGTCAGCGTACCTCGC
>JAFTHS010000141.1 GCA_017457295.1 Paludibacteraceae bacterium | reverse complement strand
AATTTTCCCGAAGGAACATCATTTGAGATTTTCCAAGATGAAGTAGATGATTTGGGTATTAGACATCAGTCGTATCAACAAATGTATCATGGCATAAAAGTGCAATCTAAAATGATACTTGTACATTCTAAAAACGGTCAATTACTGTCGCTGAATGGTAATGTGATGAAACAAAATCTTGCACCTAAGTTCATCAAACAAAATCTCAACAAACTGCAGGCGCGCAAAAAGGTTAATAGTGAGACAGACGAGAAAGATATTACATTGACCATTTTGTGTGTCAATGGCATATATTACACTGTTTATAAGGTACCTAATCCAGAAACATTAGAAACCTTCTATATTGATGCAGAAAGTGGAGAAATTGTGTTTGTAGAGCCTGCGTTACAATCTGCTGATGTCAAAACGCAAGCACTCACGCGCTATAGTGGTTGGCAAGAAATGACTATGTACGAAACAGATGGGAAATATCTTTTCCTAGATTCCGCACGAAACATTGTAACGCTTGGAGCAAAAGGAAGCCCTAATGTAGATTATTACTTTTCGGAAGATTTTATATTATCGCTACCAGATTCAATTATACAAAAACTAATGAATGAAGATTCCGAAGCAATAGGTAATTATATCACTTCTCCAATGATGTGGGAATATATTAATCAGTGTAATATTTTATATAACAATTCACCTGTTATTTATATTCCTACGATAACAAACATCACAATTACAAACGCTAATTCGTCTTGGTGGTATGATATTTGGGATACTAATCCCGATATTTTTATTGAGATATATAACTCTAATAATCAACTCGTTTATGTGTCTCCTACAATCAACGATGCTACATTCCCTATATCTTTTCCTATGTCTATTGCTGTCGCGGAGGGATATGTTATTCAGATATATGATGAAGATGCTACAGGTAACTCTTATGGTGGAGGTATCAAGATATCTACAACCGAACCTGGAACCTATTCGTGGTCAAATTCATCTACCACTTCAGGTATGCTGACTATTACGGAAGCCCCTACCGAATATGCCGACATACATTGGGGAATGCAAAAGACCTATGATTTTTATAAAAATATCTTCAAACGTAATAGCTTTGACAACCAAGGACATATTATTTATAATATCGCATTTCCCGAATATGATAAAAATGTATTTAACAACATGCCAAATAATGCAACAGCACAAGGCGCTTTTGAGCCATATTTTATGTATTACGGATATGGTGATGGGGCGTACATGAATCCTGTTGTCTCTTTAGATATAATGGCACACGAATTTACACACCTTGTAACAAGCCAAAATGGAAATGGAGGATTAGATTATCTAAATGAATCGGGAGCTTTGAATGAAAGTTTTTCGGATATCATGGCTATGGGGGTAAAAAAATACACCTATGGAAGTACTAATTGGACCATTGGTGAAGATGTTATGATTGCGGATCCCTATTTGCGATCAATGAAGAATCCAAAATCGGCTGGTCAACCCGATACATACGGAAAAGGATCTTGGATTCCCACTACCTCAACTCCCAATGATGACAATGATCAAGGAGGAGTACATAAAAATAGTGGTGTTCAAAACTTTTGGTTTTACCTTTTATCTGAGGGGGGAACAGGGACTAACGATAATAACGAAAAATTTACGGTTAAAGGTATCGGAATTGATAAGGCATTACAAATTGCATATCGCACATTGATTCACTATCTCACACCCAGTGCAACATTTGTGAATGCGCGACAAAGTTCTCTGCAAGCGGCACGAGATTTATATGGTGCAAACTCTACAGAGGAAATAGCTGTTACCAATGCTTGGCACGCAGTAGGTGTTGGAACCAAATACGCCAATATGATTACTATTAAAGCCAAAATGCCTACAAACTGGGGAAATACTATTTCTGCATGGGTGTGGGAAACTGGAAGTAATGGTGAATGGGTGACATTAACAAAGGAAGGTAACTGGTACACTTACTCTAAAGACTGTAGCGAACTAAATATAGTGTATGTCAATGGTTCTAACTGGAATGGAGAGAATAATCAAACTGTTGATATTACTACAAAAGTATCTGCTTGTTATCAAATAGGTAATAATACATCAGGAAAAAGAACATACTATTCTATAGATTGTCAAGATCCTACTACTGACATTCAAGATGTCGAATATGAAGAACTT
>JAFTHS010000140.1 GCA_017457295.1 Paludibacteraceae bacterium | reverse complement strand
CAATTCGGCATACTCGGTCAAGTTCACTGCATAATCCCCTACTCGCTCCAAGTCACCAATCGTGCGGATAGCAGTCGCCAAATAGCGATTGTCTTCCTCACTAATAGGCAAGGTGTTCAATTGCACAATATATGGAATGAGGTTGCGGTTGAGATAGTTGAGTTGTTTCTCGTTCTCATTAAACTCGTCCATCTTGTCGAAGTTCACGGTAGAAATGATATCCATAGCTAGATTGAAGTTGTGGATAGCGATAGCTGCCATATTCTCAATCTCCAATTTTACTTGGTTGACAGCAATAGCTGGAGTACGGAGCATTTGCTCGTCCACAAAGTGGAAGTGAGGTTGTCCCTCTTGCAATGCCTCGTCCACGCGATTCTTCTCGGGCAAAATCTTAACAACCAGATTAACCAATGCATTCGTCAATGGAAGAATAATACATACCGTGATACAGTTGAAGATGGTGTGGAACATCGCCAATTGCAATTGTGGTGCGCCTGGGAACATAGTCTCAAAGATGACGCCATAGTTGAGTGCGCCCGAAGTTACGAGGTGCATGATCCATGCGGCAATGAGGAAGATAAAGACACCAAAGCAGTTGAACAGCAAGTGAATAAGTGCCGTACGCTTTGCGTTAAGACCCGATGTCAAACCTGCGATGATAGCCACCACACACGAACCAATGTTCGAACCCATCGTGAGGTAGATACCTTGGTTGAGCGAGATAAGTCCTGTCACTGCCATAGTGAGCGCAATAGAGGTCACTACAGAAGATGATTGCACGATAGCCGTGAGGATCGCACCAAAGAGCACGAGCATCAACGGATGCTCAATGGAAGCAAGGAAATCCTTGATTTCTTGCAATCCAGACAACTCTTTCATGGAACCACTCATCAAACTGAGACCGACAAAGAGCATACCAAAGCCAGTGATGATACCGCCCCAAGTCTTCCATGTATCTTTCTTTGAGAAGAGTTCGATAAAAGCTCCTAAACCTGCGAAAGCAGCAAAGATAACAGTGGTAGAGATACCGCCACCACCACTAAGACCGAGGGCAACGATTTGTGCGGTGATCGTTGTACCGATGTTTGCACCATAAATGATTGTAGCCGCTTGCGCCAAAGACATGATGCCGACATTCACGAAACCGATGACCATCACGGTTGTGGCACCAGAAGACTGGATGGCAGCTGTGGCTACTGTACCAATACCCACGCCCAACATGCGGGAGTTGGACATGCGAGAAAACAGACTTTTGAGGCGGGCACTGCTGGCAGTCTCCAAGTTGGAAGACATCATTTGGCATGCCACCAAGAAAATACCAATACCTGCAACGAGTTGCAAGATAGCTTGAAGGAGGATAGTTATGTCCATAAATTTTAATTACGCTGCACTTCATGTAAATGGTTCGCCACGCGAACGAAAATGATTCGCTACACTCATGAAAGTGGTTCGCTACGCGAACGAATTTCACACAAAAGACAAACAATGTAAAAAGGACTTATGCACCGTATGTGCATAAGTCCTTGAGTATTTAGAAGTTGTTGAGTTGCAATTGGAAGTATGCTTGTGGGTGTTTGCATACAGGGCAAACCACTGGAGCATCCTGACCAATATACAAGTGTCCGCAGTTGCGGCATTGCCAGATAGCATCGCCATCGCGGCTGAATACCAATTTGTCCTCAATGTTCTTCAGCAGTTTGAGATAACGCTCTTCGTGTGCTTTCTCTACAGCAGCCACACCTTCCATCATGATAGCAATCTCCTCGAAACCTTCTTCGCGAGCTTCTTTTGCCATGCGTGGGTACATGTCTGTCCACTCCTCGTTCTCGCCCATTGCGCCGTCTTTGAGGTTCTCCATAGTAGAACCAATACCGTGGATAAGTTTGAACCAGAGCTTAGCGTGCTCTTTCTCTTGTGCAGCAGTCTCCTCGAAAAGAGCAGCAATTTGCTCATATCCGTCTTTCTTAGCTTTGCTTGCGTAGTAAGTGTACTTGTTGCGAGCTTTAGATTCGCCTGCGAATGCCTCCCATAGGTTGGCTTCGGTCTTTGTGCCTTTAAGATCTTTCATTGTTGTAGTTATTTATAAGTTGTTTAAATTATTCGGACATTATATCGGGTGCAAAGGTAGTGTTTTTTTTTGAAATGTGCAAGAAATATGCCAATTTTATGAGAAATAGATAGTGAAAGGACAACCATATTCCATAGCACCTGCCCTTTGTATACCCTTAGTATACCTTTGGTATAGAAAAAGCGACTTGCAGGTTTCGAGACCTGAAGGAGTGCGACGGAACGCACTCCGAGCGCAGCGCCCGAAAAGTCCCCACTTTGAGGAATCAGCGCAAGCATAGAACTAAATAAGGAGATCTCTAGCACATCTATGGGCTTTCGGTGGCTTTTAGGTTGCTCTCTAGTTGACTGCAGGCTACGCGACCACTTCGCGACCACTGTATCATATCTATGGGCTAGTTGTGCCTTATCTGTAGCGATTGTGTGTCAAATGTTTATGCCTCTATATATTATAGTAATGCCGTATCTTCGGCATTTTGGTAGTTTTGTGCCGAAGGTTTGAGAATATGGAGAGTAAAATGGTATATATATATAACGCGGGAAGTGTAGTGTTTACTATGCTTCCCGCGTGAGTGTGTTTTTTTGAAAAAAGTTTTCGAGTGCCGAAGAATCGCTTGCGATTAATCGTTCGAGCCCATTAGGCGAGATAAGACGATTGTAGCGAAGGTGAGTAATAAATTGCACTTATTCTCTTTTACCAGGCATGCGTTCAATAAATGTTTCTTTCACCAATTGATAGGCTGTTGCAGGGTCAAAAGGTTCTGAATCTGTACGAAGAAGTAATTCTGTATCATGTAGAAAATCTGGATCCTCCATCTTCAATTCCATATTTTGTGCAAATTGTTTGTAGGTTGGAACTTTATCGACCACAAACTCCATATAACGATTATAACATTCCATAACTTGGTCTATGTTAGGAGCTGCTTTTTGAAGTGCAATTTGCAAATCAAACAAATCACGTCCTTTCTTGCGTTGGTACAGAGCCCTAAGTTTCGTTCCAACAAGTTCTTCAAAGGTATAGGTGGTTAGTTCGCATTTACCACTAAACCACGGATTATTAACTTCAAAAGGAATGCGTTGCAATCCCAACACATTAAAATGCTCAAAGCAGTTAATCTCCACCTTCAAACGAATCGGCTGCACAGGAGGAATCTCTGATTCCATGCGAAAAAGAATGGTGTTATTGTATCGTTTGACTTTTGTAACACGGTCTGGCATCCAACTTAGAACTTCTCCTAATCTGTATAAAATAGGCTTAATCGGTCCTGGATTGATTTGTACAAGATCAATATCCTCGCTATAGCGTGGTTGAGGATGCATATACAGTTTGTGGAGCGCAGTGCCTCCACGGAATGCCAATTGCTCACGCAAGAACTCATTACTAAAGATATCAACCAGTGCTCTGCAGATTATCAAATCCTGTTCTACCATTGCTGGTTCTATCCATGGAGCATGTTCGTTCCATGCCATTATAGATGCACGATTTACCATAATTCGTCTATTTCTATTTCTACATTGGCGTTCACATGCCAACGATTAGGTGTGTTATTTGGATTTTTGGGTTGTTTCGTATCTAACGATATGCTTTTGAATTGATTCTGTTGCGATATTTTGCTATAAAGATCATTCGCCAACTGCGATTCTTCTAAGACATATTCCAACAAATACCCCAATCGTTGAATGGTTGCGATAGTGGTATATGGTAATATAGCTACAACCTGTTCAATATTTAATTCTGTGCATAACTCTGCAAGTACCGTGGCAGTTCGTTGATACCCACCAACATTATGTGCGAATTGCACCAAATCAATGACTGTCAATTCTAATGACGATACCCAAAGAACCCCCATTTCCGCATTCTTAGATAGCAAAAATTCGGTGGGCATATTCTGTCTATAATTCCAATCTAGTAATGGATTTTTTCTTGTTTCATTTTTTCTTGGCGGCACAGTCATTATTTGCGTGTACATAGCTCTCTGATGCGCAGCGCCATGCATTGCGGCTGCTGACAACAGAGAGATGTAATACGGTTTGTTGATATACCGCATTAGATTATCAATGTAGTAAGTTGGTGGTATAACGCCCTTTAATTGATAGTGTACAGGAACAATCACATAAAAACCATTATATACAGACTGCAAACGTCCGCGCTTAATCAAGCGTCCTAATGTGGTTTTTATGTTACCCTTCGACTTATCTGGTAATGCAGCAACTACTTCTTCTTGTGAAAAAGTATAGTTACCACGAATTTCTTGGTCATATACCCAATCTATTATGCCCATTTTATTTTATATAAATACAACAAGTATATACATATACAACATTTCGGGCGCAAAAGTACTACATTTTTGCGAAATATGCAAGTTTTAGGGTGTGTTTTT
>JAFTHS010000139.1 GCA_017457295.1 Paludibacteraceae bacterium | reverse complement strand
CTTCTGATGCCCGTCTTGCAGTCGCCATTGTTGAGCATGCATGTCAGTGTGATTATGCTCAGTTATACGCTGTTTGCTTTTATGATGATGAATGGCGTGGTCGGGCTCTTTATGTCGGAAGCACATCAGCAGCGTATGGCAACATTGAATAGGCGTATCTTGCGCCCTGCTATTGCGTGTCTGGCGATAGGTATTTTCATTGGTGCCGTATGGGCAAATATCTCATGGGGAAGATACTGGGGGTGGGACCCAAAAGAGGTCTGGGCTTTGATTACATTGCTAGTTTATGCTTTGCCCTTGCACAGTCGTTCGCTGCCCCTTTTCCAACGCCCCCGCGTATTCCTCATCTATAGCATCATCGCTTTCGCTGCAGTCGCCTTCACCTATTTCGGTGTCAACTTCCTCCTCGGCGGCATGCACTCGTATGCATAATGTATCTTCGGCACAAAAGCACTATAATGCCGAAGATACGGCATTACTATAATATATGGAGGCACACAAAATCAGCAGCAGAACTAGCGGCAAGTGCTAAAAATATTTTTATCAGTATTCATCGTTCTTCACGAGCCATTAAACACAAATCAGCTGCAACTTTATCTACTCTTGCAGCTACTTTTTGCAGCATTATTATAGAGGCACAAATATTTGAAGCTAAAAGCCACTGATAGGGCACATTTAGGCAATAGATGTGCTTATTTGTTCTATGCTTGCACTGATTCCTCAGAGTGGGGACTCTTCGGGTGCTGTGCTCGGAGTGCGTTCCGTCGCACTCCTTCAGGTCCCGAAACCTGCAGGGAAATTGTTGATTACTAGTTTTGAACTAGGCACAACCTGCCGTATGTATTATTCTACTTGGTGTGCGCCATCGCCAATCAGATTCACACGACCTGGTGCGAAATAGATAGCAGTAGCAGCGTGCTGGTAAGTTGCCTCATGGGCAGATTTTAATCTGTTGGTATTCATAACTTGATACCAAATTTATAGATGGTTGTTGTGGTATATGTCTCTCCTGGACGCAGGGTGGTCGATGGGAAAGCAGGTTGGTTGGGACTATCTGGATAATGTTGCGTCTCAAAGCACAAACCGCTGCGGAGTGGGTATGCCACGCCTTTTTTGCCCATGAAACTGCCATCGAGGAAGTTGCCAGCATAGAACTGCACACCTGGTTGGTCGGTATATATCGTCATCTGGATGCCAGAAGTAGGATCATACAACGTGGCAGCTACAGCATTGATATCGCCATGGGTGTTGAGCAGCCAGTTGTGGTCATATCCACGTCCGTTGACAATCTGTTGGTGGGTAGTGTCGTTGATTCGATCACCTATGCGGGTAGGGGTACGGAAGTCGAAGGGACTATTCTCCACCGCAGCAATCTCGCCTGTTACAGCGACATTGGCATCTACTGGGGTGTATGCCTCGGCATTGAGATAGAGTACCTCATCCATGACATCACGAGTAGGGTCGCCACTGAGGCAGAAGTAGCAGTGGTTGGTGAGATTGATGACAGTAGGCTTGTCGGTAGTGGCTTCGTAGGCAATAGAGATGGCATTGTCGTTGGTGAGTGTATAGGTGACCTTGACCGATAGGTTGCCAGGGAAGCCGTCTTCGCCATCGGGACTGATGGTGGTGAAGGCGATGCTACTATTGCTGATAGGTTGGGTTTGCCACATGCGGTTGTGGAAAGCGATGTCGCCGCCACCGTGCAGGCAGTTACCATCGTTGTTGCGAGGCAATTGGTATGCGATGCCATCTAATGTGAACATGCCATCCTTGATACGGTTGCCATAGCGACCGATAAGTGCACCGAAATTGCAGCCCTGATAGCCATAGCGGATATAGTCGGCAATAGAGTCGTGGCCGAGGCATACGTCGAGCATGTTGCCATGGCGGTCAGGCACTAGGATACTGACGATGCGTCCGCCGAAATTGGTGAAACATACCTCCATGCCATTGTCGTTGGTGAGGGTATAGAGATTGGTCTGCATACCCATATGTTCGATCTGGAAATTACTGCGCAGCAAACCACTTTGGGTGGGTTGTTCCTGCATCGTACAGCCAATCATAGCGATTGATAGTAGGCAAGCGGCTAGTGCCTTGATATAGGTAGTCATACAATCGTCGGATTATTGGAGCATGATACTCTGGATGACACTTACTTCTTCTGTATCGAATGGAGTGTGGTCTTGGCGGAAGATATCGTGGAACCACAAAGGAGGTTCTTGTACATCAGGCATAGGCTCGTCCCACGCGAAGATGGTGTTGGTCTTTCCGCTGACAAATCCCCAGTTGATAGCTGCAACGTTGTTCTCCTTTAGGAGTGGGAGAATCGTTTGGAAATAACTGCCATTGCGGCGTGCCATATACTCGGTGCAGACCATAGGACGGTCGTATTTGCGGAGCGAATCAATGCATTGGCGATGGATGTCAGGGTTGCTATAGTTGTGATAGGAGATGATATCCGAGTTGGCCAATTGGAATTGGTTGAGTTCAGGACATTCCATAAACCATACGCCTACGGTCAATGGTTGGCTTACTTGGCATTCGCGTGCCCAACGGAAGACGTTTTGGAGCAATGGCATGGAGGTCATCTTGTGGCCTGTGTTGCCCGGCTCGTTGTAGAGATCCCACATCCAGATACGTGGGTCGTCTTTGAAAGTAGTCATCACATCTTTGACATATGCCTCAAGGATAGGGAAGAGAGTTGCTGTGTCTGCGCGCAAACTAACGGCAGGGTCTTGTACCCAACCCGAGTTGTGGATACCAGGCTTGGGAGCTGGTTGCTCGCCATAGGTAGATTCGGGGTTCCAGCAGTCGTCGAAGAAGACAAAGAGTGTCTTGATATGATGCTTGTCAGCAATGGTGAGATACTCATCAATGTTTTGTTTGAAAGATTCGGGCTCGTTTTGCCATACCACGCTGCTCAAGTACACGCGCATGACATTGAGGCCAATCTCCTCTGCCCATCCCAATTCGCGGTCGATAGTAGCCGCATCAAAGGTGGCAGATTGCCACATCTCAATTTGGTTGATGGCAGTGCTAGGTTGGAAATTACATCCTGCACGATACGGGTGCTCCGCGTACCAAGCTTTCGCTTTTTCTTTAGACCATGGTTGGTAGATGTCGCTCGATTGGCATCCTGAAAGAAGGGATGCAAGGCTAAATAGCGCGACGAAAATAAATGAGTTGTGTTTCATGATATAGGTTTTATTTCTTTTTACCAGCAACGAGTTGTTGCCATTTTTGTTTAGCAAAGTCCCATGTGTTGTTGATGAGTTGCATGCCCCAATGTTTGCTCTCCTCCTCATTTGTTTCCTCAAGATATTGAGCAGCAAGCATAGCATCGTTATCGGTGATGACAAGCAGTTGGTCGCCTACCTCCAATTCGGAATTGCCCGTTGGCACAAAGAAGTCTTCGCCTCGGCGTACCATGATGACCAAAGTCTTGTCAGGGAAAATGAGATTTTTGAGCAAATTGCCATGAACGAGCATTTCCTCTTTCACCTCAATCTCTGTGGCAGAAGACTCTACCTCCTCTGGCAGATCAATATCAAAGTGGATGAGTTTCTTGAGTTCCACAGGTGGAGTAGCCAGTTTGAGTTTCTTTGCCACCCCCGACAAGGTTGTACCTTGCGCGATGAGCGAAACGATGGTGCAGAGGAAGACGATATTGAAGATAAGGTCTGCATGCGGTACATTGTTCGCCTCGCACATAATAGCGAAGATAATAGGCACAGCGCCCTTCAATCCTACCCAACTGAGCAGCATCTTGTCGTTACGCTTGTACTGCTTGAATGGCAACATACAAAGGAATACCGCTATAGGGCGTGAGATGAAAATCATCACAATACTGATAATCAAACATGGCAGCAAGACCTCT
>JAFTHS010000015.1 GCA_017457295.1 Paludibacteraceae bacterium | reverse complement strand
TTTGAGGTGTTCGCGGTACGCTCTCATTTTGCTTGATACTTGGGCAGTTGTTTGCTCTGTTGCTTGGTTCTGTGTTTGTTTCTTTGTTGCCATAGTTGTAAAATTTTAGTAGTTAAACGATTTATTTATTAGTTATTATTTCCATGATTGGCTCGTGTATTCAAAATCTAAATACTCTTCGTAAATGTCGCCCCAATTCAAATCTTCTTCATTTGCGGTATTGCTGAAGCGGTGAGAAACCTTTACATTTACTTGGTTGTTCATTACTTGGTTGCTGAACTCAAGACCGAAAGAAATACTAAGTTGTGCCATAATTGTAATTGATTTGTAGTTTAACATTTGCGTTTAATGCCGTTAGCGTTTGATATAACCTTTACGGTGCTTTATAAGTGTTCGGACAGAGTGTCAACAAGGTTTTTGGAAAACAATACTCGTTTTCTACAGAGAAGAAAAAGGAAGATTTTTTAGGTAACGACAAAACTCCGTGTAACCTTGTAGGCTAACGGAGAACGTAACTAACTTTGCACCGGAAAGGATGTATCAACAAATCGCTAAGGCAGGGAACAATAGCAGATGTAACGGCAGCAAACAATCAATGCAGGCATAACGGCAGCGAAGCATTTTCTTCTTGAGGTAGGCAACATACAAGGGATGAAAACAATCAAGTGCAAAAAAATGGTAGCATAGCCCAAGCCATGCTACCAAAGAAAAAAAATCGGGGAGTCGCTCGCCGCTCCCTACAAAAAATAATACGCACCTAATCAGTCAAGTCATTACCCATGTATACATATTTAGTAATTAACATTTATGCACTTAGGATCAAGATTTAACTAAATTATAATATCCTCTAATGCCTTATCATCTTCTAAGTCCTTATATTGCGTATTAATTGTATCTGGCAAATCATTAAACAAAAGCGGCAAGAATATCATCAAGTAGGATTGCCAGTTCTTCCAATCATGCCCTCCACCAGTTTCATGGTAAACAAACGGATATTTATTTTCTGTTAAATAGTTACGAAATAATACATTTTGATTGTACAAAAAATCGTGTTTACCTATAGATATAAAATATAATTTAGGATTACATTGGAACAGTTTCTCTAACTCTTTCTCCGTGTTTTTATAGATGATAGGCGAAGTTTGAGTTATACCAAACAGAGCTTCACGCTCCTTCTTAAAGATGCTTTTTTTGTCAGTTGTATAAATAGCAGAAAACAGACCAACATAGTCAAAATGATTGTAGCATCTATGCGATATATGCATGGCATAAAATCCACCCAAACTTATGCCTGCTATAGCATGAAATTCTTTGTTCTTATATATTCGAAAAATACTTTCAACATAGGACATTATTGTATCAAATGAAGATTCATAACTGCCATTGACCAAGCCAGAAACACTCGGCATTACAATAATCATCTCACGCATTTCTCCCTTTGATATTAACTCATCGAACATTAGCCTGACATTAACCTCCTTCAACCAACATAATTCATTGTCATTTACACCATGCAAAAGATATAAAACTGGATAATATTCTTCGGACGAAAAGTAATCTTGCGGAAGATAGATATTCATTGAGTTATTGTTGTTCCATGTATAAAGTAGTGTGCCATGGTACTGTTGTGCATGGATAGAACAGCATATCCAGCAAACGATTATTCCAATAGGAATACGCATAACGGTTCAGGTTGTAGGTTGATATATTGTTAGTATATACAACAATCCACATCTAATTATAGCTTGGCTATAATATTATTGGAGTATATACTTTTTTAATGCAGGTACCTTGCATGCTACCCGCAATAGGGATGGAGGCAAAAAGTATGCCATAGACACCACACATACCATACCTATTAACGTCACTACACCCAATGAAAACATAGCAGGATGCTTAGCAAACACCAATACACCGATGCCGATGAGCATCATTAGAGCGGAAAGAATGATGGATTGTTTGTATTGAGAAAGTATCTTTTTGCCTGTTTTGAGCTCATATAGGCAGCCTTCCAGCACAAAGATAGTATAGTCATCACCCTGTCCAAAGATGAAGGTAGCCAAGATGATATTTACAATATTGAACTGCAATCCTGTTAAATGCATGATTCCGACAACCAGTCCCATACTAACGGCCATAGGTATGAAGGCAATAAGTGCCAATAGGATATTGTGGAAACTCATCCATAAGAATAGGAATACTATGATGGAACAAAAAATACCTATATAGTCAAAATTTTCAGACAATGCCGTCGTGATTTTGGCATTCATGGTTGTAGTATCAAATTTACCAGGCCATAGTTGGACGAGATTATCTTTGTTGGACAAATCTAATGCTAAATAAGGTTGAGATATTACTGATAGGAATGGAGAGAACATAGAAGAGCGAAAACCAGAAGAGGCTGCTGCCTGATCAAAAGCATTAGTTATTTGCTCTACGTCTTTTTGTTGCCAATATTGATTCCACAACTCTAATCGGCGATTTAATTCGGATTTTGCATCATTCACAAGATACGCTGGTTCAGCAGATTGGGGCGCCACAGACTCAAAGAACGCAAAATCTTTGCGTTGTTGGGAGGTCATATAATTGATATTACTCAGATTAGAGTCGAACAAATCACCCGATGTGACACATGGTATCAAGAGAAGAATAATGAGAAGCGGAACTATAATATAGGGAAGAACTTGTTTGTACTTATTAGGGAGATTGGGAGTTGGTATTTCGCGTACTATAGTCGAAGACGAACTCATGAGATGAGGAAGAATGAACACGCAAAATAGGATTGTACCCAATAACATTGCAGATGAGAAAATACCTAATTGCTTTAATGCTGGAGCTTGCAGTGGTAGTAATACCATGAACGCCCCTATTGTACTAATATTACCAACAATCAAAGGCGACAACACCTCGCGAAGCGTTTGTCGCACGGATGTGGTATATCGCTGATGTACCAACAAATGGAGGGGATAGTTGATTGCAATACCCATCAGGATTGCTCCAATACCTAATACTATCATCGATACTTCTCTGGCAAAGATAGCCAATGCCGCAGTACCAAACAACGCGCCAAACACGACACTAAGAAGTATAAGAAAAATATCCTTACGATGTGGAAAAGCATATAGAAGCAAGAATATAAATGCAATTGCGGAAACAATGATGATCAATATGGTGTCCTTCTTGATACGGTTGGCATTCTCGACAGCCACAACGGGTGCGCCTAACAAACGAATATCTACAGATGGATGCTGGGATGTAATTGCTTGTATCGTATTGGAAAGAGAATCTACCAACGCTTTGTTGTTTTGCGTTTCGGTACTTCCATAAGGCGAATCAAGAAAAGCAAATCCTAATGTTTGGTCAGCCGTCATCATATACCCATTATAACTGGCAAAAGCAGATTGGGCTCCTGCATATTGCCCACTGGCACCTCTTGACAATGGGATCAATTGGAATGGATCGTAAGAGAAGGATTTGTATAAGAAACTCGTTCCAGGAATTGAAAGAACATTTCTACAATTTTGTACTGCACGCTGGATATTATCTTCAGTGAGTAAGGTATCTAACTTTCTATAGTCCGTTTCCGTCAGGAAATATGGCATGTTTTGATATACAAAACAAAGCTGCTCAATATATTCCATCATATCCACTTCGGTAATGGAGTTAGGAATATGGTCAGCCCACTCATCGATGGCAGCACAAATACTATCAGGTGATTGGCTTTCGAAGATGATGACGATACGATTGGCATCCGAAATCTTCGTGTAAATTTCCATAGACTCATGGTACTCATCATCTACTGGTAGAAAATCAAATATATCCTCGTTGTATTTTAAAGTGGCTGTTAATACACCTAATAACACAACAAGCATAATTATTGCTCCCCATAAAAGTCTTTTATGTTGTGAGAAATAATCGTATATTTTAATGAGTACGTCCATCTATAAACTTGATTGGCTTTCTACTTTTAGCAGGAAAATTCACTTTCTGTATATCTTCTATAGGTAAAATCTGAACATGTGGAGCTACACGCAATTTAGAACGGAAGCGATCTTTAAGGTCTTTAATTATCGCGTCCTCTTCTAACGATGTGCGGCATCCTACCTGCACAATCACATCATCTGTACCTGCTGCAGAAGTAACTACACGAACCACATAATTAACTACATAGTCTGTATTATCTAACACATCATTGATAGCAGGTGGATAAATGGTTGTACCTTTGAGTTTAATCATATTGTTTTTGCGTCCTACTAATGGGGTTAAGCGGTATGAATTGCGTCCACACTGACATGGTTGTAGCACTTTAGCTGCTATATCGCCTGTACGGAAACGAAGCAAGGGCATGCCCTCTACTCCTAAAGTAGTAATTACAACCTCTCCAACTTGCCCATCAGGTACAGGTAGATTATCTTCACCTATAATCTCTACTATTATCAATTCCGGGTGTACATGTCCGCCACAACCATATTCACATTCAGAAAAAGTTGCAGACATTTCTGTAGAAGAATATGTAGCAAACAATTGCACCTCTGGCCATTTCTCGTGGATTTTTTGTCCTAATAAGTTGAGATTGAAATCTTGGTCGCGAAGTCCTTCACCAATGCCTATGATTTTCTTGATTGAGGAATGTCGATAATCGATATTATTAGCTTCTGCATATTCGATTAGGCGAAGGATGAAGGATGGCACACACATGATGGCATTGGGTTTGATACGCATGATTGTATCCCATTGCAATTCAGGAATACCATTGCCCACACGAATAATGCTTGCACCTAAATCGCGGATGCCCAACCAATATGCCAAGCCCGCCATAAAGCGTTTGTCCATGGTGGTCATAAGTTGGAGGATATCGCCTTTTTGTATACCAGCACAAGCAAAGGATTTGTGTTCATTGTATGCCAAACGCTGTAGATCATTCTCGGTACAACCAAATGTAACTGGATCACCTAAAGTACCCGAAGTTGTGATATAATCGACTATATCTACCTTAGGAACACAGAGAAAATCCTCATTATAGAGTTGCAAATCCTTTTTATCGGTAAAAGGAAGTTTTTGCAAATCCGCTATGCTTTTTATGGTTTTTACATCTATGTCCAATGCTGCAAACATACTCTTATAATAGGGAGAATGTTGGCTAACATACGCTATTTGTTGCGAGAGGAGACGCTCCTGCAGTAGGCGTATTTCTTCTACTGATTGAAATTCGATATCCATAATAAAAATTCATTTTTCCATAATCTACACTCACTTGAACATTTTTCTTCGCAAGCTCCAAAGCCATGTCCCCCTATAGTGTATTTGATATATCGATGAGGAATATTTTTCACGTTTAAAGCTGAATCTAATAATTCTGAATTTTGACAATGTACAATAGGGTCATCTTTACAATTCACCAAAAAAACAGGTGGACAATCTTCTGGTATTTGGTCTTCTACAGATAATGAATCACACATTGACTTATTATATTGTCTCCATACTCCAAGTGCCCCACGGCGTGAGCGTTTATGCACAAATTGCTCATTATTCATTGTTACTACTGGATATATAGGGCAGAGAAACTTTGGTTTGTAAGAGGTCTTATTATGCAAATATGAGAGCATTGCCAAATGTCCACCAGCTGAAAATCCCATCACACCAATTTTAGCCGTATCGACATTATATTTATCCGCGTTTGTGTAAATCTCCTCCAAAGCCCATTCTACATCATTTAACATATCTGGGTATTTATGTCCAATTCCTAACACCCTAAAACCAAATATATAAGCTCCAACGGAAGCAACACGATACTTTAGAACAAAAGCGTTGATACCATTAGATTGTAACCATTTTGCAGGTATCACGCCCTCAGTTTTCATATCCAGCCAACTATAACTTCCGCCTGGGCATATAATGACTGCTATCCCGGTATTAGTATCGGGGTCTGCTAAATAGGGAGTTAATTCTCTTGCCTTGCCAAATAAGGACAGAAAACATACTAGTAAAATTACCGAAACAAAAAATCTCTTATACATCATTATTCTCCATTGATTTAATTGTTTCTACTGCTGTCATTATAGTGCCATAAATACCATGCAAATAGCAATTTTGTCCACCGACAAATAAATTGGATATTCTTGTTGTTACTCCACCTACTGGTTCTGCCATACCAAACATAGCTCCCTCGGGGGTCAAACACTCATCGCGGTAAGTAAGGGATGTGGCAGAGAAGTATTCTGCAATACATTCTTTAATAGTAGGATACAGCTGGCTGATGCAATCTATGATCATAGCAGACTGTTGCTCTTTATACAACTGATATTGTTGATAATGGTCTTTGCGATGGTGTTGCCATTGTGCCAAATCACTATAGGAAATAGGCATGATGCACTCTATGGTGCGGGCATAAGTAGGCTCTTTCACATGTGGTGGTGTTAGTACCAACAAGCGTTTATCGGGGATGTAATGCGTCACTTCATCGTGCGGCAACATATTTTCTTTGAGCAAGATATACAACTTGAATGTCCCAAAAGATTCTTGTGTACTCAAAATCCTATTGGTTGTCACTTTTCTAAAGATGGGTTCTTTAGTCAAAGAGAGTAACTGCTTAGGATGAATAGTGGATATCACATTCGCAAAAACAAATTGATCTTTTTGAGTTCGAATAGAAGATACCCTGTCCCCATCGAGCACCAAGGCTTCAACATGCTCTCCGCACAAAATGCGTCCACCATGTCTAACTATATAGGTGCAAAGTTCATCTGCAAGCATCTGCGATCCACCTATCAGTCGCGCGACACCTTGCTGAAAATAAGCTATCTCATGCTCGCCAATCAGTTCCACAGGAAGATTATCGAAACGACTCTCCTCTATCTCAATATGTATATTTAGACGCTTGAGGATGGCTCCGATGGGCTGATTCTCACGGAATCCACAAACAACATGCGTTGCTGTTTGCCAATTGACTCCATTGCGACTAAACGAGGATAAACCGCCACCATAGTATGGAGCTTGTTCTAATACCGTTACTTGGTAGCCCTTCTCAGCGAGCAAAGCAGCAGTAAATAGCCCCCCTACTCCTGCCCCAATAATACCAACAGTATCCTCTAAGCGTTTATCTAAGATATGCGCATAATACCTCTCAAAGTTGACCGTTCGCTTCTTGAAGTTGTCTCCAAACGACTTATCATGCACATTGATTAGCGGCAGAATATCCAGCACCACTTTGCCTGGACGTATACGAAATTCGTTCTTGGAGAGTACTGAGTACATGCCACGAATAAGCATAGGACAGATATCCAACGAAAGTTGCTCTGCTATATAAAATGCGCCACGATGAAAGCGCACAATATCACCATTAGGGGTACGTGTACCCTCAGGGAAAATCATGATGGAGTATCCACGCGCAACCATCTCGCGCATGCGCTCTAAATTGACTTCATTGCCGTATGTGATAGGTAGGCAATCTGACAAACGCAGTATGATACCTAATACAGGGTTGCGCCATACCCACTCCTTGGTTAGGACAATCAACTTAGGTGTTAGACTAAAAATTAATATTATATCGAGTACGGATTGATGGTTGCATATATATAGCGTCGGTTTTTCGCCTATGATATGGCGATGAGGATTGTTCACCGAGGCATCCAGTCCTGGTATATGTTTGATACACCATCCCGCAAAATTAGCCATAAAAGTCCTATACCGCAATTTGGATGTATCACTTTTGCCATAGACAAGGAAATAGAGCATCGATAATGGCTGTACCAAGAGTAGCATCAGAGGTCCCCACAATCCGAATGAATACAACGTACTCCAGTACATCATTGGATAGCCATATAGCAGGGATCCTATACATAAAAAGACATTGAGGATACTGATTCGAGTAAAATCTACTGCTGGGCGGAAATGCGAAATACGCTCCTCTTTGGGTGGGTAATAGACCCGTATATCCACGGGCAACAAAGGCACATTGTGCCACGCAGCGAAGACCAAAAGCAATAGTTCCGCTTCGTACCTACGAGTCATTATAGAGAGACCATATAGTTGTTTCAGCGGATATATCCTAAAACCCGTCTGTGTATCGGGTAATTTTACATGGGTTTGTAAACGAAACCAGAAGTTTGAGAATTTATTAGCAAATTTATTTGTACCTGGTACATTCTTTGACACAAGTTTTCGACTACCAACTACTAATGAACCGGGATGTTTTTTCAATGCACTAATCAATAAAGGGATATCCTCTGGATAGTGTTGACCGTCAGAATCTATGGTTAAGGCATATTCAAATCCTAATTCGATAGCTTTCTTAAAACCTTGTTTAAGTGCATAGCCTTTACCTCTATTTTTGGAATATGAAACAATGTGAATCGGAAAATCCAATTCCTGAAGTAAGGATAAAGTATTATCGGTACAACCATCCACAACGACAATAATATCCTTGAGTTGTTTACGGGTACGCTGCACTATTTCCAATATAGTATTGGCGTTGTTATACGTTGGAATCAGGGCACATATATGTAGCGATGAAGCGCGCATAGATTGTATCGAGGGATTGTATGGTAATCGTATATATATTTTCTTTTTTCTGTTCAAACACATAGGTGATGGTATCAGTAGGCAGAACAGGTCGCATGAATTTGAGATTCGTGATACTTAGCATGCATCCGCCTACCAATTCCTCCGCTATGCGCACCAAGCACGCACCAGGCGTGATGGGATTATCTGGAAAATGTGCCGCATATATCGGATGAGAAGGCTCTAACTGAATAGTGACGCTTTTCTCCGCACGTGCAATGATATGATAAAAATCATTTATAAGCATATATTATCAAAAACTATGGTTGTAATATCTCCATTCTTCTCGGTCAAAACCACTTTTTTAGCCACATTGGTTTTAGTATCCATCTCCAGTTGTATGGCAGAGAAGAACTGCCTGAGTTCACGGTTTTTGGGTAGCAAGTGATAAACACCATCTTTTATTGCCACCTCGAAGTCGGCAGTACTCTGCAGTTCGTTACAGGCTATCGTATGCATGATTAGTTTCAACAAGCGCTTAACTTGGGGTGTCACATTGGTCTTTTCGCCATCTAACTCCCACACCAATTGCATGGGTGCCGTGTACTCCCAGCGCAGATAGTCGGGCGAACGATAGGTCAGATGTCCCACCGCCACTTGGTCCTCTACCAAAAACTGGGATTGCTTAGTCTGATGAAAATCAGCACTTAATTGCAATATTACACTTATAAGGATAACAAATATATTCATACCACATTAGTTTGCTACAAAAAAACAACCCGCCATAATGAGCAATATGCCCACCCATTGCGTCCACGCAATTTGCTCATGAAATACCAGCATGGCAGCTACCATACCCATTATATACGCAATACTGGACAAAGGATATGCCTGCGAAAAGGGATAATGCTTCAGTATGTACATCCACATAACTCCTGCTACCGAAAAACTAATCCCACAACCAAGCCACCACCAATTGGTTAGTTGGCCGACAATAAATGACCAACTCAAAACAGCTTTGTCGATGCTACTCAATGCCAACTTCATCATCACTTGCCCACCGCAAAGAAATAGACTTTGAATTAAAACCAATACTATTAATCGTACCATGACTATTTCGTAAGAGTTATGATTTGTGCTTTGGCTATATTTTGAGATGAGTATGATACTTTTTGCAGCATCTCATCCCATTCTTCGACCTTTTCGTCAAAAGCTATTATCAGTGCAGATTGCAACATGCCTAATTGCATTTGCATCTGCACATCTTGCATAGCATCATGCCATGACTGTTCGCCATGCGAATAAGTGATATTATAGCCATGATTGTGCAGTTTAATAGCCAACATGGATGCTATGGTGTTATGTGTCGATTGGATGAAAGGTGTTGGTTTGACTTCCTGCTCGTTGCTGCTGAGCATATCCTTCAAGAACAGAACCGAGTTACGCATACAGCCATATTGTGTAGCACATATGATAGCGTCCACATCGGTTGAGTGATGCTCCAACGCCTTCAATGCTACAGACAAGACCTGTTTCGTTTGGGGTGTCATGCGGCGCGATTCGGCAACTGACACATACTGCTTCGGCTCTGCCTCTAATACTATTTCCGATTGAGTGATTAGAATGGGTACATCTGCGACCGACAAGTCGGTTCCCACTGTCTTACTCAGCAACAAGGATGAATTGTTACCGCCAAATCCAAACGAGTTACACAGCACATATTCCATTTCTGCCGTTTGGTTGTGTAATAAAGGCCTAATGAGGTTCTCATCGCAATGCTCCCAATGCAGGTTGGCAGGCACAAAACCGTGCTGCATACATAGCAGACAAATCACTGCCTCTATCGAACCTGATGCGGAGGTCGTATGACCCGTAAAGGACTTGGTGGAAGATATCTTAGGTATATTTTCACCGAACAATCGCTGTATAGCGGCACTTTCGCTCGCATCATTGTTCGGGGTGCCTGTTCCGTGAGCATTGAGATAATCCACCTGACATGGACAAACATGAGCCATCTGCATGGCTTTATCCATCGCGCGAAAAGCACCTTCACCATCCGCCGAGGATGCTGTCTGATGAAATGCGTCACATGCGTTAGCATATCCAGCAATATAACCTAATATATTTGCACCTCGCTCCAACGCCTCCTCTTCGGACTCAATGACCATGTATGCAGCACCTTCGCCTAAGTTGAGTCCTGCACGTGTGGCATCAAAGGGGCGGCAGGGTTGGGCATCCAATATCATCAGACTGTTGAACCCATTCAGATGAAACTTGCTGAGACTCTCCGCACCTCCAACCAAGGCCCTGCGTACCTTTCTGGTACGGAGCATGTTAGCACCTATCATGATAGAGTTGAGCGCAGAAGAACACGCTGTAGAAGGCGTGGTACTGTATGCAAAATTACCTATATGTTCGGCTATCTTCTTTGTAGAGGCACCAGCTTCGTGTTGGGCGATATACTCCAATTTCTGACCATTTTTCCAATCCTCCCAATAGCACTCAGTGGTATCCATACCGCCCACTGTAGTGCCAGAGATGAATGCCATATCTTGTACATCTTGGATGTTAGCTTGACACAATGCTTCTTTGGCGGCGGATAAACCTAAAAGTGATGTGCGACTGATTGCTTCGGTGTGTGGAATTTGCAATAGTGCACGGAGCTCCTCATTGGAAAACTTGACCTCACCTACAGGCAAATCAGTATGTGTACTACGCAAGTATTGCATAGCTCCAATTCCTGATTTCTCCATTTGCAACGACGCCAATGTTTCTGTTTGATCGCGCCCTATAGCAGAGATAATGCCTATTCCTGTAATGGCTATTTTCACTTCGTTCTATTTGCTTGAATATATTCTGCCATTACGCGCACAGACTTAAAGACTTCTTTGCCTGCCTTAGGGTCTGCCAACTTGATGCCATAGCCTTTATCCAAAAGAACTATCAGTTCCAGCGCATCAATGGAATCCAAACCCAATCCTTCACCAAAGAGAGGGGCATCTGTTTCGATGTCTGTTGGTGTCATGTCTTCAAAGTTCAAAACCTCAATGATTTGTTGTTTCAGTTCTAAAATCAATTCTTCCATAATAATTTTATATTAGCGTAAAAGTTATTTTCATTTTCACATTCAACCCATCCTATCAAAGCCGCATTGATATGCATTAATCGGAGTTGATGGTCTGCAAGTTCAAACAATTGCTCTTTGTTTTCTAACACATAAAAGCAAGTCTCACCATATAGTTTATGTCGGATGGCAATCTCTCCAGTAACAATATTTGGTAACGTATACACAAACAGTGATGGACTGGGATAGTAACTATTGGGGTCGATTATCGTCTGCAGATAGTCTCTATCGTTTTTTATCGACGCACAGCTATTGCCAAACACTATAGCGCACTCATCATGCTGTTGCGGTGTTAGCGGATAATGTTGCAGTAGTATCTCCGTAGCTATAAAACCCAACTGCGACAATGTGTCCATCTTGTAGAATTTAGCATAGCCTTTGGCATATTTCTGAAACAGATCAAAGAGGATTCCTCTATCCGATGGACTCCATGCAATATCCTCTCCGTTCATCTGCGCTGAAGATGGCGTAATCCTTATGTTTACTTCGTTATAGTTCATCACATCCACAATAACTTAGTCGAATAGCAGCATTACATCCTCCGAAACCCGACATCATCTTAATAAAATGCATTGGCAGTTTTCCTAATGACCGATGTTCCTTCGTTATGTTCAGCGCATACGACGTGCCGCAGGCTTCATATCTTGGATTGCCTATCAAGGTGCCATTCTCCAAAGCGAACATCGTTAATATTGTCTCTAATACTCCTGCAGCTCCCATGGTATGTCCGTAGTAGCCTTTGAAGGCCAATATAGGCACTTCGTGCATATGAGCTCGATGTATGGCTATAGCTTCCATCTCATCATTATAAGGTGTGGCTGTACCATGTACACTCAGTGCATGGATATCCGCCGTATCGCAGTGCTGCATCACATCAACTAAGCATCTATAGCTGCCCTCGCCTGTACGGCTTGGTCCGGAAATGTGATTTGCATCGTTATGCATACTGGCTGCCGTAAGTTGCCAACACGCTTTTTTAGGGCACTCTATGCTATATATCATCGTGGCAACGGCTTCGCCTAAATTCAATCCTGTGCGCTCTGCATCAAATGGTCGGCAAGGCGAATCGGATAAGGCCTTGAAGGATTGGAAGCCAGAGACAATAAATTGACTTTGTACATCGCACCCGATTACAATGGCTGTAGTGTATTTGCCAGACCTCAATAGTCTCCATGCTGCAATCTGCGCACTAACACCAGACACACAAGCATTGGACACTACAATGGGGCTATTCGGATTGCCAAAGTGACGTACTATTTGTTGGGCAGGAGATAGGAGTTGTAGGTTATCTCCTTTGGTGGTAGAAATAACAAAGACTACCGCAGAAGAAGACGCATCAATATTTGCCTCCTGAATAGCTTGCGAAGCCGATTGAATACACAATTGCTTAAAAGTTGGTGCACTCTCAAATAATGATGCGCAAAATGGTTCTACTGAAGGGAAATGCTGATGGTAGGATGATAGCGCACTTTCTCCTAATAGAATGGCTTGTAGATTCGCTTTTGATCCATTGGCCAAAGGTGATAATATGTGATGTGCAATACAATACATACTACATGAGTGCCAATTTTAAAGTGGTTTGAGCGATGAGTTCTCCCTCTATGAATGTATCGCATTGCAATAGAGAAATATCCAAGACATTTTCAAGTAGCATCACCTTGGTTAGTAAACGCTCACCGACTATGGGTATCCGTTTCAATTCAATTTTTTTGACAGCCCCAATATAGCCAATTCGTATTGGCTCGTTTTGTGTGGATTGGAGATACCCAATGCGCGCAGCACAAGACTGCGCCACATGTTCTAATACACCAGCCAATGGCAGTTGATGATTATTCACCAAAGGACAATCCTCCGTTATGGTATAACAGATCTCTGCACGTTGCTCATCGGCAAAAGAGACCTCATCAACAAATATAAAAGGAGGACGCTGAGGTATTATATGTAAAATATCACTCATTTTCTTTATTCCAAAAGTCAAACATATTAAACCACTGATATGGGTATTGGTGTGTCATCTCTTCTAATACAGAGACGACTGTTTGTGCTAAGCTATTGGTTTGTTCCACCTTTGTTCCGATAGTAGTATGGTCAAGTAATCGGATATGAACAGTATATGTATTCCAGCGTGATTTGATAACACTTAGGAATAGGACAGGATGTTTAAGCGTTGTACATATTCGGAATGGGCCGATAGGGAACAGAGCATTCTCTCCCATGAATGGGCATGCTATTGGTTTGGAGTGCACGATACGGTCAATAGCCATAGCTACTATTTCACCATTATCTAACGCCTCTGTAATCGCAAAAATATGATTCATCATCTCTCCTTGCATTGGGATAACGCGCAAGTTGTTTCTCGCCAAAGCATTTGTTCTATTCTGTATTACAGTTTCAGTATCACCCATATACATGAGTATATTCATCACTTTGTTAGGCGTATTCAAACAATAACCAGCCATTTCAGAGTTTCCGAGATGGGAAAATAAGAGATAAAAACTATCCTTTCCTTCAAAATAGTGTTGGACTTCCGCTTTGTTAGGAAAATCCATTTTAAATTGATATCCTGCATATATAGCGAAGCGGTCCATAACAGCTTCGCCAAAGTTATAATAAGTACGATATGTGTCTATGCAAGATTGCAAGACAGTGCGCTGTCTTCTAAAACGATGAAAGCGATAGATTCCCTTAGTGGCAGATGGACGCATGATGATATACCAAATAAGCCATATGCTCATAATAGCATATATGATACGTATATCTACATACTTAAAGAGTACAACTAATGTCTGTTGCATCCATGTAGTACCTGCTGTCTGCCCATTCCAACGCATTAAGCTCGCTCCTGAATAAAGGTATAAAGTTCTCCCAATGTTTTCACTTGTTTGAGCTCTTGAGCAGTAGGTTTAAAACCAAATTCGCGCTCAATCGCGACTACAATATCCACAAAATCCAACGAGTCAATACCAACGTCTTGCTTTAGCAAAGCAGTAGGTTGAAGTTTCTCTGCATCAATTTCGAATTCTTCTACAAGAATCATTTCGATTTTTTCTGTAATTTCTTGAATTTCCATATACTTAAATGTTATTTTATTTTACGTAAGATTAATGCACTATTGGTTCCACCAAATCCAAACGAATTACTAAGTACAGTGTTGACTGGCATCTCTTTTGCTTCGGTAGCGATGAGTAAACTCGCAGCCGAGTCATCCACATCAAAGAGATTAATATTTGGAGCTACAAAATTATGTTGCATCATCAAAATGCTATACACAGCCTCGCTGGCACCAGCCATCCAGCACTCATGACCAGTCATGGACTTAGTGCTGCTAATCCATGTCTTGTTATTAGCAAACAAACGCGCAAGGGCCTGTGCCTCTTCTTTGTCACCTTGAGGAGTAGAAGTGGCATGTGCATTCACATAATCTATCTCTTCTGCCGACATACCAGCATCATCCAACGCACGCCGCATAGCGATATACGACCCCTGCTCACTGGGCTGTGATATGCCACCACCATTGCTTGAGAATCCATAACCTACTACCTCAGCTAAGATAGTTGCACCACGAGCAATAGCATGGTCATAATCCTCTAGGACTAATGCTGCTGCACCACCACTTGGCACGAGACCATCTCGGTTTTGATCAAATGGACGACTTGCTTGTGTTGGTTCGTCAATACGAGTTGAAAAAGTGCCTAAGGCATCAAACGCAGCCATTGCGTAAGGATTGACCTCTTGGGCACCACCTACGAGTACCATATCTTGCAAGCCTTGACGAATGAACATCGCTCCCAAACCTATAGAATGACTACCACTAGCACATGCTGCCGATACAGAAAAGTTAATACCGCGTAAGTGAAAAATGGTAGATAGATTCATATTGACCGTGGAGTTCATTGATTGAAATATTAATCCTGAACCGAGCAAAGAAGAATCATGTTTCTCGCGCATTATCTCATGCATCTCAATAGTAGCCTGAGCAGTGCTATCATTGCCAAATAGCACTCCCACTTCGTTCTCTAATAAATATTGCTCGTTGATGCCTGCTTGCTCAAATGCTTCACGGCTCGCCATATAGGCATACATCGCCTCCTGCGACATGCTCATGCGGATGCGACGATGGAGCAATGATTTGAGTTCTGGAGTTGGAACAATACCTGTGAGCGGGCTGATGAGACCATATTCTTTTCTTGCATCATCAATGCCTATACCACTTTTACCTTGTTTAAGCGACAAAGTAACCTCTTCCTTGTTTTGACCAAGGCAACTCCAGATGCCGATACCAATAACAACTACTCTTCTCATCCTATACCTCCTGCAATATTGATAGTTTGTCCTGTGATATATGCAGCCTCATCGCTAACGAGAAAACTAACCAATGCAGCCACTTCTTCGGGTTGTCCGAAGCGTCCCATAGGGATAGTTTTCTTGAGTTCGGACTCATCTAATTCCGCTGTCATATCCGTAGCAATAAAGCCAGGTGCTACTGCATTGACCGTAATCTTGCGCGCAGCCAACTCCTTAGAAAGTGCTTTGGTTGCACCTATCAAGGCTGCTTTGGCTGAAGAGTAATTCACTTGCCCAGGCAGTCCTGTTACACCAGAGATGGAGGTGATATTGACTATGCGTCCACGACGCGCACGTATCATAGGATTGACTACTAACTTGGTCAAATAGAAGAACGAATCAAGATTGGTGCGCATTACATCTGCCCAATCCTGATCTTCCATAAACACCATCAATCCGTCACGACGGATTCCAGCATTATTGATGAGCACATCAAAGTGAGCCCCCTCATGTGCAGCACACCAACTGGTATATGCCTCTTGTATGGCAGTTGGGGAGGTGACATCAAACTTTAATAATTCGGCTTGACCTCCTTCTTGCAATATTTTTTGTAGCACTTCCTGAGCTGCCGTATCATTACTCTTGTAGTTAATCACCACTGAATAGCCATCACGGGCTAATCGCTCTGCAATTGCACGACCAATACCACGGCTACCGCCAGTAACCAAAGCGTATCGCACTTTATTATTTACCACCATCATTATTAGAAATTCAATGCTAATCCCACACCATTTGCTTTAGCATTGATACTAAAAGACAAATACTGAGGATTTTTACAATGATCATTATACACTTCATGAGAGTTGTTTCTCTTTATACCTCCAACAACTAACAATGGAATAGAGCCACTAGTAGCAAGCGATCCCATGGTAAGAAAAGCAGAACCAGCTATACGATACTCTTCATAATCTTCTAGAATTCCAAAAACATACAAGGGAGTTCCCACCAATAGAGTCATTCCTAAGCCACTGCCTAACAAACCAAATCCAGCTTTCCAAAGTCTATTTCCCTTCTTATAGCTTTTATAGGCTTCTGGGCAGTTGTCTTGAATGAATTCCAGATATGCTTCTTTATCCATCTTTGTTCTTTTATCCCTATCGCAAAGATAGTACAAATCATCTTCTTTGATCAAGGTACCATACATAGCTTCTTGTTTGCGCAAAGCTTCTGCCTTAGCTTGAATCATTTCATTTTTTTCTTCGATGGTTTCTTCATTATATATTTCTACCTCGCCATTTTCGTAAGCAACAGTCACAATCTCGTCGATATCAATCGAAAAAACAGGACCATCTTGGTATGTAAATTTCTTGTACTTGATTTCATCTTTTGACACTTCTAAGATTTTGGCTTGAATTCGTTCTTTATCTTTTGTGATGATTATATCTTGCGCAAAAGATACAATAGAAATGGTAACGAACAATAATAAGGTTAAAAACTTATTCATAACTGTAAAAATTAAATGGTTGTTTGTAGATAATTTATCATTTTTTCAATATCCTCATAGAAAGGAGTATCTTCAACTATAGTAGAAGTGATTGCTCGGATTGCATCGTATTGCTCGCGTGTTGCTGGAGCCAATTGCTCACGAATATTCAAACAATCTACTGCTTGCGCCAATGCCATCATTAGGATAGCCATTACTTGATAAGAGTTTTCAATGACTTGCGCACACAATTCAGCAGTATTGGTACCCATTGATACAATATCCTGATTGTCATTGTTATTAGGAATGGAGTGAACGTAGTTTGGCATCGCCAATGTTTGACACTCAGCTGTAGTACTTGTGGCTGTAAATTGGCATGCTTGCATGCCATAGTTAAGACCTAATGTGCCCATATTAAGGAATGGAGGAAGTATGCCATTAATACGATCATGGAAGAGATAATTGAGTTGTCTCTCTGCTAACATCGTCAAACGTACTATAGCTATTTTCACCTTATCTTGTTCAAGGGAGATATAGTCTCCATGAAAGTTTCCGCCATGATATACATTTTGAGTGATTGGATCCACGATTGGATTGTCACTGGCTGCATTCAGTTCTTCTTCCAATATACGACGCGTGTTTTGCAATGTTTCCCAAATAGGTCCGAGTATTTGTGGTGTACAACGAAGACTATAGTATGCTTGCACTTTGTGCTCAAAGACCTCGTCATCTGCATGACCATTGTCGTAGAGTTCATGTTCACGACTCTGCAAACATTGACTACCCTCAGCCAATTGGCGCATTTGCTCTGCAATCTTTATTTGTCCCTCGTGACAACGGTATTCGTTAAGGGGAGCACACATCCAATCATCAAAAGAAGAAGCTATTTCGTTCATCCATACACCTGCTAGTGTAGCCCAACGAAGTAGGTTTTCAGCATGGAATTGGTTTACAATGCTAATACCAGTCATAACTGATGTTCCATTGGTCGCACTCAATCCCTCGCGGATATGAATCTTAATAGGTTGCAACCCACATTCTTGAAGTACTTCAGCCGTCGGACGCCACTCATTATTATAGTGTACTTTTCCTTCTCCAATTAGACATAGAGCAATATGTGCTAATTGTACAAGGTCGCCACTGGCACCCACACTGCCATGCTTGGGAATAAAAGGGATGATACTTCGATTAATAAATTCCTGCAACAATTGTACGATTTCCACATGCACACCACTCTTACATTGCAAGAACGAACCAATGCGCGCAACCATAGCTGCGCGCACATAGATATCCTCTAATGGCTCACCAGCACCTGTAGAGTGACTGCGAATGATATTATACTGCAAGGCATGTAGATCTTTGTCCGCCACACGCCATTGCGCCATAGGGCCAAAGCCAGTATTGATTCCATAAATGACTTTGTTTTGGGCAAAGGTTTCAAGGAATTTATAGCATGCATCAACATTGGTTAATGTCTCTTTATCAATGTCAAGAGATTGCGTGCGAAATAATATGTCTGAGACTTGATTAAGTCGGATCATAGTAATTTGTTTTTATGGATATAATCTACAATTTTCCCTCCTAAACTCTGCATTCCATCACCAAATAGATTTAGCCATGTTCCAAATACACCTCCTTCACCACGAATAACTACAGAAAGTGCATTGGTATCTGCAAACTTAAAATCTACAATAGCAGCGGTATTGCCATTCGTATCAACAGAGTGAATATTCACTTGAATAACATATGCCGCATTCTCTATATCTTGGATATCTTCAGCAGAAATCAATCGGCACAATTTATCTATTTTTCGTTTATGTAATTTCTCTTCGAATCCTTTGTAAAATCTATTTTCATAACGAGGTTGATCTTTATACCAATCTGGTTCATATTCAGCAATACCCTCAAGAGTTCTGCCTATATACATACCATAATCATAGTTAAAAACAACCATGATACAATGTTCAGAACGTTGTGCAACTGATGCTTGACACAAGAAAAACGCAAAGAATGTTAAAAGTAAAACCTTTTTCATAATTTTAAGTTTTTACGAGTTATACAATATCAATTAATAATTCCATTAAATTTTGAGTCAGAAGCGAATTTTTTAACCCTCCGTCATTGTAAATAGTTTGCATAGTCACACCTTTCATCAAATCCGAGAAGAGGGCTATGCACAGATTGGCACAATCATCTACAGAAGCATTACCGAGAGGCGAAAGGGCATCTGTATATTTTTTAAACTGTCCACCTTTATCCCATTGTGCACTGGCACTGGTATGAACAAACGATTGTGAGATGGCATTTATACGAACCTTTTTTACTCTGCCATATATAGCACCCATTTGACGGACAATGGATTCCAACATTGCTTTTGCATCACCCATATCACCATAACCCTCCACGAAACGCTCAGATGCAATATATGATAATGTAACCACACTTGCGCCTTCAGATAGTGCATCTAATTTCAATGCTGTTTGAAGAATTTTGTGTAAACTCAGAGCAGAAATATCTATCGTCTTTAAAAAGTATTCGTAACTCAAATTTTCATACTCACGATGTCTTCTTAGATTCACGCTTTGAGCCACAGAATGCAGCACAAAATCAATAGTACCACCCAAAATCTCCATAGCACGAAGGTATAGATTATTAATCTCTGATACATTCGTCGCATCACATGGTAATACAACCCAACCTTTCTCGTTAGCCAGTTGCGTAATGTTGCCAATTTTGCATGCTGCTTCCGTATTTGTCAGCACAAAAGAAGCCCCCTCCTCTGCACATGCTAGAGCTATATGCCAAGCAAGAGAGCGTTCATCAACCGCTCCAAATATAATACCTTTCTTACCCTTTAGCAGTCCGTACATAATTTCACAAGGATTTTTGGGGCGCAAAGGTACTGATTTTTTTTGACATATACAAGAAAAAGCAGAAAAAAAAAGCTCCATCACAGTCACAATTAACAACAATAAACATAAGAAATCTCTTTATATACTGAAACAATAAAAGTAATCACCTATATATCAGCACAAAAGAATTTAACTATAAATGCGAGCTTCCGTCAGGGAGCGAGCGCGATTTTTCGCACCCTCAGTCGGGTTCCGCCCACCTCGCTTGAGATGGGCGGTGCCGCTTAATAGTTCCAAATTTCATTTATCAAATCATAGAGCAACATTTGCGTTTTCAAGGTACATTGCAAACCGCCCGTTTCGATTTCATCGATTACAAAACTTACTTGATTGTTGAGATTGTGCAAAATCTCTCTTGACTTAGCCTCTGACATGATAATTCCTCCAAATTTTAGGGTTCGTATTATTTATTTTCTTGTAAATAGTTTTTGCAAATTTCTTTGTACTCATAGTGCGCCAAGACAGGAACACCATAGTAGCGGCTCTCTATGCTATAGTGATAGAAAACATCTTCTATAAACTCCTCTACATCAAACGCGTGGACTAACTGGCTGCGTTCGCTTTCAATCGCTGCAAGCCAAGCTTTGAACGCTTGCTCGTATAGGTGGAGTTCTTCCTCTAATTGGTAATCGTACTCTATGCGCTCGCCTTGTGACAGATAAGGCGTATATTCCAAACCTCGCTCTCTCAAGGCACTAACAGCCACACCCTCGAACTCCTCGCGGGGCATTTCAATCTCCAACACATCGCAATCGCAATCACGATAAAAATCTTGTGAAACGATAAATTTTAGAACATTTGCGGTAATGCTGAAGCGGTGATCAACCTTTACATTTTCGCTTGCTGTGGATGTGGTTGCCTCATTGTGAGGATTGAAGAGATCGTTGTAGAATGAAAGTTGTGACATAATGAATTGAATTTAGTTGTTGAACATTTGCGTATAAAGCAGTGAGCGTATGATATAACCTTTACGGTGCTTTATCAGAGTAGCGGAATAGCAGCACAAGGTTTTTGACAAAAATACTACCCACAGCAAGTCAGCCGTGGGATGGAGATTTTTGAGGTACACGGTTCAAAACTCTGTGCAACCTTGTTCTGGGTAATGGAGCGTAACTAACTTTGCAGCGTAAAGGTGTATTATATCAGCGCCCTCAGCTTGCCAATGTTCAACGAAGGCAATTCATACAACTTTCATCAACGACCTATTCCTCACAAGCAACCAAACGGACACAAAGCATGCGAAATAATCAGAAGGGGAATTTTTGGTTACATTGGTTACATTCTTTATAATCATCTGATTATCAAAGTAACACATTAAGTTACCTTCAGTAACTAAGAGTTACCAAAAGTTACCATAGGTTACTAAAAGTTACCAAATAAGTTACTATATAATTTATTGAAATAAAATTACATATAACTAAAGTAACTAAGTAACCAAATTATAGTTTGTTTTTTCTCCCCCAAAAAACAAAACAAAAAGAAAGTGCGCCTACTCTCACGAGCCAGCGCACCCCACCGAAGAAAAATTAAAGTTTAGGTAACTACTAATATGTTTCATCTTTTGCCTTCAGCACTTTATGAACATACCCCAATTCTACTTCATTAAGAAAATCTTCTGCACGAAAAACAAAGCCTTTTCCACGATCTTTATGATAGCAAGTGATGTAGTTCCCATCACTTGACTCAAAAGAATAAGGGATTTTCAAA
>JAFTHS010000138.1 GCA_017457295.1 Paludibacteraceae bacterium | reverse complement strand
GCCGGTGCATCTCTTGCGTACTTCACAGATACCGACGATGCGACAAACGTTTTCACCTCCGGAAAAGTAGACATCACACTTAACGAAGTGTTTGATGAAGAAAATGCTCAGCTTATTCCCGGCGTTGATATTCAGAAAGATGTTACTATTTCTCTCAGTGAAGACAGCGTTGAATCCTATGTTTGGTATACATATGCTATTCCTGCAGTCCTTGATGATGCTAATAATCAGGCTTTTAATAACATCATTCACGTTAATCATGCAGGAAGGAACTGGCTTGGTTATCAGAACAATGAGAAGTATTGGGCTGATGGTCAGACAACCGCTACTCCCGAGGATCAGTGCTGGATCATCGATAACGTTGTGATTGAACAGAAGGAAATCGACGGCGTTCTCTACAACGTATATGCTGTTCTTTACAATGGTACACTCGATGCAGGTGAGGAAACCACGATCGGTATGACTAAGGTTTATTGCGACACCAAGGTTGATTTCGACAACGAAACCGGTAAGTACACAATCAATGGTCAGGACATCGGCTTTGATCTTAATAATGTTAAGATCATTGTTACCGCTTATGGTATCCAGGCGGCAACGTTCGACACTGTTCAGGAAGCTTATGCTGCATATAATGCGCAGCTGGCAGATCTTCCTGCAGGCGCAGTTGATATTGACTAATTGGAATAACAGAACCAAATACTCTGCTCCCTTTTGGGAGCAGGGTATATACGGGTACCTCAGCTTGGCTGAGATATCCATATATGCCCTGCTATAAATATGAGCAGGTTTTATATGATAATCATATTTGATGAAAGGAAATGAGCAATGAAAAAGAAATTATTGGTTTGCGCTTTCATAGCTGTTTGCTTATCAATTGTTGCATATAGTACGACTGCATATTTTTCATATGAAGATACTGCTACTAATGTAATAACGATGGGGAATATCAAAATTGAACTACAGGAGTTGGCCATCCCGGATGGTGGTGGAGATCCAATCCCCTTCGAGGATGCGATGGATGTCCTTCCCGGAATGGATGTATCAAAAATTGTTCAAGTAAAGAACATCGGAGTTCAACCGTCTTGGATTCGTGTTTCTGTAGCAAAATCCATATTACTTGCCGACGGTATCATCGGTGAGGTTGATTTGTCACTCATTACATATGATTTGAATACGCAATATTGGATTGAACAGGACGGTTATTTCTATTACAAAGATATTCTTAATCCCGGAGAAACAACAGCACCGCTGTTTACGAAAGTGACGTTCGCATCTAATATGAGCAACATGTATCAGCAAAGTAAAGCTACCATAAAAATCAATGCACAAGCAACGCAGGTTGTTAACAACGGTAGCACGGTATTTGAAGCTGTCGGTTGGCCGAAAGCAGAGTAAGGAGGTAAAGCAAAATGAAATACGGAATCAAGAAAAGAATTTTGTCTCTTGTACTTTGCATTAGTATGCTTATACCAATGCTTACGCAAGCAATGCCGGTATATTCGGTTGCAGCAGATGACATCAATGGTGATACTACATATTATGATGCTATCGTTGGCGCAATTGCCGAATGGGATGTGCAGAGTACATTACTTGCATCAAATCACTTTGAAAGCAATGGTGATGTTTACGGAGGCGTTTCGGTTTCCGATCTGCCTAAAAAACTTACCATCGTTGATTGTGCTTATGACGATGTTAATGCACAGCTTTGGTACAAAGTAGACGCAGCTCCCGGTTATACTTGGCCCGAGAATTTTGCAAATTATCATTGGGTGTATGACTATGCCGTAAAAATCGTATCGCAGAATGGTATGACCGGTGTATTTGATGCTGAAGGTAATGCCGTAACAAAAGTAACCATGGGCGTCTATGAAGAGCCTGTCCTCAAAGCCGCATCTTCCCTTCAGGGCAACGTAAAATACCAGTGGCAGATTGAATATGAAGATGGAAAATGGGTTGACATTTACGGTGAAGATAGAGCAAAGCTTACCGTTACGATTGGTATTCTGGCATCCCTTTTGAATGAAAACGGTACAGCAAATCTCCGCTGTATATCTAAGTCTGCATCTAAACTTGCAACGAGTGATACGATCACCGTAACTGTTGATTACAGCGATTTGGGTGATGACAATTCAAATCCCACAGCGCCGTCTTTGAACTTGGCAATGAATGGTGTTCCCGTAACGGCAATTACAATGAAATATGGTGACTATAATTACACTGCGCCTATTACCGCCATTACATCAGGGCTTTCCGGAGATGTGAGTTACACTTGGAAACTCATTAAGATGGATAACTCGGAGGTCCTGCTTGCAGAGAATGCAGGTTCCGAATATACACTTGATTATAGCACGATCAACAGCAATTCCCAGTATTACAACGACGTAATGTATAAAGTGATACTTTCCGTTACGGCAAGCAATGGTGCGGATTCTGTAACAAAGACCGTTGAAATTCATAATCTTAGCAATTCTCTTGATGATTATATTCAAAATGAAGACGGCGAATATATTGACGTATATGTAGCCGGAAACCTTCCCTCGGATGTTACCCTTGATTTAACCAAAACCGAATCTACTGTTAACCTTCCGTCTGATTCAGCTATTGCAGCGACGTTGGATATCACTTTGCGTGATGCAAACGGAAATGAATGGCAGCCTGCAGAAGGTGAAACCGTTAAGATTTCGATCAATGCAAAGCCCTTGGGATTAAATCCCGGCGATTTCTTTACCGTTTATCACATGCATGAAGGTAAAGTCCAGTTGCTTGGTCCGTATTTGGTGGATACCAACGGATACGCAACGTTTGAAGTGGTAGGGTTCTCCTTGTTTGCACTTTCAACAAGCTTTGAAGCTGAAATTGGAAGCACTGCAACGTTCCTGGATGCTACAGCAGTACTCAATTCTGCATATGATGCGTTTGACGGTGCCATTGCATACACAAGCGACCTTCCTGCCAAGGTTGTCGTTTTGGCATATGCTTTTGATGATGTAACTTGTAAAACGTATGTCAAGATTGATGCAGCGCCGGGTTACACTTGGCCTTCTGCGTATACTAATCTTCATTGGGTTGAATCCACGGAGCTTGCAACGATAAACGTGAATGGCGAAGCTGGAATCTATGATTTGAGTGGTAATCCCATTACCGAAACTACAATGGGAGTCTATGATGAACCCACCTATACTGCTTCTTCCACGTTGCAGGGTGAGGTTAAGTATCAGTGGCAGATTTGTTATGATACAGAAAACGATCTGTGGGTCGATATCTACGGTCAGACAGATGCGAACGTGAAACTTACAGTCGGAATGCTCGCCAGCCG
>JAFTHS010000137.1 GCA_017457295.1 Paludibacteraceae bacterium | reverse complement strand
CGATTATATCCGAAATCATGAAAGTATGGTCTTTGTAGATATATATGCCGACGAAGGAATAACGGGAACTTGTATAAATAAGCGAGACGAATTTAAGCGAATGCTTAAGGATTGCCAAAATCGTAAGATCGACCGGGTGCTTGTAAAGAGCGTTCAGAGATTTGCAAGAAACTCGCTTGAGTGCATTGAAAGTGTTCGCGTTTTGGCAGAGTGTGGGGTTAGCGTTTATTTTGAGAGCGATAACATAGACACGAAAAATATGAACTCTGAAATGATTCTTTATATAAAGAGTGCTTTTGCGCAGGGAGAATCAATTTCGGCATCGAAACGAATGTCAACATCTTTTAGAATGAAGATGGAAGATGGTACGTTTGTTGCAACGAGCGCTCCATACGGTTATCGCCTTATAGATAAACAACTGATAGTTTGTCCCGAAGAAGCGGAAAATGTAAAGAAAATATTTGCTTGGTACTTAGCAGGAGTAGGAATGAACGCTATTGCGGCAACACTCAACCGAGATTTGAAGGAACCGTTTTGGGCGGTGTGTCATATCCGCTATATTCTATCCAATGAGAAATATATAGGCGATACAATGATGCAGAAAACCTATACTCCTCCAATGTTGCCTCTTCGCAATCGTCCTAACAGAGGTGAAAGACCGAAGTATTACGCAGAAGGGACACACGAAGCCATTATATTAAAGGAAGATTTCGAAGCTGCACAAATGCTACGTCGCAGACGTGAAGAAAAGTATTTGAAAGAGGGAAAGGGCGAAAAGCTCTTTTTAAGAGGTAAGATACGATGCAGAGAGTGCGGATGGGTTTATAAAAAGCTGATTCGCAAAGAGGAAGTATTTTGGGTGTGCAGTAAAAAAGGCAATTCCGGCACAGAGTGTAAAAGTCGTGCTTACTCAGACAACGAGGTGTTTTCTGCTTTTGTGAAAATGTATAATCGTTTTCGTCAAAATGAAAAAGTGTTGTTGGACGAAACTATTACCCAACTTCAAAACCTTAAAACAAAGATTACGATGGGGAACTCGCAGGTCGCGGAAATCGACGGAGAAATAGCAAGTTTGAGTGAACAAAACTCAATGTACTCCAAGCTGCATACCAAAGGTATTATTGATGACGTAACATATTTTGAAAAAACGGACAGCATAAAAAAGCAGATAGAGGATCTTCGAGTAAGAAGAAATAAATTACTGTCAGAGGATGAAGATGAGCGGTGTATTGAGGAACTTCGACACTTAAAGCGCATACTGAATGATTCTCCGAAAACATTATCGGAGATAGACAAAGAGCTTTTTACTTCTATTGTGACAAAGATTTACGCAGAACAAAATGGCGATATAACGTTCTGCTTGCTTGGTGAGCTTCAATTAAGAATGGAGGTGAAGTGATGGCACTTCGTATGATTAGCTATGGGTATAAAATGGTCAACGGTATTCTTACTGTCAACGATGAAGAAGCGAGAGTAGTGGTTGAGATCTTTCAGCGTTACGG
>JAFTHS010000003.1 GCA_017457295.1 Paludibacteraceae bacterium | reverse complement strand
TAGCGAACAAACTCATTCGTCAAGCATTTGCAGTTGTCACATCTAATCGACCATATATTGATGGATATGTATCAACTTTTGCATAAAAAGCATTTTTTTTGTTAAAAATTTATTATAGTTCGTCCTATGGTGGTCGCCTAATTTGCAGTACGCCTATTCTCCAAAAATGAAGAAGTGAGTTTTTATACAAATCACACCAACAAATCATCATTTCGCCAACCATAACTTGCATATCTGCAAATTTTTCCGTACCTTTGCAGCATAAATTCAGTTAATGTTATGGGACAAAGCGAAGCGATAAAACTTTTTGAGGAGAAAAAGGTTAGAACTATCTGGGATGATGTGCAAGAGAAATGGTATTTCTCGGTATTAGATGTTATTCAAGTTCTTGCTGATAGTGTAAATCCTACGGACTATTTCAAGAAGATGCGCAAAAGGGATGAACAACTCGCATCCTTCGTGGGGACAAATTGTCCCCAGGTACTAATGAGTGGCGATTCGGGAAAAAGACGTAAAACTTTAGTTGGCGACGCTCAAACTATTTTCCGTATCATCCAATCCATCCCTTCGCCCAAAGCAGAACCTTTCAAACAATGGATGGCGATGGTGGCTGCGCAACGGTTGGATCAAATGCAAGACCCTGAACTTTCTATAGAGCAAGCTATATTAGACTATAAGCGTTTGGGGTATTCTGATGCTTGGATCAACCAACGTATCAAGTCTATTGAAGTGCGAAAGGAATTAACAGATGAGTGGCAAAGAACAGGAGTAAATGTGGGTATGGAATACGCTTCTTTGACTGACATTATCACCAAAGAATGGAGCGGAATGACCACCAAGCAGTACAAACATCTAAAAGGACTAAAGAAAGAAAACCTACGAGATAACATGACTAACCTTGAGATAGCGTTGAATACTTTGGCAGAAGCTTCGGCAACAGAACTGTCTAAACAACGCAATCCAAAGGGATTTAGACAACAAACGCATGTCGCAAAAGATGGTGGTAGTGTAGCCAAAGCTGCTCGTAAACAATTGGAACGACAATTAGGAAGAACAATCATATCAAGCGAAAAAGCCAGTGATTATATTCTTCCGATAGAATCTAAAGAGGAGTGACACTTCATTGCATAACGAAAAAATTGCCAAAATCTTGCACAACTCAAAACTTTTCACTACCTTTGCAGTCTAATTAACAGCAATAAAGAACTATGCGTATACACTTCATCGCAATCGGCGGCGCAGCCATGCACAACTTGGCTATGGCGGTGGCTACCAAAGCAGGATATATCGTGACGGGGTCGGATGATGAGATATTCGACCCTGCTCGAACACATCTACAGGAGGCAGGTCTGCTGCCCAAAGAGATGGGATGGCATCCCGAGAATATCACCTCTGATATTGATGCTATTATTTTAGGTATGCACGCGCGCGAGGACAACCCTGAATTGGTGCGCGCACGCGAGTTGGGGATTAAGATATATTCTTTCCCCGAGTACCTATACGAACAAACGAAAGACAAGATTCGTATCGTAGTAGGCGGCAGCCACGGTAAGACCTCTACCACTTCTATGATTCTCTATGTGCTTCAGCACCTCGGTATTGAAGCCGACTATATGGTGGGCGCACAAATTGAGGGCTTTGAGCGCATGGTACGCCTCTCTGATACTGCTAAATACGCAGTCTTTGAGGGAGACGAATACCTAACTTCGCCCCTTGACCTGCGCTCTAAATTCCTCTGGTATCACCCCCATGTGGCGATACTTACTGGTATTGCATGGGACCATATCAACGTGTTCCCAACTTTTGAAGGATATGTGGACACTTTCCGTAAGTTCGTCGATGGAATCGAAGAAAACGGTACATTTATCTACTACAAGCACGACACCAACTTGTGCGAGATAGCCTCTCACGCACGACCAGATATCAAACAATTTCCGTACGAAGCATACCAAGGAAATGTGGATATGAAAATCTTTGGTAAGCACAATATGGAGAACCTGCAAGCGGCCGCATTGGCTTGCGAGCAGATTGGCGTGAAGCCAGAAGATTTCTATCGTACGATTGCCACTTTTACGGGAGCGAGCAACCGCCTCGAACTTATCGATGAAATAGGCGATAATGTGGCATATAAGGACTTTGCCCACTCTCCCAGTAAACTCCGTGCCACGGTTAATGCAGTACGCGAGCGTTATCCTGAGAAGCAGTTGGTAGCAGCGATGGAGTTGCACACTTTCTCCAGTTTGATGGCAGACTTCTTGCCTCAATACGAGGGCTGTATGGAGAACGCGGACGTGGCATTGGTGTACTTCAATCCGAAGGTGATTGAGCATAAGAAACTGACACTTATCACCGCCGAAGCTGTCCGTGATGCGTTTGGCACGAAAAATGTAGAGGTGTTTACAGATAGCCAAATGCTGCAACGACGCCTTCGTTCCATTAGGTACGAAAACACCGCACTTTTGATGATGACTTCGGGCACTTTCGATGGCATCAACATCCCCGAATTTGCCCGCGAACTGATAAGTAACGACACCACACCACGCTAAACAATTCTACACAATACTAAAAATTCCACACAATACCCCTATGGACAAACAAACTCAACGCGACTACCTCTATATGCGTATGGCGCGCACATGGTCAGAAAATAGTTATTGCATTCGCCGCAAAGTGGGAGCAATCTTAGTCAAAGACCAAATGATCATCTCTGATGGCTACAACGGTACACCCAGCGGCTTCGAGAATATCTGCGAGGAGAATAATGTATCCAAACCATACGTATTGCACGCTGAGGCTAATGCCCTAACCAAAGTCGCTCGCAGCCATAACAGCAGCGACGGGGCAACACTCTATGTGACCGCTTCCCCATGTATGGAATGTGCGAAACTCATCATCCAATCGGGTATCAAGCGTGTAGTCTATGGCGAGAAATACCGCATTATGGATGGTGTAGAACTGCTCGAACGCGCAGGAGTACAAGTGGACTTTATGCCTGATACTCCAGCCTCTAACCTTTAACCTCTAACCTTTAACCTGAATTTTTTTATGAAAAAGTATTTATTCCCAACCCTGACCGTTGCCTGTCTGTTGATAGGTTTCCTTATCGGAAATGCTGTGTCCAATAAGGTGAATGCGCAACGCTTCTTTATTCAAAACGGTCAACTCTTTCAGCAACCCGAGTCAAAAGTAGATCAACTGCTTCAGTTGATGAATCAGGCCTATGTCGATGAAATAGACGTCGATAGTATTACTGAAGATGTCATGCAGGAGCTTGTCAAGCGCCTTGACCCACACTCTGCCTATATCCCTAAAGAGGATTTGGAGATGGTCAATTCCGAACTTTCTGCATCTTTCTCTGGCATTGGTGTGCAGTTCTCTATTCAAAACGACACCGTACAAGTGGTGGCAGTCATATCGGGCGGTCCATGCGAAGGTGTGGGTGTGTTAGCAGGCGACAAGATTGTAATGGTCAACGACTCAAACTTCACGGGCAAAACTATCACCAATGAAAAAGTGATGCATGCTTTGCGTGGCCCTAAAGGCACCGAAGTAAAGATTGGCGTGATGCGAAGCGGTTCGGACGAAGTGTACGACTTTACCATCACCCGTGGCGATATTCCTATTCACTCGGTGGATGCTAAGTTTATCATCGAAGAGAAAGGACAAAAGATAGGATTTGTGCGTGTGAATCGTTTTGGCGAGAACACATATGATGAATTCATTTCTGCCATGGCATCGCTGAAAGGACAAGGTGCAACTTCGTATATTGTGGACTTGCGCGAGAATTCAGGCGGATATATGGATCAAGCTATCAAGATGGCAAATGAGTTTTTGAGTAAGGGCGATATGATTGTCTATTCAGAAGGTCGTGCATACCCTCGTTATGAGGCAAGAGCCAACGGTTCGGGCCGATTCCAACGAGAAAAATTGGTGGTGCTGATAGATAATTTCTCTGCCTCTGCCAGTGAGATTTTCGCAGGTGCTATGCAGGACAACGACCGCGCTACTATCATTGGTCGCCGCTCGTTTGGAAAGGGCTTAGTGCAACAGCAACTGCCCTTCCCTGATGGTAGTGCCATCCGTCTGACTGTGGCCCGCTACTATACACCATCGGGACGTTCTATCCAAAAACCATATAAGATGGGCGAGGGTGAGGACTATGCAATGGACCTCCTTAACCGCTTTGAGCATGGCGAGTTCTACTCGGCGGATAGTGTACAAATTGCCGATTCCACCGTATATTTGACCAAGAAAGGTCGCGTAGTACGTGGTGGCGGCGGAATCATGCCAGATGTGTTTGTAGGTCGAGATACAACGCTCTATACACCATATTTTAATCAAGTAGTCAATCGCGCCTATACTTATCAGTTTGCATATCAATACACCGATCGCCATCGCAAAGAACTGAGTAAATACAAAGATTGGCAATCGCTAGAAAAGCACCTGTTAAAAGCGAATTGGCTCGATGAATTCGTAGCTTTTGCCAAGGAGAAAGGTATAGAACCTAATCCAGAACAATTGGCGAAATCTAAACCATTGTTGGTGCGTTTAGTGAATGCATATATCGTGCGCAATATATTGAATGATGAAGGATTCTTCCCTCTCTTCGAGCGCGATGATGACATTACCATTAAAGCGGTAGAACAACTCACCACATCTTCCAAATAACCACTGCTATACAACTACTACACAACTGCTACACCACACTCTATGAACCACAGACTACAACAACTACGCAACTTCATCCAATACGATCTTTGGCGTCAGCCGCAGATAGCGACTCATGATCCTAAGAAACGTATAGGTTATCGTGTGTTGCAAACGATAATCTTGGTGGTACGAGGATTCAAAGATAAGGCACTCAATGTACGTGCAAACTCATTATCCTTCTCTTTGTTGTTCGCATTTGTACCGATGGTTGCAGGGGTGTTTGCTATTGCACGTGGCTTTGGATTTGAAGAACTGCTAAAGGATAGATTGTCAACAAGTTTTTTAGCAGAAGCCAATATTGTACCCATTGTTATGGAATGGGTGGAACGCTATTTAGAAACCGCACGTGACGGGGTGTTTCTGGGAATAGGTTTGGTTGTGTTGATTTGGGCAGTATATGCGTTCTTTAATATGCTGGAGTTGTCGTTTAACAATATCTGGAATGTGAAGCAGTCGCGTTCGTTTGGCAGACGACTGACTAATTACATGGTGGTGCTCTTGTTGGTGCCAATCTTGATTATTCTTACATCTGGTATTTCTATTTTCCTGAACTCAACAGCTGCCTTATCTCCTGTGATGCAGGCAATTGAACCTATCCGTAGGGTACTGCTGCGCTTGGTACCATTTGTAGTATCGGCTGCGGTGTTTACATGGATATTTAGTGCTATTCCAAATACTAAAGTACGTTTTGTGTCAGCCGTAATCCCAGGTATAATCATGGGTGTATTATTCCAGGTGGTACAGATGTTTAGCGTATATTTGGTGATGGCTTTTACTCGCATGAGCGTGGTGTATGGTGCATTTTCGGCAATTCCATTGATACTGATATGGTTGCATATCACTTGTTGGCTTCTGTTGGTGGGCGCACAATTGGCGTTTGCTATCCAAAACAATGATATGTTTGCTTACGAAAAAGACTTGGAAGCCATGTCGCGCCGCTACAAGGACTATGTAATGCTATACCTTCTCTCGGAGATTGTCAAGCGTTTTGAGAAAGGCGAAGTCCCGCAAACCGCACAAGAGATGGCAGCAAACAACCAATTACCTATCCGATTGGTACAACAATTATTAAGCAGACTAGAGGAAACAAATATTGTTCGTCGCGTATATGTAGAGCAAGCCGAAGATGAAACATTCGTGCCTGCATTAGATACTCGCCAGATAACAGTAGAAATGGTGATGGGTCGTATCTCTGCACAGGGCACCGAAGAGTTCCTTCAACACACACCACACGAGATGCAAGAATTCTGGCAACGCTATATCAAATTGATTGATTCGAATCCTATTGATGACATTCTGGTTCGCGACCTGTCGGAATCCTTGTCGCACCACACAATAACCATACAATAACCATACTATTACCATACAATAAAGCAATAATTACTTATATTATGCAAAAACAACATGTAGTCATTCGCTTTTGTGGCGATTCGGGTGACGGAATGCAATTGACTGGCACCATGTTCGCTTCCTTGAGCGCTATCTTGGGCAATGAGATTAGTACATTGCCAGATTTTCCCGCCGAAATTCGTGCGCCTCAAGGCACTTTGGGCGGAGTAAGTGGTTTCCAAGTACAACTAGGTACTGGTATCTACACTCCTGGTGATCAGGCAGATGTGATTGTAGCAATGAATGCTGCTGCATTAAAAGTCTGTGCCCTTGGCTCGAAATTTAGTCAAGCAGGCGCAAAGTGGGAAGAGCGCGAATCCATGTTTAAACGCGATGCTGTAATCATCGTTGACATCGACTCGCTTTCTGCCAAAGACCTTGAGAAAGCACTCTTCCAAACTGACAACCCATTCGCCGAATTAGGATTACCCGAAACAGTACAAGTAATACCCGTAGCGCTAACGCAACTTACCAAAGAGGCGCTAAAAGACATGGGATTGGACAACAAAGCCATACTTAAATCACGCAATATGTTTGCCTTAGGATTGGTTTGTTGGCTTTTCAATCGCCCTGTGGACAAGGCAGTTGCATTCTTAGAGAACAAATTTCAAAAGAAACCACAATTGATTGCACCTAACGTTAAGGTGCTGACTGATGGTTACAACTATGGCAACAACCTTGCGTTGAATATACAAACGATGAATGTGGAGAAATCCCACGAACTACCAAAAGGCACCTATACCTCTATCGCAGGCAACAAAGCCACAGCTTGGGGACTAATTGCTGCAGCAGAGAAATGTGGCAAACGCCTTTTCTTAGGTTCCTATCCAATCACACCTGCCACGGATATTATGCATGAATTAGCCGCTCGCAAAGATATGGGCGTTATGGTAGTACAAGCCGAGGACGAGATTGCGGGTGTCTGCACAGCCATTGGTGCTGCTTTTGCAGGTGATCTCGCAGCCACAAGCACTTCGGGACCTGGTTTGAGTCTGAAGGGCGAGGCTATTGGACTTGCAGTAATGGCGGAATTACCTTTAGTGGTAATTGATGTGCAACGAGGAGGTCCAAGTACTGGACTCCCTACAAAAACGGAGCAAACTGACCTGATGCAAGCCATTTATGGCCGCAACGGAGAATGTCCTGCTGTTGTCATTGCCGCGTCTAGTTCTGCCAACTGCTTTGATTATGCATATCAGGCCGCCAAGATTGCATTGGAGAATATGACGCCTGTGATATTATTGACTGACACCTACTTAGCAAATGGAACAGGTCTTTGGCGCATACCTCAACTTAGCGAGTTGCCCGCAATTAAACCACAAAGCGTACCTGAAGAATGTAAAGGTAATTACAACCCTTCCTTACGTGATGAGCGTGGAGTACGCTATTGGGCATTCCCTGGAATGGAAGGCTATGAGCATCGTAATATCGGTCTTGAGCGCGATGCGAACAGAGGTACCATATCCACCAATCCCGAAAACCATCAACGCATGGTACTTACACGCCAAGCAAAGATTGAGCAAGTAGCCAACCATATTCCATTACTCGAAGTGCAAGGCAATGCAGATAGTGATACGTTGCTTATTGGTTGGGGATCCACAGAAGGTCATCTACACGCAGCTGCCAACGAACTAGGTTGTGCATTGGTACATTTTAACTATATCAATCCGTTGCCTAAAAACACAACTGAAGTCTTGCAAAAATACAAACGACTAATTGTATGTGAATTGAATAGCGGACAATTTGCCGCATATTTGAGAAGCAAGATAGCTGGCATTCATTTGGAACAATACAACGAAATGACCGCCCAACCTTTTGCAGTAGATAGAATTGTAAATTTTGTTAAACACACCTTATAAATATATAGTGATGGAAGCAAGTCAATTTAAGAGTAATCAATATGTAAAGTTTTGTCCTGGTTGTGGCGATCATGCTATTTGTATGGCATTGCAAAAAGCAATGGCACAGGTGGGTATTCCAACGCATCAAACAGTAGTGATTTCTGGTATCGGATGTTCTAGCCGAATGCCTCACTACTTGAACACCTACGGTTTCAATACCATACACGGACGTGGTGGAGCCATCGCTACAGGTGTAAAAACCAGTCATCCAGAACTCAGCGTATGGCAAATGACTGGCGACGGCGACTGCCTCGCTATTGGTGGAAATCATTTTATACATGAGTTGCGCCGCAATGTCGATTTGAATATCTGCCTATTCAACAACCGTATATATGGATTGACCAAAGGACAATACTCCCCTACATCTCCCAAAGGGTTTGTAAGCAAATCTAGTCCATTCGGCACTGTAGAACGACCTTTTATCCCTGCAGAATTAGTCTTCGGAGCACGCGGCACTTTCTTTGCCCGTACGTTGGATGTAGATATGCCAACGACAGTTGATTGCATGGTACAAGGACATCAACACAAGGGGGCTAGCGTGATTGAATGTCTAGTCAACTGCGTGATTTTCAACAACGGAACACACAATTGGATTGCCGACCGCGAAATGCGTGCAGAGCATTCTATCGTATTGAAACATGGAGAGAAGATGATTTTTGGTAAGGAAAAAGACAAGGGTCTAGCATTGGATTACAGCCAAGGGCTGATACCACGACTCATAGTGGTAAGTGCAGACGATGAACGCGTACTTGTACATGATGCCACACAAAAAGACTCCACTCTACACCGTATGCTAGCCATGATGGGTGATGAAGGCGACACAACCCTTCCTATTGCCTTAGGAGTCATACGTAATGTGGAAGAAGAGTCATATGATATAGCTGTGAATCAGCAAATCAACCAAGTACGCAAACAAAGCAAAGCGACAACCTTCGACCAACTAACCGCCACTCTCGAACAATGGGACATTTAAAAAAAATGTAAAAAACAAGATATTAAAGTTTAAAGATTGTTGTTATATATGAAGAAATTGATTCTTTTATTTGCATTGTTTGCAACTACTATCCTTAGCGCCAATGCGCAAATCACCAATGACACCATTACTACTGTGCCACAAGAGGAGAGCATTTTGATGAAAGTAGAGAATTGGTATGCCAACAACATGAACTACTTAAGCATCACACTATTGATGACTATAGAATCCTCATTTATTCCTTTCCCTAGCGAAGTAGTAATTCCTCCCGCTGCCTATGTAGCAGGCAAAGAGGATAGTTCTCTCCATGTAACTGATAACTATATCCTTAATGTATTGCTCATTGTACTCTTCGGTACAATAGGTGCATTACTCGGTGCTATCATCAACTATTTATTGGCCATGTGGCTCGGGCGACCTATTATCTACGCCTTTGCAGATAGCAAAGTGGGACATCTTTGCTTATTATCATCAGATAAAGTGAAAAAAGCCGAAGACTATTTCAATGATCACGGCAAGGTATCTACCTTCGTAGGACGTCTCATCCCTGGTATTCGCCAACTCATTAGTATTCCCGCGGGATTGAGCAAAATGAACTTAGGTCAATTCTTGCTTTACACTTTCTTGGGTGCTAGCATTTGGAACATTATTTTGGCATTACTCGGATATATTGCACACGGACAAATGGATCTTATTCACGAATATAGCCACGAATTGAGCATCGCCATCATGGCATTGCTGGGTGTAGTGGTGGTCTATTTTGTAGTGAAAGCAGTAATCAAACGCTGCAAAAAATAACATCGCTTTCTTCGATACTCTTTCGGGAGAAAGCGATGCCAATAGCAATAACGAAAATACAATAATTGGCTACACACGTAGTGCTACTTGTGTGCCCAGCCCAAAGAAAAGACACTTATCCGACAACCACGTATAGGAGTTGTTTTCTTCATACACGCCATCATAGTAGAGCCCGATGTAATCACATCATCCACAAGAAGTATATGCTTGTTCTTCCATTCTTCTGGATAACGTATAGCAAACAAGTCCTTCACATTATCTTTACGTTGAGCAAATTCTGAACGCGACTGATGGGGATTATTGCGCGTACGCACTAGATGTTCGGTATCAATAGGAATATGCAGCACATCACTGAGCCCCTTGCAGATATACTCTGCTTGATTAAAACCTCGCTGACGCAAACGACGAGGATGCAATGGAACAGGCACCAGACAATCCACTTCATCGAAAATGTCCGAATCTATATACTCTTGTGCCGCTAAACTACCCAGGAAATAAAAAATCTGCGGATCAGGATGATTACCAAACTTACCACGCTCTATCATTGTGCGGAAATGCATTCCTCTTTCCTTATTATAATATGCAAAAGATGCACCACGCTCATAACGCACGGTGCATTTTTCCTTTTGAATAAGACCTTGAAATAGCAAATCTATTCCATTCTGCTCTAAAATAGCATGTTCTGTACGCGGAATACTTGCTAAGCAGTCAGCACAAATTATTTGTTCATCTGCTACTAATTTTCCGCCGCAAGCAGGACAACATTTTGGAAATAAGACTTCCAATACAGCATGAAAAGCAGATGACAGCATGCCTAATATCATGCCCGCAGCCAAGCCAATATCTGCTTGCGATTCTCAACTAATGCAGCAAATATCAGGCCTATTAGCCAGCCCACGAGAATACTTAAAGCACTCATCTTCAGAGGTCCATTCACTGCATTCGGATTAACCACAAAATGAGACTGAAGCACTACAGGAGCAGTGCATACCGCAAGACGAGCTGTGGCCAGTTCCTTTTCCTTCATCTCTATATACACATCTTTCAAGAACAAACCTACCTCACGACGACCCAATATCATACCATTCTCCCAAACCCTCATTTGCATTTGTTCGTTAGCATTTTGAGCATAGTAGAATAACGTGGTCAGGCTATCTAACTTCTCAATTTGATCACTATGGAAACGAGCACTGCGCTCCACATCTGCATGGTAATTCTCAAACAAAGTTTGGAAATAAGGACGACTATTTAAATATGTGAGTATTGCCTTTTCCATCTCTGGCACACGATTAGGAGTCTCCGTACGGAAGCGCAAGGCCACCATATTAGGGACACGCACATAGAGTGTATCCATACGAGGAACTGATCTTTCGTAATCCACCATATCTATGGTCGTGTCTGCCCATAAGTCAATCACATCAAATGTCTCAAAACGATTGTTTAATTTAGCCAATTCTGCATCAATACCCAATAGTGTTGATAAATTTTGGTGGTCAAACAGATGGATTGATTTACTCAATCGATCAAACTCTGCTCGCACCATTTCGTTAGTCACACCATTCAGCATTGCAATCGCATCTACCTCATATTTGCGATTATCTTCACGCGAATAGTACAACGCAGCAGCCAAGCAGAGGGCCACAAATATTAATACTATCCACCATTGACGAAAACTCAGTCGGATCATCTCGCCCAGGCCATTCACCAACCATTTTATTCCCTTTCCTATACCACGCCCTATCGCTTGGCATAGGTCAAACAAATTCATTTCTCTTTGTTCCATAATGCTATATCATAATGTTATATTCTTCAAGTTATCTTCTACCACGCATCCATCCTAAGTTAGCCCATCCATTTCCCTTCTCTTCATTTGTAGAAGACGTAGTTGGTGATGGGTTAGTATTTATAGTATTTGCACTATTTGTAGTATTTGCGGTATTTGTAGTTTTTGCTGTAATAGGTTCCACGCGAGGAGTATCTTCAAAATCATCATCCAAATTGATGATTATCTCGCCTTCCTCCAGAGTTACAGGCTTTGGTTCTTCTGCAACTGGCTCTTCCTTTTCGGTATTTTCTTTCTGCTCTGGATAGAAGGTTTCTATCGCTTCGTTCACCGTATCAAGACCAGGAATATCGGATACTTCATATCCCGTAGCAATCACTGTTACACGTACTTTCTCTTTCAATTTATCATCAATAGAGATACCCCATTGCACTTCTACATCATCACCCATCTCACGCACAAAAGCATGTACTTGGTCCATTTCTGAAGTCACAATCGGATCTTCTTGCGAGCAATATAGTTGTAGCAACATTCGTTTTGCACCATGCACATCATTGTTCACCAGAGGTGAGTGCAATGCTTCGTGAATAGCATTCGAGATACGTTGCTCGCCACTTGCACTACCAACGCTCATGATGGCCACATTACCGTCCTTGAGTGTATTATACACATCGGCGAAGTCGGTGTTGATATATCCTGGGATAGTAATAATCTCCGCTATCGAACGTGCGGCATTAGCCACCACATCATCCGACTTTGAGAAGGCATTTAGCAACGTAAAGTCGGGGTAAATCTGCAATAGTTTCTGATTATTGATTACTAAGATAGCATCCACTTGCTCTGCCAGTTTAGCGACACCAGTCATGGCCTTCTTAATCTTTTTTGCTCCTTCAAAAGCGAATGGTATAGTCACTATTCCCACAGTAAGGATATGCATCTCACGTGCTACTTCTGCCACAATCGCTGAAGCCCCAGTACCAGTACCTCCACCCATACCAGCTGTGATAAACAACATCTGTGTACCATCGTTAAGTGCTTCGCGAATGCGTTCGCGGTTTTGCTCTGCAAACTCTTGTGCTACCTCAGGTTTGCCGCCCGCTCCCCAACCAGGGCCGAGTTGCAATTTTGCAGGAATACTGCTTCGTCCCAAGGCCTGCTTATCCGTATTACAAACCAAGAATGACACATCCTTGATGCCTTGAGAATACATATAGTTGACCGCATTACAGCCGCCGCCACCTACGCCCATTACTTTGATGATGGCATCTTGACTTATCTCAAGACCCTCTAAACTGTCAATCACATCGTACATAATATATAGATTTAATTATTATCAAAATATAATTGTTATCAAAAATTGATTGTTATCAAAAATTGATTGTTACCCAATACCTTCATTCATAAATATATCCAACGTTTCTCTTTCCACTTTGGCTTTGAACTCTTTCAGTCGTTTCAAGATATCGTCTTCGTGTTCCTCTTCTGGGTGAGTTTGCCTATAGTATGCGCCTAACAACAACGTACCTACCAGCGATGCATAGTTTGGAGCACAGACCTCATCTGGCGAATCAGCGGTCAGCCACGTGGCATGCGAGCCGAACATTACTGGCACTGTTGTTTTCTGCTGAATATACTCTTCCATACCATTCAGCATCGAACCGCCCCCCGTGATATATAGCACACTGATTCTATCGGCAAACTGGTTCAAATCGCTCATCAATGGAGACAATATCTGCTCTAGCCGCGAAGATATGATTGCAGCCAAGTCCGTTGCTTTCACCAACACATATCCCTCCGCAGCCGAAGGTTCTGGCACTCGAAAGGCATTATTCACCCTCACTTGTTCCACGCTAGCGCATCCATATTGGCATTTCAGCCGTTCAGCGTAAGGCAACGAGATGCCCAATTGCTCAATATCGCGCGAGACATCATATCCCCCCTGCGACACCACTTTCGTATATAGATACTGATTGCCTTTGAAGATACTCAACGTGGTAGTCTGAGCCCCTAAATCCAAGATGGCACATCCTTTGCGCAAGTCCTCCTCCGAAGCCAGAGCATAGAGCAACGCTTCAGGACGGACATAGGCATGTTCTATATGCTTAGGCGTGCGAATAAAACTATCCACCACCTTCTGCTCCAGTTCTTTCTTTCCGACAAAAGCCACATAGTGCGCTTCCACCAACGCGGCACGTTGGTCAGGTGAAGGCGCCTCATCTTGCTCTTTACCATCCAGCACGTAGTACGAAGGGACCAAGTCCAGTACAGCCACTTGCGGATACTGTGCCTCAATCTTTTGCTTGCATTCGGCCTCCATCTCGTCCAACAAGTGTTGTTGTACTTCTTTTCTGCGCACTTGATCGCGTTTCGACATCACCGATGCGATTTTCATAGAGCGCCCCCCCAATGTAACAAAAGTCTTTGTCAGCACATCATGATGGATACGATTTGCCAGCAATCGCATCACTTCTCCCACCACAAAACCAACGTTCGACTGGTTGCAAATCACACCGCGCTCCACACATGGAAAACGGTTTGATGATTCTACCCCCAGCACCCGCAGCAGGCCTTCTTGTGTACATTCGGCAGCCATAGCACGGACGGAATGTCCTCCCAAGTCAATTGCCACCAGCGGATGAGGCAACGTGGATTCTCGTTTCTTTCGTGACATATCGTTTGTTCCTTTCTTGTTCTTATTTTCTTCCCACCACTTGTCCTGCGTAACGCAAGTCGTATTCTCTATATTCGGGGTATCCTATTCGGTCAAAGCCCTTGGTATAAAGTTTCTCCAACTTATTCAATTTCTTTTTATAGCCAGTCAATTCGCCCAAGATGATTTTTGCATTCATCTCATTTTGTATTAGGACAATATGTTTGGCATTCTGCACATGTACAAACTTTATTCGTCCTTTCCAATAGTCACTTTCCGCCAGCCATTCTGCGAAATCATAGTAGTCTTCTACCGCTGCGCGCTGGCTGACAGTCCCTTTAATCACGGGCACCTCCACATCTATTGTAGCGCGGACGGGCATCACTTTGCGGTCGGTATCTACATAGAAACTGCCATCTGTTCCTACCACCAAAAACATCGGTACGCGCTGTTTCAGGCACAGGCGAACTTCTCCATTCACCAGTTTGTAGCACTCTGCACTACGTATCATGTCGTGTTCTTCCATGCAACGCTCTATCGCATGACACGAAACCGCTTCTATATCCACTCCGACAGGATAGAGTCCTTTGCTCTTCAAGACACTATGCATCTCCTCTACGGTCACAAACCGTTGCTCGATACTATCCATCAACTGGATGTCTAATCCGCTACACGTTTGTTTCGATGGCTGCTGGGCTACCCATGTTCCCACCACCAAGACACCAACCACAAATATCAATGCGGTGATGCTCAATACGATTGTTTTTGTTTTCATCTTCAACAATAAATTTTCAAATGGTTTATTTCAAAATCTCAGTTATAGTTGCCACACAATTCTCTATATCTCCCGCCCCCATGGTCAGTACCACGCACGCCACAGCGTTGTTGTTCAGTTGGCTCAGTCTCTCTTGCAAGTACGCTGCCAATGCCGTTTTCTGCACCACTCGGACGCTTTTCGCATATCCGTTATGCTCTTGCACTTTCTGCATCAGCCACTCGCTTGTTACCCCAGTTATCGGCAGTTCTCGAGCGGGATATATGGGCAGCAGAATCAGTTCGTCCACTTCGCTCAGCACAGCTGCAAAATCATCCGCAAAGTCCCTTGTTCTGCTAAACAAATGCGGTTGGAAGATGCCAATGACATGTCTATGGGGATACAACACCCGCGCCGATGTGATGGTGGCGCTCAGTTCTTTCGGATGGTGAGCATAGTCATCCACATACGCCACTGTATCTGTATTCACGTGCATATTGAATCTCCTATACACCCCTGCAAAACTACTCAATCCTTTGCGCAGTTCCTCTCGTGCTCCTAGTAGCCATGCCACCGCCATAGCAGCCACACTATTCTCCACATTCACCATCACGGGCTGCCCCAAGTGCATATCCGTCATCACCTGTTCGGGAGTATGGAAGTCGAAAAAAATCTGTCCGTCCGTTACCCGAACATTGTCCGCATAGAAATCCGCTTTCTCCCCTACGCCATAACTATACACCTTGCACTGCGGCGTAGCCGCCTTCGCTATGCACTGCGACAAGGCAGCCTTCACCACCAACGCCTTCTGCACCAGCCCCGCATACTTCTCAAAGCCCTCTTTATATGCTTTTTCCGTCCCATAGATGTCCAGGTGGTCAGGGTCCATGCTGGTTATGACGGATATATAGGGTGTGAGTTGATGAAACGAACGGTCGAACTCATCTGCTTCGACCACCACATAATCGCTCTCATTGTCCAGCAACACGTTAGTGCCATAGTTGTTTGCTATGCCCCCTAAGAACGCATTGGCCTGCCACTCCGTGCCGCGCAGTAAGTGTGCTAACATCGTGCTCGTGGTGGTTTTCCCATGCGTCCCTGCCACGCACAACGCCTTCTTCTGCTTAGTCACTTGCCCCAACACTTCAGCCCGCTTGCGGATATCGAACCCGTGCTGGCGCAAGTAGCAAAATATGGCTTCATCCTCGGGCACCGCAGGAGTACGTACCACCAATGTCCGCTCCTTGTCCAGCAGTTCCACCCACGCAGTACTATCATCATATTGGATAGCGATTCCCTCGTTTTCCATAGCCCGAGTCAAGGCCGAACAAGTACGATCATAGCCCATCACACGATAGCCCTCAGATGCGAAGTACCTTGCCAACGCACTCATACCAATGCCACCAATGCCTAAGAAATAGTATGTATCAACGCATGCAGACATATTTAGTGCGCAAAGTTACAACTTTTTTCTCACATATGCAAGATTTAGATTATTTTTTTGTCTTACACCTCTAATCCTATTGTCCTGATTTATTTTTCTTGCTTGCATTTTCGAAGTATATTTTTACCTTTCTGTTTGCTGACTTGAATTAGTGATTAATTAGTGATTAATTAGTTATTAATTAGTGATTAGTTAGTGATTAACCGATGTTTAACATATCTTCTCCCCACCTTTATCGAGGAAGGACAACACTTTTCGCCACATTCTCTTGCGTATATGCAAAAAAATCACTACCTTTGTGGCGAAATTGCGTAGTAGGGTCTAATTGCCCCTTTAAAAACATTTATAACGCGGCTCAGCCGCGTAAAACGTCGCTCAGCGACACATAACAATTTTTTGCGGACACAAAAATTCAAGAATATATGGCAACACAAGAAGAAACCTTCAAGAAACTAGTCGCACACTGCAAAGAGTATGGCTTCGTTTTCCCCAGCAGCGAGATCTATGACGGTCTTGGTGCAGTATATGACTACGGTCAAAATGGTGTAGAACTGAAAAACAACATCAAGAAATATTGGTGGGACGCTATGACTATGCTCCACGAGAACATCGTCGGCATCGACGCCAGCATCTTTATGCACCCTACCACATGGAAGGCGTCTGGTCACGTGGACGCATTCAATGACCCACTCATCGACAACAAAGATAGCAAGAAACGCTACCGCGCAGACGTGCTCATCGAGGACCAATTGGCTAAATACGATGAGAAGATAGAGAAAGAAGTAGCGAAAGCCCGCAAACGCTTCGGCGAGAGCTTCGATGAGGCGATGTTCAAGCAAACGAACGAGCGCGTAAAAGCGAACGTAGAGAAGCGCGATGCGTTGCACGAGCGTTTTGCCAAAGCGATGAACGATAGCAACTTAGAAGAATTGAAACAAATCATTCTTGACGAGGAGATAGTATGCCCTATCTCAGGCACCCGCAACTGGACGGACGTGCGTCAGTTTAACCTGATGTTCTCTACCGAGATGGGTAGTACTGCCGATGGCGCGATGAAGATTTACCTCCGTCCAGAGACGGCACAAGGCATCTTCGTGAACTATCTGAACGTGCAAAAGACAGGTCGCATGAAGATACCATTCGGTATTGCGCAGATAGGTAAGGCGTTCCGCAACGAGATTGTAGCCCGCCAATTCGTGTTCCGTATGCGTGAGTTTGAGCAGATGGAGATGCAGTTCTTCGTTCGCCCAGGCGAGGAGATGAAGTGGTTTGAATACTGGAAAGAGTTCCGATTGAAATGGCACCAAGCACTGGGTATGGGTGATGAAAACTACCGCTACCACGACCACGATAAGTTAGCACACTATGCCAACGCGGCTACCGACATCGAGTTCCACATGCCATTCGGCTTCAAAGAGGTAGAAGGTATTCACAGCCGTACTGATTTCGACCTGAGCCAACACGCCAAATACAGCGGCAAGAAGATTGAGTATTTTGACCCAGAGCTCAACAAGAGTTACACCCCATATGTGATTGAGACTAGTATCGGCGTGGACCGTATGTTCCTCAGCGTGATGTGCGGTGCTTACAAAGAGGAGGTGCTCGAAGGTGGCGACACCCGTGTAGTGCTGAACTTGCCCGCAGTACTGGCTCCTGTGAAAGCATGCGTGATGCCACTCGTGAAGAAAGATGGTCTGCCAGAGAAAGCGCGCGAGATTATGGATATGCTCAAATACGACGTACACACCGCTTATGATGAGAAAGACTCGATTGGCAAGCGTTACCGTCGTCAAGATGCCATCGGTACACCATTCTGCATCACCGTGGACCACGACACGCTGAACGACAACTGCGTGACTATCCGTCACCGCGACACAATGGCACAAGAGCGCGTGAACATCAACGACCTGCACGCTATCATCACCACCGCATGCAGCATGCGCGAGACATTCAAGAAACTGAAATAAGGCAATGAGAGTATAAGACGACAATACTCTATACGGCAAAAAAAATAAAAGCACCCCGCGGGGTGCTTTTTGTTTTATATCTTCAGGTTGATTCCAGCGAAGAAAGTGCGAGGGGTAGCAGGACCATAGACGTAACCTGCATCGCGGTCCATGCCTTGGTCGATGTCGCGTTGGAAATGGTCGAGCAGGTTCTTTACGCCTGCGTTGACTTCCAAGGTATAGTGCTTGTAGAGCGGAATATCGTAGCAGAGTTTCACGTCCCACTCGAAGAAGACTGGTGTCTCAACCTCTTCATCTTCTGGTACATAGCCCGCAAAGTGCTGCACGAGCATACTGCCAGTGACCTTGCCGTTGGTGACAATATGGAAATGCTTGAACGGCTCAATATTGCAGAGGAAGTAGCCATAGTGGTCAGGGGTGCGGAACATGCGGCGTTGAGGGGCGATATTGGGATTCTCGCTCCATTGTTCGGGTTCGATATAACGGCTATGATTGTAGGTATAACCCGCTTGGAAAGTGAGCAAGTGACCATAGCCGACTTTGGCTTCTACATTCAGTCCCGCTACACGTGCGCCGCTCGCGTTGGTGCGCGTCAAGAGTAAGTTGCCTTGTGCATCGTGTCCGTTCTCTACGAGTGTGAAAACATCGTTGAGTTGGGTGAAGAATCCTTCAAGGGTAAGGTTAAGATCCCATTTGCCAAAGCGTTTGTACATGTCGATGCTTCCGCTGACGGAGTGGCTGTATTCGGGGCGTAGGTTTTCGTCTAAGGAGATGAGCGATACTTCGCCACCCACTGCACCTACGTGCAAGTCCTCTTCGTAGATTTGTGGTGCGCGGTAGCCGCTGGCATAGCTCAGGCGCAAGATAATAGGGTCGATAGGCGTATAGCGCACATTCGCGCGAGGGGAGAAGACTGGTTTCTCCAGCAAAGAGTGCTGCTCCAGACGTCCACCTACGAGAATCGACCATTGTTTGTTCTTCCATTCATTTTGGACATATCCTCCTCCGAGATGTACGCGCTGGAGGGTGTTGCGGTCATAACCAAGAATCTGGTCGCGCAGTTGGTTATACGAATACTCGGCACCTGCGCTGAGGTCGGCATTCATCAAACCACATGGATAAGAAAAACGGTATTGCGCACCCGTAACCGACACAATATCTGTGGATTTACCATAGGCATTAGGGTTGTAGTTCGTGCCGAAATAACTATTGCGACCGATATGCTGAAAACTGCTATATACACTCAAGAAGTGTTTGTTGTCAGCGGTGAACATATCCCATTTGAGGGTAGCGGCATCGATATTATGGCGCAACTGTTCGCAGAGAGGCGATTCGTGTGGTTGTACACTATCAATGCCATATCCGCCACGGCGAAACTCGGTGGTATGATGGTATTCTGCTGTCAGTTTAGAGTAGTCGGAAGTCTTGAAGAATGAGCGAAAACCTGCGGTGGTGGTATTGAGTAATGGGATGTCAGAATAGCCATCTTTGTCGCGGTCGTATTGCTCGCGGTTGCGCTGCACGCCAAAGAGGAAGATACCTGCCTTTTGGTTCTCCGACACGACACTGGCATTCATAGCAGTGTTGATATCGTAGGTGCCACTTTGCGTGAAAGCAGTGGTATGATTGACATTGAAGAAATTGCGCGAAGGCTCTTTGGTGATGATATTCACTACGCCCGCTATGGCGTTGGCACCATAAAGCGCGCTACCGCCACCACGAATGACCTCAATACGGTCCACCATACCCGCAGGCATTTGCTCCAAGCCATAGACCGAAGCCAACGAAGAGAAGATAGGACGGGAGTCCATGAGGATTTGGGTGTATTGTCCTTCTAGACCGTTGATACGAATTTGTGGCACACCGCAGTTGGAGCATGTCTCCTCGACGCGCAAGCCCGTTTGGAAATTGAGCACGTCTGCCATCGTATTGGAAGTAGTGGACTCGATGATAAGAGGGGGGATGACATTGACGATAGTAGCGACTTCCTTTTGTTTGGTTTCGTACTTATTAGCAGTAACGACCACGTTGTCAATCATAAAGGATGTTTCTGCAATCTCCACGTTCATCTCGATAAGCGTGTCACGTTTCAAACGGAGAGAGCGCTCTACGGTCTCGTAGCCAATCATGGAGAAGACAATAGTGAGGTCGCCCTCGGGGAGGTTCTTGAGGTAGAAGTGTCCCGATTCATCGGTTAGACACCCCAGCGAAGTGCCCTTGACTTGCACATTGACAAAAGAAAGATGCTCGCCAGTATGAGCATCTAACACGTGTCCTGCGATATGGGCATCGGACATTTTGTTGTGATGGTGATGGTGGTGAGGATGGTCATGCTGAGCCATCATCACACCATTGCTTGCCAGTAATCCAGCAAGCAATAAAAAGAAAAAAAGAATTTTATTGTTCATATATTACGTGATTTTTTTGTACCTTCGAAATCGAGTGCAAAGGTACTGCTTTTTCGCGAGGTGGACAATCCCCAAAAACAATGAAAAATTAGACGTACATAAGGCAACAAAAAAGGGGATATCACTAAAGACATCCCCCATTTTAGGTAGTTAAATATATTATTCTGCGATCTGTCCTACGATGTTATACATCATGCCATCACGCAAGATAAACATCTGACCATTGCGAATGATCTTAACGGCTCTGTTCTCAACAGCCACATTGTCGATAGCAGAGTGAGTAGAAACAGCAATCCAAATAGCATCTGCCGCTACATCATAATAGAAATCATACGAACCTGGTGCAAGAACAATATTGTCATTTACAGTATTTTCTAACACAAGTTCTTTGCAACCATCTTTCACATTACCGCACCAATGTTTAGCAGTTCCATTCTCAAGACGTACAACCTTTACTGAATCGCCTTCTGCAATTGTTTGACCAATGAGCATGTACTCTTCACTCTCTGCACTTTCATTCTTGATCATAGCAATACCATTAGCCCAATCGCCCTTTACACCCATCAAGACATATGAAACCTCCACAGGAGTATCTGACGCCTCGAAGTTACCAGTAATAGTGATTTTCTCAGCACTAAATGTAACTACTACATCACCCGCTTCTGCCAAAGTAAAGATAATATTATTGTCATTATTTCCAGTTACACCTGCTGGTACTGTTGTGAGGTCAGAAAAGCCCCAACTTGCGTCCCATGTACCATCTGTAACTTTCAATTGGCACTCTACACCTGCTTCTACTGCTGTGAAAGTGTGGGTATAAACACCATCAGCCCCCGTCATAGCGATAGCATCAGATTTCCAAGCATTATCTTTAAACAGTGTAGCGTTACCTGTCACATAATATACATCTTGTGGATTAATAGTACCTCCTTCATTATAGACTTCTTTCCATTTCGCCACCACATCATTTTCAGAATAAGTACGATTTTGGACATCACTGTCATCCGCATTAAGTTCAACATATTTCCAATCTGGACCAGAGCAATATTTATATGCATCATCAGTAGCAGCTTTAAGGGTAATAGTATAGTGGGTAGCATCAACCCTCGTCATTTCTTTGTGTCCCCAACTGGTCATATCACCAGCGATATAGCATGCTAGAGTACCTTCTGGTACGGTCACACTGTACACAATATCCTTAGTTTCTACCACTACATCTGGATTATACACAGCAGCCCACTTCTCCACTACATCATTAGCGGAGTAAGTGCGATTATCAATATCTGCCCCATTAGCAGTTTTTTCTACATACTTCCAATCAGGACCAGAGCAATATTTATACTTCATAGCCTCTGTAGCAGTTGCTACTTCTAACGTGAAATGAGTGTCGTCCACTTTGGTCATCTCAGTATGCCCCCAACTGTTCATTTCACCCGCGATGTAGCAAGCTTTGGTGCCTGCAGGTACGGTAACATTGTAGGTTACTGCATTCATTGACATTACGCATGCTAATGCTGCAAAAAATGTAAAGATTTTTTTCATAATAAAATGATTTTAAGTTAATTATAATTTGTATTTATAAAACATCAACGAAGGTATTTATGTCCATTCTGTATTACAATGCCATGATAACTTGCACCTACTTTTTGGCCAAGGATATTGTACATTGGACGAGTAATATCCAGCATTGGGGTTGTGACGGTTGGTACATTCTCCACGTCGGTTCCTGAGCAATCTATCTTTACGGCTTTAGCACCTTCCCAACCATAGCAAACATCCTCATCTGTCCACAAGTCCGCAGTTTGAGTTCCAGAACCATTATTGAAGATAAAGTTCACCTCCTTAACCGCAGCATCAAACTGATGAGTATATATACCACGATCATTCATTGTGGTCATCTCCGAACCTGGCCAATCGCCCGTATATTTGGTTGCGCCGCCCTCATTCCAACTATACAAATACACCTTCTCCCAATCATCTGGTTTGCGGAAACCAATAGTCAAAGGAGTTGCTTGGGGAGTTTCGTAAGTATATACATGTGTTTGCACCTCCGTTTGGGCATCTCCATCTTCTGCATACGCCTTCAATGTTACATTGCCATTGATGAGGATAGGACTTGCATATGTTTGCAAAGCAGAAGCATCTTTAGGATCAGTACCATCCAACGTGTAGTAGATTTGAGTAGCATCACTACCTCCAACGGCAGTCATCTTAACTTCTAATGTATCTGTCTTATAGACTTTACCTTCAGGCGATACAATCAACTGGAAAGGGATAGCCGAAGAACATTCATCGCTCAATACGGCATCTCCACCCTCCCACTTGTAGCAAGCGTCTTGATCCAAGAAGATGTCACTTGACTTTTGTTCATCAGATCCATTATTGAATAGAATATTTACTTCACGCACACTGCTATCAAACACGTGATACAACCAACCTTCAGCATCTTTAGTTTTCCATTCCATACCAGGCCAAGCTCCCAAAGAAGCACCATCCCAAGCATACAAATACGCAGCTTCCCAATCCGCAGGAGGCAAGAACTTCAACGTTAATGGCGTTTGTTGTGGCTCTTGGTACGTATATGTAGCCTCTTGTACTGCTGATTTCACGCCATTGAGTTCTGCATAAGCTTTCACAGTAGTAGTTCCCTGGATAGTAAACGCAGACGTGTATGTCTTCTTAGTCGCAGAAGTAATAGGATCGGAGCCATCTATTGTATAATAAATAGTTGGTGTTCCGCTCAATGCAATGGCATTCATTTCTACGACAAAAGTATCTGTCTTATAAATGGTAGAAGAAGTAATGCTCAATACAGGTACTTCAGCTTCGGTAGTAGTGTAATACATTGCGAAATTGCCTCCCTTATATGCCAATTTATAACCCTGAGGAGTGGTATTGAATCCACTATTAGGACCAAGCAACAGACGAATAGAGCCACGTTTACCCGTGATGGTTGATTTGTAGTAGCCATTGCCTGCCTCGTCGGTGACTTTGGATTCAGAATGCACACCCGCAGCCTTACGTGCTAATACCATCTTGCCAATAGCGTCTTTGTATTTTGCCCAATGAGGATAGAACACACATGGTACACCTGGCATAGAGAGGATAAAGGCATTAGCACCAAGCACACGATCTTTGTTGTAGTCCTCCATAGATTTACCACAACCGCCAATCTCGTCATTGTTATCTCGTCCGCCTTGACATCCAAAATAAGTATCATGGCTATCTACGAATGTTACCGCATACTTGCTCAAGCCTGCCCCCAAGAGTCCAGAGCCCATACATTTTTGATAATTACCATCAGCAATACCTTGAATAGCGGAATATTTGGTGCTAAAGTCAAATGCTAATGTATTCCAGTTTACATCATTGAGGTAGCTCTTGATGTTGTTCATGTCACCATTCCAGAACTCCACTACCGAGAAGTAGTTCTCCGAAGCAGTATTGTACATATCAATGTATTTGCCCTTGAAGCCCTGTGCATAGTCATATCGCCAACCGTCGAAGCCAATGACATTTTTCATCCATTTGAGATACGCCTTCATCATCTCTTGCACTTTAGGATTGGCGTGTGCCCAATCGCGAGCAGACGGATAGTTGTCTTGCATATTATAGCCGCCGTCTTCTTGTCCAGTAGCTTTGCCTTTGCAATCGCCAGCATCCGCAGCATTATTCACTTCATCTGATTGAGCTATCCAAGAAGCATCTGGTTCGAAAGTACCATACTCGCCAAAGTACTGTGTGTGGAAATCGCACCAAGAAGATTTGGTACCAGCATGATTAATCACAATGTCAGCAACCACTTTTGTATCAACCGCATGCATTCGCTTGATGAATTCCAAAAGCTCAATTTGTTTTCCCCAATCCGAATTTTGGTTACTATATTGAGTTGGGTGATAGCCCGTTCCACCTTCCGATTTGCTTGATGGTGGCAACCACACGAGATCAAAGTAAGAACCTATCTCACCTGATTGAGCAAGAAGCACATTCCATTTAGTATTTCCTAGTTGTTTTCCGTTAATAAGAACATCGCCAGGAGCTCCTTCTCTATAAGAGTCGTAATAAAACGCTTGTAACATAACATCCTCACATTCCGAAGGAACGGAGTTAGCGTTAATTGGTTTCTCGTCTGTAAAATCACCCTTTACAGTGATGCTTACGCCATTGAAAGCAACATCCACATTACCTTTTGTAGCCAATTTAAAGACCACGTTGCCATCGCCATCATCAGCAACACCCTGTGGAGCGTTTTGCACAGCGGAGAATCCCCAGTTTTGTTCCCAAGTTCCATTAGTAATTTTCATGCGATATACGACACCTGCTGCTAAATCACTGAATGTGTGAGTAAAGGTATTATCTGCATTTTTCGTCATTTCAATAGCAGTCGCGCTCCACGCCTTATCAGCACCCACCAACTCCGCAGTACCTGTCACATAATACTTAGCATTAGGGTCTGGAGTAGGAGGAGTGACATTGCCTTGTGTACTCCAAGAACCATCATTAGGTCCCCAACCTGTAATGGTATAGCAGTTTTTATCTGCAGGAATAGCCAAATCCGCCGTTTGGTTCCACTTTTGGTCCCAATTAATTTGATTACCTAAAGCAGGATCTTGCCTTACAAAAAGGCAATTAGAATTTGCACCTATTTCAAATTGATACAGATTATCAGATACTTTCGTCATCTTTCCTGCGATATCAGAACCGCCGCCCCAAGAATGCACAAACAACGCAGCCCCATCCGATCGCCAATCATTAGGTACTAAATAAATTACTTTTGCATTAACAAAAATTGCACATACAAGTGCTAGAAGAACGAAGGAGATTTTTTTCATTAGTATTATATTTTTATTAATTTGGCTACAAAGTTAGGCATTTTTTTGCACATAGGCAAATTATCATCTACAAAAGGTCCATTTCCCTCACGCAAACGGTTGCATTATTTATAGAAAAGTCTATTTTCCACCCTGCATAGTCCATATGGTATATGCGTTCTGGGTCGTTTTGATAAGCTGGACGTGGATCTTGGCTAAGTATCTCCTCTAGCGCTACCCATGGACAACCTTTGCGCAAGGCATCTTGAAGCAAATCTTCATCAACATGCACTTTCAAATGATAGTCTTGTGTAGCTTCTGCAAATCCATTCTTTGCATTTGGATGGCTATCCGAGAATGCTAAATAAGGTTTGATATCATAAATGGGTGTCCCATCCAATAAATCGGCTCCAGAAACCACTAATACCAATCCATTCTCTGTTGTATCTTCCACCCGAAGCAATCGCACACTTGTCAATCCAATAGGATTAGGACGGAAAGGAGAACGTGTGGCGAACACACCCATACGTTTATTACCACCCAAACGCGGGGGGCGAACCGTAGGAGACCAAGATAATGTCTTGGAAGTTTCAGATATTTCAGAAGTTTCAAGAGTTGTAGCCACTTTAATGGTGTTAGAATTTCCAACTTCAGAAAATCCCCATAACAACCATAAGTGGGAATATTCCTCTACGCCACGCAATGCCTCGCGCACGCGATACGCGGGCGTAAATACAATATGTGTCTCTATGCACGATTCTTCCCGACTTTGGCGTGGAATACCAAATTTCTGTGAAAAGCCATTACGGGCGTGGGCTATGACTTGCAATTGCATGGTATAATGTAATGTCGTTTGATATGATATATTGTGACATAGTGTCTTGCTGTAGGGTATAGTTTAGTATAGATTGTTATGTAAAAAAACAAAAAGACTTCGAATCGAAGTCTTTCTGTGGTGCCACCAGGAATCGAACCGGGGACACAAGGATTTTCAGTCCTTTGCTCTACCAACTGAGCTATGGCACCTCTTCGAAATTACTTCGACTAGGTCATGATTTCTCGAAATCGGCTGCAAAGGTACTGCTTTTTTTTGAACTGACCAAATGTTTTGGTACTTTTTTTCAAAAAAAGCACATTTTCTTTATTTTTAGCCCAATGCTGCCACATATTTCTCGGCTTCCATAGCGGCTTTGCATCCGCTAGCAGCAGCTACGATGGCTTGGCGGTAGTGTGGGTCGGCGCAGTCGCCTGCTGCGAATACACCTGCCACGTTGGTGCGTGGACTATCACCTTCTACCACGATATATCCTTCTGCATCGCGGTTGAGATATTCCGCAAAGAGGTCGGTGTTAGGCTTATGCCCGATAGCAAGGAAGAAGCCATCAATAGCGATATGGCGAATCTCCTCTTCGGGTGTACCTTTTTTGTAGATGAGATCAGCACCCTCCACTTTGTTTTCGCCAGTGAGATTGCGGGTGTTGTGCTCAAACAATATCTCAATCTTTGGATTGTTCTTCACACGTTGTTGCATGATTTCTGATGCACGGAGATAGGGTTTGCGCACAATCATATATACTTTCTCGCATAGTCCTGCCAAGTAGTTTGCCTCTTCGCAAGCGGTATCACCACCACCTACTACAGCTACCGTCTTTTTGCGATAGAAGAAGCCGTCGCAAGTAGCACAAGCCGACACACCACGACCTTTGTAGTCTTCTTCGGATTGAATGCCGAGGAATTTTGCACTTGCACCTGTGGCAATAATCACGGTGTCTGCTTCGTAGAGTTGGTCGTCCTCTACCCACACTTTCTTTGGTGAGCAAGAGAAGTCCACCTTTGTAACCATACCAGATACGAATTGGGTGCCGAAACGCTCCGCTTGACGACGCATGTCATCCATCATTTGATAGGGTTCTACGCCATCTGGATAACCCGGAAAGTTCTCCACCTCGGTGGTAATCATTAGTTGTCCACCTACTTGCATACCCTCAATGAGAACAGGTTGGAGGTTAGCACGTGAAGCATAAATAGCTGCGGTATAGCCCGCAGGGCCAGAGCCGATAATAAGACATTTCATATTATATACGTTTTAAAAGTTTCAAAAGTTTTTAAGAGTTCTAAAGGTTATCTCAAATCGTTGATGAATGCACCTTCTTTTTCGATAGTGAAAGAGGGTGTTTCATCTGTATAGTGAGCATTGTTGAGACGCAGCGTGGTGAGTTTGCCATCTGTCTCGTGAATCTCCACGTTAGTGGGCAACAACGTCGTTGTTTCTACGCGCAGCACAAACTTCGCTACTCCTGCCGATTGGTCGTTAGGAGTTAAGGTCATTTGTGTCTTGTCGCCCACCTGTTTCTCGGCATATTGACACACGGGCAACAGAGCTTGCGCATAGAGGAAAGGATTGGTTTGCAATAGCTCTTCTTCCGCAGGCGTGGAGAGAGTTAGTTCCTCCGTATCTTCGCTATACATATATAAGGTGTTACCATCATAGGCAGCATCCATAGCAAACATACTCAGTGTAAATTGCTTGCCGTGCATAGCCAAATCGCCTGTATAAGTCATGGGTTGCGCTTGTTGTTCGGCTATGCTGATTGAAAAATCCGAAACCAAAGTCTTTTGCTCCAATGCCGCCAAAAGGGATTGAAGAACGGTAAATATGATTAGTAGTAACTTCATAACGTTATAAATATTGTAGTTTTCTCTCAGAGTAAGCCAATCTCGTTGCCGTGTCGTTGCCGTGTCGTTGCCGTAGTTATCATGTAACTAACAGCCATTCTATAGACACTCTATAGCCACTAAGATATCTTCTTACTCAACATCCGAGTTCCTCTAATTTCTTATCCAATTCATCCAAACTTTGAATCAACACATCGCGCCCCTTTGGACCTTTGTTTGGTCCGACGATACCTGCTGCTTCGAGTTGGTCGGAGAGTTTACCAGCGCGGTTGTAGCCAATCTCAAATGCACGTTGCAGGCGCGAGGTAGAACCCTCCTGCTTGGTCACCACATAGCGCGCCACGTCCGCAAACATTGGGTCGAGGCGCTTCAGATCCACAGCACCAGGAGCCAATGCTTCGCCTTCGCTACCCTCTGGGATATACTCTGGCAACTGATATGGTTCGAAGTAATGTTGCTGTTTCTCAATATGTTCCACTATGGCGTCCACCTCTGGCGTATCCACAAAAGCACATTGCAGGCGGGTGATATTGCCATTACCCGAATAGAGCATGTCGCCTCGACCGATGAGTTGGTCAGCACCCTTAGTGTCAAGCACGGTGCGCGAATCTACTACGGATTGTGTGCGCAAGGCGATACGCGTTGGGATATTCGCTTTGATGACACCCGTCACGATATTCACCGAAGGACGTTGGGTAGCGAGAATCATGTGCATACCTACGGCACGCGCTTTCTGCGTGATACGTGCGATAGGTGTCTCCACTTGCTTGCCTGCTTGCATGATAAAGTCGCCATACTCATCGATGATGATCACGATATATGGCAAGAACTGGTGGTGGAGTGATTCAGCAACTAGCTTTTCTGGATTCAGGCGTCGGGACACAAACTTATCGTTGTAGTCTTCTAGATTACGTACACCCGCATCCATCAGCAGTTTGTAGCGGTTCTCCATCTCAATCACAAGCGAATTAAGGGTATTAACCACCTTGTCGCAATCTACAATGACGATATTCTCATCTTCGGTGTTAGGTGTAGCAGCCAGATAGTGTCGCAACAGTGGTTTGTATGGGGCAAACTCTACCATCTTAGGGTCCACCATCACGAACTTCAATTCTGCTGGGTGCTTCTTGTAGAGGAGTGAAGTGATAATCGCATTGATGGCTACCGACTTACCTTGACCTGTAGCACCTGCTACAAGGAGGTGAGGGGTCTTGGCCAGGTCGAACATAAACACCTCGTTGGTAATGGTGCGTCCGATCGAGATTGGCAACTTCATTTTTTGCTCCTCTTGAAAGCGTTTAGAGGCGATTACCGAGTGCATTGACACTACTTGTGGCTTCTCGTTGGGCACCTCAATACCGATAGTACCTTTGCCAGGGATAGGGGCAATGATACGAATACCCATCGCCGATAGCGAGAGCATAATATCGTTCTCCAAGTTTTGAATCTTCGAGATGCGCACACCTGCCTGAGGCACAATCTCATAGAGCGTTACGGTAGGACCTACAGTCGCTTTAATTGACTCAATTTCAATGCCATAGTTGCGCAATGTCGTTACAATGCGGTTGGCATTGGCTTGTTGCTCCTCTTGGTTGATGACGGGTGCAGTCTCGTTGTCATACACTTTCAGCAATGATAGCGATGGGAACTTGTAGTGTTCCAAATCCTTGCGGGGGTCATATGGACCGAGTTTCTTGAGCAGGTATTCGGGATCATTCTCTGAAAGTTCTACCTCTTTCACCTCTTCCACAGATACATTAATATCCCCTTGAGGTTCTTCCACAGAAATTGACACAATCTCTTCATCTTGAGGCGACTCAACCTGAACATCTATAACATGTTCTATATTAGCAGAGTCTTCCTCTATTGGCTCAACAATAATATCCATCGGCATAGAAACATCTTCTGATATAGGTTCTTCATGAACATCATAATCTTCATCTATCGTTTTCTCTTTCTTCTTAAAGATGCCTGAAATCCAAACACATACAGATTGGCAATGAGCAATAAAGTTTTTATCCACCACAATGCCAAAAATCACAATCAACACAAGAAGTATCAAAGCAACTCCCAACGGCTGAACATACGAAATTGCCCAAATGGAAACAAATTGACCAAAAGCTCCTCCTAGACGGAAAAAGACATTTAATCCGATGATTTCTTGTAAGAATCCAAAAAAGATAGAAGCCCATAGCACAACAAAAATAGAAGCAAACAGCCACTTCCAACCCTTCAATGCAAAATCAAATACTAGGCGAAGAGCATATACCCCTAGAAGAACTATTGGCAATACCATAATCACACCAAACGTACCATCAATCAGCCATTTGGAAGCTACTGCCCCGGGCAAACCCAAAGCATTAGTAATCCCTTCGCGCAATGCCCTGCGATCGGCAGTCAATTCAATAATAGAAGCATCGTTAGCCCCCGTAAAGAAGAAACTCACATATGCAATCAACAACATTAAAGCCGTAAAAATCAACACAATAGCCGCCACCAGACGAAACTGTTGGCTATTAATAATATCCCACGCAGACATAAAAAAATCCTTAACCGAAGTGTTTTTAACAGTAATTGGTTTGCGTGTATTGCCTGCCGTAGTCGGCATTGAGGGTCTTGTAATTCTTCTCGCCATAGTCTTTTTCGATTTAGTTTGCAAAGTTACAAAAAAAAACAGAAATGTGCAAATAAAACCTATTCATTTCAGGATATTTTATCCCTAAAGACATTTATTCATGCTTAATAATATAATAGGGGATACCCAATGCTTGAATCTCTCGTTCATACCAATCAAACAAATATTCACGCAACATCGGGTTTTCACGCACAGGATCAGGTTGCCAAGGTAAATCAGGATAACACAATAAATACACATCCATAGGATAAGTACGCAATGCCTGTTCTACAAACGTTGGACATTCGCCATATTTGTGCAATAACCAAACTTTTGTAATAATTAGTTCCGTATCAAAAAACACAGAAGATAGCCCATTTATTGGTTGAGATATCCTTTCGGTATCCTTTTGGTATCCCTTCGACAAAAGTAGCCGATGATGCTCGCACAATTCCCGCATTTGCAGCACCTGAAATTCAGCAATTCGTAAGACATCCTCGTGCGTGTACACGTACGAAGGCGCAAGCGACTCCATATACTCGCGCGCGTACTCGGGAACCCATAATCCAGCATAACGATTTGCTAAATATTTAGACAATGTGCTCTTGCCAGTGGATTCAGGACCTATGACTCCAACCCTATACATAGCCAAGTTGTTGATACACAAGATTAACGCGTAAGCATTAGTTTGATATTAATACCCACGTTATCCGCCTTTACCGGATATGAAGAAGATATAAGCGGCGTAGTACCTTGATGATCGTAGAAGAGTTGCAAATTGATCTTCTGAGACAGAACATAATCCGCACTAATCTTCACTCCAAACACTTTGTTACCTGAACTAGCTTGCGTAATACCCTCTTCCACTTTACGAAGCAATGTCTTGATATCCTTGTAACTGACATCCACATTAATCTTTAGGTCATTGCTAACCTTCTTTTGTCCTTCACGAGATTTAGCAATGAAACTCAAATCCTTAATCGTATACCCCGCACCTATCACAAACTCATTAGTATGTCCTTCTGTAATTTGCACTGAATTGACATTCAATGAGATATTGCGCTGTTTACGATATTCCACTTTAGCTGAAAGCGAATTCTTCATTGTCATATTCAAGCCAATCAATGGAGAGAATGTTTCCGATAAGTTCACCGACGAAATATCATATGCAGATGAAGGTATTGGATTCTCCGTTTCTATATCACGAATAAAACCAATTTGCTTGTTATCAAGTGTGGTAGCAGGTACCCATGTGGAATACGAAGAATAACTACTGATTGCGTACTTACAAGTATAAGCATGTGTAATATTTACTGACTTGAAATGATCTCGCATCCAAGGCAGACGGCCTAAACCATCAAAAGTAAGTGACCAGTTAGGGAGTACACTCAATAATCCAAGGAAAGGATTAAGACTCAATTGATTAGCATCGCGCCCAGTATATGCAGCCAAGAATGCGGGCACTAAGACATCCGCAGAATTGCTATTGATAGCACCATTTTTTCTGTCATATTGCTTTCCTTGCAGAGCCGCAGGAATGAATCCCGTAGTAGGATAATATAGACCCTCATATTGTGCTTGTACTCGCGAGGCCATCAAGTTGCGATTTTCCAAGAACTGCATGAAAGTAGCAGATGCAAAATTTTCATCTGCTGACCCCACCTTGTGGAATGCAGTTGCTAGGGCCACTTGGGTAATATTGAACGAACCAGTCATGTTTTCTTGCAACTGATCATATGAATAGATGATGGATGAAGACTGAGCTGCATAACGCTTACCATTCAACTGCACCTTAAACCCAGGGAATGGTTCTAGTGACACTTTTACGTCAAAATCATAAGTCATCGTGCGCGATGCTGGTTGCACCACAGTTGTATCGCCTGATAACCAGCCATTTTCTTTTGCTTTATCTACAAAATCATCTTGGAAGAAACCAAATGCAAAATCAAAGCCCGGAGCATATAAATCATTGTACTTAGTTTGCCCCATAAAACCTGCTTGAGGAGCAAATCCAGGCACCGTAACAGAAGTGGTATTGCGATAAGTGGCTTGCACTTTGCGAATCATCGTTCCGAAATACGCAGTCATATCCATCGCTGTTTCGGCAGCACTACGTTTGTTTGGATCTTGGGTAATAATGGTCAACGTCACATTTTCGGCATTCTCTTTTGCCATCACCGATACCTTAGTAGTAGAAATTGGATCCACTTTCACTCGCACAGTCTTGCCGCTTTCAGTAACTGCTGTCACTTTGATAGTTTCACTTCCTAAACGGTGGTTAACTTCCTTCGCTTCTCCTGCCACCAAAGTAATGGTTTCCGTATATGTCTTCGAACGGAAAGGACGCCTGCGCGAGCGTTGACTAAAACGTTGAGTCATTTGCTTCCAATACTTCGACTTGCCATAGAGGGTTTCAAAATTTATACCTCCATCGGCTTGCCATGCTCGCGTACTGCTAACCACATTGCCTAAGTTAACAGCATTTTTAGAAGATTGTACAGTTCGGTTCCAATTGTATGTAGCATTGTACGACGCATTCGCAGTAATTGCCTCCAGATATGGAATACGATTAAATGGAATATTCCACGAAGCAGAGAACAACTGCTGATACGTATACGGTGTGCCCCAAGTAGCCAAACTGCGTTGGATAGTATCTTTCCATGCTTCGTAATAGTCATTCGTGAAAGCATAATCACGGATAATCTCTGGTGTATAATATCCCTCATCCACTGTAGAGTTCATAGCAGTTTGAAAAGTGAATTTCATATTCTTCGTCAAATCATACTTGAAGTCAAAATTACGATCCCATGTAAAATCTTTCGAGAATGTCAAATCCATATCTTGTGTTCCCGTTGCCTCAAGATTAAAGTCACGCATTTTCAAGTGCGTATAGGTACGATGCATGGTAGTATTAAAAGCCCATGATTGTGGCAAATAGAAGAAATTCATTTCTTTGAGGAATTTCACCTTATCTACCCCTTTCACATTTTTAAATGGTTCCCACGGCTGTGGATTGAAATTGTATGAGTAATTGAACGAACCCTTTTGATCAGTTACAATGTCTTTCTCCACCTCTGGCGTATGTTGATTTTGCTTATTGTAGCTAGCCGAAACTGAGAAATTGGCAGGATCGTAGAACATATTTCGCTTTTTCGAGTGGATATCCAACTTCATGTTGGTCACTGAGAAACTCATTGACTCTTGAACCGTATTCGACAACTGATTGATAGAGTCGCGTTCCTCTTTTGTTTCATAATTCTCCAATGTTTCCGACAACTTCACGTCTGTATCCAAAGGATCATAATCTGGCGATAATGTCTCGTTGGTATATGACACATACAATGGTATCTGCAATTTTGCTTTCTCAGGGAACAATCTCCCAGCTTCCAATGCTGCACTTACCGATAATTGATAAGCATCATCCATATTACGGTCAAGCACATTCGACTCTATCGAACCATAGCCTGCAGTTTCCAAACGCCCTGCCACATTCAGTTGAGCAATATCACTTATGCTCAACGCGGCATTAGCCATAGCTGCCACACCACCCTGTTCGTTAAATTGGCTCAGACGCAGTTCATTCACCCATACTTCGCCGCTTACCTCATGATCCGTCTTATTGCGTACACCAATCATAATTGCTTGTATATCCTCCAGTGTTGGATTACCCAAGACAGTAATCTTATTGTTTAATTTTTCAGGGTCATATATCTCATACGGGATAGTGTTACCCACATTGGTATTGCCTGCTCGTTTTGCTTTGTTACGTGCCATTTTCGCATCAGTCAAAACACTGAGTGGAAAATCAAATGCATTATCCTTCAACCACACCTTGAAGCGATCTTCCGGTTTATCATCATCATATAATCCCTCAGGAGTAATACTCAATGGTATTTCGTATTCGTAATAGTTATTCTTCAAATCCGAACCCAAACGAATGAAGCAGGAAATATCTCCATCTTGTATTGGATCAAATTGTGGTAAACACTCTGCATGCACAAACATTTGCAAGCGTTTGTATTGGCGCATATCATATACCACGTTCTTGTACACCGCACGTGCATCTTTAGGCGATATATCATTCAATCTCAACACCATAGCCTGCTCATTTTGCGCTATCAATTGCGCTTGTCCAGGATCTGTTTGACGGGATATACCTGGAGGCAACACATAGTTCACAGGTGTACGATTCGAATTTTCCTCTATATTCACAGCTTGCACATCCAACGAACCAGAACTTGTGTATGGATTGCTTATGTTGTATTGGTTATTCGCCACATCTTGATACAGACCTTTGCTATAATTGCGCCACTCACCACGTACAAGATCCAAGGTTGCCAAACGAATATGAGTTTCTTGATTAAAACCTGTCAAAAACATACGAGCAAAACGAATTGATTTGAAGTTTCGTATGTTACCCACCGTTTTCACCGTTGCGCTATCGCCACGCAAAGGAATCTTGAACTGATACCACTTCACGCGAGCCACTTCGTCATTTGGCAATTTCACATTCGTTTCCATGATACTTGCAATATGCTGTTGCCCCACGCGCATCATGTCTTTCTGTCGCAGCGATATGTGATAGCGATAGAAACGTTCGTTGTCGTTCAGTGTATTATCTATGTTGATATCTTCTATATCGGGTTGCAAGGTCGAAGCCGTGCCATATGGGTCGGTTTCTCTCATTTCAGGCGAGTTACCTTCTGTACCATTGACACGTTTATAGCGCAGCAATACAGGTGTTTCTGCACGATCAAAATCATCGCCACGATAATAATGGTAATTATCTCCCGCAGGGTCATTGATAGGAGAGAACATATCTTCTTCCCACATGGCCAAAACGGATGCATCTACTTTGCCTCGCAGGGTACTCACATAGTCCGCATATGGTTTTTTCCCTTCGTGCTCAAACATCCATTCCTGCTCCGTGGACAAACCATCCAATCCCACATCTTGTTTGGCGCGAGCTCCTGTTTCATTAGCGAATGCCACCACCGTACTCGTTGTTCGAGGTATGCGTCCCCATACTGTAGTTTCTATTGGCGTAGCTTCGTTCTCCGTCAATGGCAAACCGTGTTCAAAACTTTTTTTACCATCGCGCAAAATATCTTCGCTCACATCTCCTAAATCGATATACAAATCGCCTCCTTGGAAAGCAGGATCAGAATTGGTCAAAAATGGGTCCATCAGCCAAAACTCGATATACTCAATATTGGCCTTCTCAAAATCGGTATTATCCAGTTTTCGCATGATGCCTCCCCAACGAGACGCTGGATTGGTCAATTTTCCATCACGTCCTATCTCATCCGCAGAAATATTATACGGACCACGTTCCTCTGGATAATAACTCAAGTTCAGCACCGACATACGAGTATCCGCATTGGCTAACACTTGTTTATCAGGATATATCTCTTTTTCCAGCACGATACGCGTACGGTGGTCCGACATCAAGTTCGGATCATCCTTAATATGCTTTGGAGTATTACTTTGCGAATGACCAAAAATAGGATCCACCGCATACCATGCCAGCAACGCACGATTCTTGTTATAATCCACATCGTTGCTCAAGTTATACTCTGGGAACATCTCCGAGCGAGGAGTTGATGCCAGCTTCCAAAAACTTGGATAGTGGATATCAATATTCGTTTTCGTCGCTTCAAAATCATCAATATATGCTGTTCCTACTTGCCCTACATCTTTGGTATGTCCAGGTATCAAGTGTGCAAACTCAGCGTTTATTTGGAATGTCGAAGGAGCGGTTGCATTTATCCAAGGCACTTTGTCTATCAACAAAGTCAGCCATTGCATCTCAGTTTTCCAACTTGCATTCACGCCCCATATGGTATTCGACAGCGGCTCGCTACCTGTATTCACTTTCGTGGTCAATGGCTTTTCTTTTAGGTGCATAATCGTACCGCCGACAGTCAAGTCCTTATTGAATTCATATTCCAAGTGTGCACCATACAGCGATTTCCGTTGCATAGAGAATAGCGACTGATTCTCCAGTTTCACATCCACATTGGTTCCCGACTCTATGATTGATTGATTCAATATGGTCACGGTTCCCATCGTATAATCCACGGTATAATCCACATTCTCCACCAAGGTCGCACCACCGGCTGTCACCACCACGCTTCCGCGAGGGATATTCATTGCATTCAGTCGTATCTCATTGCCCGACGAACCTTTATACTTACCCACCAAGGCAAACTTATTCTTCTCCGACAACTCTTGTGCCATCACCAGAGTCGAGTCATATAGCTCCTGGAACACATATTTCTGAGCTATAGCTGGATCACCTATGGCCTCAGCCAAATAACTACCGAACGGTTCCAGCACTGGGAAGATGATACGTCCCGAAGAAGACAATGCCGTATAACCTTCCACATAATCAAAGCGACCATCTGGCGAAGAGTTATTACGAGAATCCAAGCGGTCCAGTTGCATTACGCGCAGCAGTTGTTTGCCTTTCACAGCCCCTTCCATCAGGTACTGCATATCTGTACCCACCGAGTCATTTCTGTATTGGATATATAGTTCAAACTTATCGCTCGACATCTGGCTCGCGCCAATCGAATACACGTTCTTCATCATCAAGTCCCATGTACCCTTATTCTTCTGATCGGGAGCATTATTCGTACTCTTCAACATCTTCAGCAGCAGCGCATTAGGAGCCTTCAACGATTCTCCAGCATCCGTCGAGAACTCACCCACTTGATACACCTGACCTCCGTACGTATACTCATATGCTACCGCCAGCACCTCATCTTGATTCAACGCCGACTTCAGCGAGATATAACCCAACGCAGAGTTCAACGTATACTCTCCGCTATTCAGCAAACGAGCCGACTCCACTTTCTCATAGTCTTCTCCCGAGTCCATTCCGCCCACACTTTGCATCACTGCGCTTGTTTGTTGAATATCTCTTATCGAGGCATAACTGCCTGTTAATGTTTCATATAGACTATTGGCTTTATTGTGCGGAGCGCGATCTCTGTTTGCTGCCCATTGCGGGTTCAGCACGTGCACAGGGTCATTCTCTCCCAAGTCCACCAAAGCCACTATGTTACGCGCTTGATCATAGTTGCCTCGCTTATTGGTCACCCACACTTCTATACGATTGATTGTCACACCACTAGCTATATAGGGCAATGCTTCCATGGCCTGTTCGTAGTTATCGCGGAAGTAGTAACTCAAGAAGAAGTGTCTATTCTCGTCATAGCCATCTATCGGAACCTCAAAACTGGTCGTCTGAGCACCACCTTTGCTCGACACCGACTGACTCTCCGAGTTCTGTTGCGACAGCAACGCTTGCACACGCAGTTTGCCAAACTTCAAGTCGGTCTTTATACCGAACAACGCCGAACTTCCTTGTATCAAACTGCTATTCAGGTTCATAGACACATTTCCCGCCTCTATCGACTGGATAATATCATCTTCCTTCCCCTTGAAATTCAGTTTCAGATTCTGCTGGTCAAAGCTAAACGACGCCTCTGTGTTGTAACTCATATTGAAGTTCAACTTATCGCCCACCTTACCATTCACAGTCAGTTGAATCTTCTCATCGAAGTCAAATATATTGTTATTCCGTGAGCGTTGTGTCAGCGATGGGTTGTCCACGTATTGGTGTTTGAAACCAAACAGCAACTCCGCCGATCCTTGCAATTTCAGTTGTACGCCACCAGGACCAAACACTTTATCTGCGGGACCGATATTAAACTTCATATCGGTTATATCAAACTTCCGTTCGTTGTCATGTTCCACCGCACTAATCTTCTCCTGCCAATATTGTCCTATCTGCTGACGTTCCGAGTACGCGCGATACTCTTCCATCGTCATCATATAGGGTGTGGCTATTTCCACATCACCGATGCGAGTACGCACCACATAGCAGCCGCTCGCAGGGTCATATTCTATGTTCGTAGTCACATTCTCTGGATCTTTCAAGTCCAGACCACTCGACACTCTATTCAGGTCTTCATAGCTTTCTGTACCTATGCCTTTCACCTGCATTGGTGCCATGACAGCAGAATCTTCCGCCATCGTCATATCGTCTTCCTGCTGAGCCCACACACCCAACGGCAACATTGACAATAGTATGATAATCAGTCTCTTCACTACTCTCTAACACTAAACTCTAAACATCCAACTTCCATCAAAGCATTTTCAACGCTTGTTTAATCACTTGCTCCACGCTCGCATTGGGTTCTGCCTTCAATATCTTGTCCACCACTTTCCCGCTTGCTGCAGCAGCGAAGCCCAACATCGTCAGCGCGCTCACCGCCTCTTGCTTCACTTCACTATCTGCGCCACTAATCTCTACGCTGTAGCCGCTTACGGCGTCCTCTAAACCACCTGGGGTCGTTCCCGAACCCAAATCTATCTTCAGCACCTTGTCCTTCAGGTCCACAATGATTCGCTGCGCAGTTTTTGGCCCTAATCCTTTCACTTGCGCCAACGCGCGAGCGTTGCCTGTTGCTATTATCTGTCGTATCTCCACGGCGGTATATGCCGACATAATCATGCGCGCAGTGTTAGCGCCAATGCCACTTACAGTCATCAGCATCTCAAACAGCTCACGCTCGCCTGCGGTAAAGAAGCCAAACAAGTCATGCGTATCCTCGCGGATAATCTCGCTTACCAACAGTTTAGTCATTTGTCCATCCTTACCCACCAATTCGGAATACGAGGTCAATGCTATATTGATTTTGTACCCTACACCTGCGGCTTCTATCACGGCATAAGTGGGGGTCAAATCAGCCAAAGTTCCTTTTATATAATCAATCATAATGCTAAAATATTCTTCTTCTTTTTCTTGCGAAACGGCCAACCAAGCGCACATTTACGCAATAAACGTGCAAAGGTACAAAAAATATCACACATACGCAAGTAAAATCAAAAAAAGTCTTTTTTTTCAAAAAACCTTATTCTTCCGTTATCCTTACTTTATGCTGTCAATAATTAGTGATTAATTAGTGATTAATTAGTGATTAATTAGTGATTAATTAGTGATTAGTTAGTGATTAATATACCTTCAAGCAGAGAATATCGTAACGTAAAACAAAAATAAATCCCAGCCTCTTTTGGTCAAATCATAAATTTTCACTAACTTTGTACGTTTGTTTGCATAAGTACGTCTAAAATCATACACAATATGGCTAAAACAGAGATTTCCACATTGGGCGAGTTTGGGCTCATCAAGCACCTCACAAACGACTTGCCTATCGTTCAACCCTCCACCCAAAAAGGCATCGGTGACGATGCTGCCGTCATGAATTTCGGCTCCAAACGCGTCCTTATGACCACCGACCTGCTGCTCGAAGGCATACATTTCAACCTCGAATATGTACCTCTCAAGCACCTCGGTTACAAGGCGGCTGTTGTCAATTTCTCCGACATCTACGCCATGAACGCTACGCCCACGCAAATCACTGTTTCTCTGGGAATTAGCAAACGCTTCTCCGTAGAAGACCTTGAAGAATTGTATAGCGGTATTCGCCTCGCTTGCGAACGATACAACGTCGATCTCGTAGGTGGCGACACTTCCGCATCTATGACGGGACTCACCATCTCTATCACTTGCCTCGGTACTGCCGCAGCCAAAGATATCGTCTATCGCAACGGAGCCAAAGTCAACGACCTCATTTGCGTAACAGGAAATCTTGGCACCGCATACATGGGTCTGCAACTCCTTGAACGCGAGCGCATTGTCATGCAAGCCAACGAGAACGCTACTCCTGCCTTCGAAGGTCGCGAGTACCTGCTCGAACGACAACTCAAACCCGAAGCACGTCGCGATATAATAGAGAAACTGCGCGAAGCAGGTATCAAGCCAACATCTATGATGGACATCTCCGACGGACTGAGCAGCGAACTCATGCACATCTGCACGCAGTCCAATGTTGGTTGCGCTGTCTATGAAGACAAACTGCCAATCGACTACCAAGCCGCAGCCCTTGCCGAAGAGATGAACCTCAACATCGTAACATGCGCCCTCAATGGCGGCGAAGACTACGAACTGCTATTCACCTGTAGTTTAGATGATTACGAGAAACTCATTCCTATCGAGGATGTCTATCTCATCGGTCATATCACCAAACCCGAATACGGCATCAACCTCATTGGTCGCAACGGAGAAGAGATATCTCTCAAAGCCCAAGGCTGGAATGCCTTTGATGCCCAAAAGGCGAAATAATCCAACCCGCCGAAGGCGCATAACCTCGCGAAGCGACACAACCCGCTAAGGCGCACAACCTCACGAAGCGACACAACATGAACATAGTTATATTAGGCACAGCATATCCCTTCCGTGGCGGATTAGCCACTTTCAACGAACGTCTTGCACGCCAACTGCAAGCGGAAGGACATCAGGTGGAAGTTATCACTTTCACCCTGCAATATCCGTCTTTCCTCTTCCCTGGCAAAACGCAATACTCCACCGAGAAAGTGCCTACTGACCTACGAATCAGCCAGCAAGTCCATTCCTGCAACCCATTCAATTGGATAAAAGTCGGTCATCGCATACGCAAGATGCAACCCGATATGCTCATTACTTGCTATTGGATGGCGTTCTTCGCACCATGTTATAGTATCATCGAGCGTATTGCCAAACGCAATGGCAAGACACGAACTATCGCATTGGTTCACAATATGATACCGCACGAACCGAGTATTCTTGACAAACTCTTTGCACCATTCTTCGTGCGCCATACCGATGGTTTTGTGGCACTCTCCGAGAGTGTAGTGCAAGACATCAACCGCTTTGACCACGGCACCAAGCCAAAAACCTCCTACCCTCACCCTATCTACGACCACTATGGCGAACAGATGAGCAAGGAGGAGGCATGCCAAGCACTCCACCTCAAGCCCGAAAACCAACACATGCTCTTCTTCGGCTTAGTGCGTGCATACAAAGGACTTGACCTCTTGTTAGATGCTTTCGGCAAAGTCAAAGACCAACTACCTAATTTGCAACTGGTTATCGCGGGCGAGTTTTACGAAGAGGAAGACAAGTACCGCGCACAAATAGCCAATAATGGTTTGACAGACAGGGTAATTATCAAGAACGAGTTTATAGCAGATGCCGACCTGCGCAAGTATTTCGGAGCAGCCGACTTGATAGTCCAGCCCTACAAATCTGCCACGCAGAGTGGCGTAACGCAAGTGGCTTTCCACTTCGAGAAACCCATGTTGGTGACCAATGTCGGCGGATTGGGTGAAATAGTCCACGACCACAAGATGGGCTATGCCGTCGAACCTAATGCCGAAGCCATTGCCCAAGCCCTCACCGACTACTACACCCACAACCGCCAAGCCGACTACACCACCTATCTTATAAAAGAAAAAGATAAGTATTCATGGTCAAGATTAGCAGAATCATTTGTAACAATTTACAACAATATATGAAAGACGTAAAACTTTTCCTCACCGACGTGGACGGTTGTATGACCGACGGAGGTATGTACTACACCGAGAGCGGTGACGAGTTCAAACGCTTTTGCGTATATGATGGTATGGGTATTGTGCTCCTGCGCAAAGCGGGAATCCCTTGCGGAATCCTTACCAGCGAGAACACAGCCATTGGTTTGAAACGAGGACAAAAACTTGGATTGGAATACATATATACAGGTGTCGGTCGCGTAGTGGACGGCGTGAAGATGACCAAACTCGATGCTGCTAACGAGATTTGCAAGGAGTTGGGCATCACATTGGAAAATGTCTGCTTTGTGGGCGATGATGTCAATGACCTCGACCTCTTGCAACATGCAGGCGTAGCCGCATGCCCCGCCAACGCCGTAGCCGTAGTCAAAGCCGTCCCAGGCATCATCCACCTTACCAAAAACGGCGGCGACGGTGCCATCCGCGAGCTCTGCGAAATGATCCTCGCTGCTAAAAAAGCATAAGTGAATATCGGCGAGATGCACCCACAGCTTTTAGATTATAACCTTTCAACGATAAACTAAGGAATGTATAACATCGCAGTCATATTAGCAGGAGGTATTGGCGCACGTGTCGGAGGCACGTTGCCAAAGCAATTATTGCCTCTCGCAGATGGTCGCTCGGTATTGGAGCATGCAGTCAGTGCCTTTGAGCAAGCCGATTGCATTGATGAGGTGTGCATCGTGATGCACCCCGACTATATCATGCATGCCGAACAAATGCTCCTTGCTAACGCATGGCAAAAAGTGCACCACATCATCCCAGGCGGCAAAGAACGTTGGGAATCCAGTGTGAATGCGATTAGATTATTAGGCGATAAGGCGATGAGGCAATCAGGCGATGAGGTAAACCTGCTGCTGCACGACGCAGCAAGACCATTCGTGAGTCAAGAAATTATATCCAACGTCTGCCAAGCCCTCGAAGAGCACGAAGCAGTAGTAGTAGCTATACCTTCCACAGATACAGTTTATGAGATGAAGGACGGCAAAGTAGCCCGTATCCCTAACCGCTCTACCATCATGCGTGCCCAAACACCACAAGCCTTCCGCCTGCCATTAATTGCCGAGGTATACGCAAAAGCATTGGGGGTAACCGACCTCAGCATCGCAGCCTGCGCCGCGGCTCATCTCCCCGCCACAGATGATTGTGGTATAGTGCATGATCACATGCCTGAGGTACCAATATACATTGTAGAGGGTGAAGAACAAAACAAGAAAATAACATTCAAAGAAGATATATAAAATGAACAACAAGAATTTCTGCATGAGTTCCTATTTGGCTTTCCGCTACATAGAGCGTGAAGGTATGGATTTTTACGAAGGACTTCATCACGAAAATATACCTCTGCCTAATCCAGAGCAGTTCACATACGTGCATACAGCAGAGGACATTGACAAGGCCATTCAAAAAGTCTTTGATTCGCTCAAAGGCGAGAAACTGGGTATCTGCCTTTCTGGTGGTATGGACTCTGCCATCTTAGCATCCTATATGCGTGGCTGTGATGCCTATACTTTCCGTTTCTTGGGTGGTGAATATCAAAAAGAAGAATTGGCTCGTGCAGAATATTATGCGAAGTATTACGGACTAAACCTCCACTATGTGGACATAGATTGGCATACTGTAGAGCAATATCTGCCTATTGTAATGCGCAAGAAGAACGCCCCCGTTCACTCTATCGAACCACAACTCTACCAAGCAGCCATACAAGCCAAAATAGATGGCATTACTCGCTTGATTGTGGGCGAGAGTAGCGACCTTATCTTTGGCGGTATGGATCAATTGCTTTCCAAAGATTGGACAGTAGAAGACTTTGCGAAGCGATATACCTTCCTTGATCCTGCTCGCGTATTGAGAGAGCCAGAGGATATGTCCTATCTTTATGAGCGCTATCGCCAAGGAGAGAATATTGATTTCTTACACTTTATGGATGATGTATTCAGCCGCGAGTCATCCAGTTCCTACTACAATGCTTTCAAAGCTGCCGACATGCCATATACCGATCCTTATGCTCTGCTCCGCATGGCAGACCCATTGGATTTAACTCGTGTACGCAATGGCGAATCCAAGTACCTTATACGTGAATTGATGCAGATCAAGTATCCTGAGATTCCTGTGCCCAACAAGGTACCTATGCCTCGCCCTGTGGATGCATATTTCAAGGACTGGTGTGGACCTACTCGCCCTGAGTTCCGCCGCGATATAGACATGACCCAACTCACGGGCAATCAGAAATGGCAACTATATTGCTTGGAGCAATTCCTCAATATGTATGAGCCAATCACTATTGGCTATACAACAGGCGTATATGACTTATTCCATATTGGTCACCTCAATCTGCTTCGCAAAGCCAAGGCGCAATGTGACTACCTTATTGTTGGCGTTTCTACAGATGAACTCGTGAGTTACAAACACAAACATGCGGTCATCCCATTCGAGGAGCGCAAGGAGATAGTTGGCGCCATTCTGTATGTGGACGAAGTAGTCACCCAAGAGAATATGAACAAGATGGAAGCGTGGGAGAAATACCACTTCCAAGTTATGTTCGTGGGCGACGATTGGAAGGGAACTGACAAGTGGAACAAGATCGAAGCCGACCTTAATGCCGTAGGTGCTAAAGTGGTGTATTTCCCATACACCAAAGGCACTTCTAGCACACTCATCAATGAGACATTACACAAATTGAGAGGAGAGAAATAAATGGAAGATTTATCACACTATAATCCAGAAGGTTCCACTCTCCGCAGAGCACAACTGCGTATGTTGGAGATACTAAAAGTGGTAGATGCTATATGTACCAAACATGGTATCCAATACACATTGGACGGAGGTACACTCATAGGTGCTGTTCGACATGGTGGATTTATTCCTTGGGATGATGATATTGATATCAATGTCACAAGAGACGACTTAGCGAAATTGCGAAAGATTCTCCCTCGCGAACTGCCCTCTCATCTGGTTTATCAAGACTATTTTACGGACCCATACTATCCCACCCTCATAGCCAAAGTGCGTGAAAGAGATTCGTATATGTACGAAGAACCCTGCACCGATAAACTCAAAGAAAAAGGCATATTCATCGACATTATTCCTATCGAAGAAGTTCCTAATCTAGCGTGGAAAGCAAAATTAGATTATTGGTACGGACATTGTTTGCGTGGTATCCACCATTATGCAGACACCAAAGATACCATACTTTCATGGATTGTTCTTCCCTTTGCATGGGGACTCACCGCTCTTACCCGTCTTACCAATAAGTTCCGTCGTATTGACCAATTAGCGCACGTATATGGATGGTACGCCTACAATGGTTTTTCTAAAAAAGATTACTATCCTATTAAGCGTATGTCTTTTGAGGGATTTCAAGTATGCGTACCTAATAATCCTGATGCCGTGCTTACAGCCCTTTTTGGTGACTATATGCAAATACCAGCAGAAGATAAACGTAGAGTACATAGTTCAAAAATAGAGTTTTATAGCGAGCGATGAACCTAATCTATGTTACAGATAATTATGTAAATCCCTTATCAGGTGGAATAGCACGGATTTCCTATGTCATGGCAAAGGCGCTTACCCAACAGGTTGGGCATGTATGCTATTCTGTTTACGCAACTCCAACCCAACAAATTACGCCTGCACCGGCCTTTGTAGAAACCCGTCTTTGGCAGAACAAAGAAGATTTCTGCTCATGGATTACGCGTGTCGGTGGAGGCATTGTCATTGTGCAATCACCATGTGTTTTAGCGCAAGATATTTTCGACTGCGTACCATTACTACCATCTATAAAAGTAGTCAATGTTTTTCATGGCACACCTGGATTTGAGATTGTTCCACTTCGATGGGATATTATCATATATAGATTATGTCACAACATTGATACGCGTTGGACATTGAAGCAAACCATTTTGCAATTGGCAATGATGGTGCTCCCAAAGTCGTATTTCCTCAAAAAACTGCATCCTAAGTACGCTCGCCCTTACGGGAAAGCCCATAAGATAGTAGTTTTATCCCAGAAAACCATCAATAACTATCTATCCATTGCTAGCGGACAAGCAAGCGACTTTGTCGCTATTCCCAATGCAAATTCGTTTGATAAGGTAGAAATACCTCATGACAAATACCGCAACAAGGAAGTGTTGGTAGTAGCTAGATTGGATGATTGGCACAAGCGCATTAGCGAAATTCTCTACATTTGGGCTGACCTTCAAAAAGACCATCACTTCTGCGATTGGGTATTGCGCATAGTTGGTGATGGTATTGATGCGCCTTTCTATAAAGACTTTGTAAAGAAAAGAAAACTCGCAAACGTCATTTTCGAGGGACAACAAAAACCATTACCCTACTACCAACAGGCAAGCATTTTTTTAGTAACATCTGCATGCGAAGGATTCCCTATGACCATTCTTGAATCTCAACAATGTGGTTGCGTACCTGTCGTTTACAATAGTTTCGCAGCCGCCACTGACCTCATAATGGACGGTAGTAATGGAATACTGGTAAAAAATAACAATCGACACTTATTCGTAGAAAAATTGCGAAACTTAATGCTCAACAACCAACTCCGTAAAGACATGAGTATGCAATGTATTGAGTCAAGCCGTCGCTTCTCTATAGAAAATGTAGCAACACTTTGGAACAACGTATTACAATCACTATAAAAAACACTACTACTATTGATGACCTATAAAGTATCTATCATATTGCCTGTTTATAATGTTGCTCAATACGTCATGCGTTGTCTTGAATCCTTAT
>JAFTHS010000136.1 GCA_017457295.1 Paludibacteraceae bacterium | reverse complement strand
GCGTGGCTTCCGCACGATTGGTTATCATTATTTCATCGACTACGATGGCCACATCCATGAGGGCCGTCCGCTATCGCAGGCAGGCGCACATGTTCGTGGACATAATGCTACCTCAATCGGTATTGCTTTTGCAGGTGGTCTCGACGACCATTGCAAGCCAGCGGACACACGCACACCTGAGCAGACGCAAGCGCTGCTCCACTTGCTCCGCCAACTCCATCAACAGTTCCCTAACGCCACTATTCACGGACATTATGAGTTCGCTGCCAAGGCATGCCCATGCTTTAATGTCCAAGAATGGCTCAAAACAGTTAGCTTATGAAATACTTGTATCTCATCCCTTTGCTCCTGTTGCTCTTCTCTTGCAAGACGCAATCGCCAGTTATCACTGCCGAGCAACACGACAGCACGCGTGTTTCATTGCGCAATGATAGCACGCACATCTATGAACGCGATAGCATAGCGATGTCCTATCGTCCGCAGGTGACTCCACCTCGCTTGCCCGATAGTCCACCTATTGCTAATATGCCAATATCCAATAGCCCATCGCCACAAGTTCCTTGTCGTGTCGATACCCTCGTGATAGAGAAATGGCGCATACGCTATCGCGATCGTGTGCAATTACAGGTAGATACTATCTACCAAGATGTAGTACGAAACATCGAACATCCTCCAGAGAAGTATGTTCCTCGCTTCTACCAATGGAGCACAGGATTGTTTTGGACAATTGTGGCTGCTTTGGTAATATATTTTATTCTGAAAATCGTAATCCGATTTTACTTTAGGAAGTAGGCGAGTGAGCCTACTTCTTTTTTTAGGGTTGTTTACCTACGGTCTTCCGTCCTCGCGGGGCGGTGTTTACCTGCGGTGCTATCGCCTCCACGGCGGGTGTACATTTGAGTATACCTCCGGTGGCTCCTGCGGACGTGCCTGCAATCTTCCACCCAAGAGTAGGGGACATTTACCTCCGGTGGGGCAGAAATGTTTACCTGCGGTGCTTTAGGTATTTACCTCCGGTGGTTTCGCCTACACTCGGCGGGAGTAAATTTGAGTATACCTCCGGTGGCTCCTGCGGACGTGCCTGCATAATTCCGCCCAAGAATTGGGACATCTACCTGCGGTGCTACAGACATTTACCTGCGGTGCTGAAACGCGCTTACCCAGCGGGGGATGTATACCTCCGGTGGCTGTTGCACAGAGCTTGGCAAGACGCTTGCCATTTGAAAAACTACCTGCGGTGCTATCGCCTCCACGGCGGGTGTACATTTGAGTATACCTCCGGTGGCTCCTGCGGATGTGCCTGCAATCTTCCACCCAAGAATTAGGACATTTACCTGCGGTGCTTTGGGTTGTTTGCCTACGGTCTTCCGTCCTCGCGGGGCGGTGTTTACCTGCGGTGCTGACATCTACCTGCGGTGCTTTGGATGTTTACCTCCGGTGGTTTCGCCTACACTCGGCGAGAGTAAATTTGAGTATACCTCCGGTGGCTCCTGCGGACGTGCCTGCAATGTACCGCCCATTGATTGGGACATCTACCTGCGGTGCAAAAATATATCATATAGAGCCCGATACCGCCCGCTCGCCAATAGTGAGCGCAAGGCGCAAGGGCGCAAAGGTCACACCAAGACCGCAGAGGTACACGGAGCAAAAGGAGACTGATAGGCGCGCGCGATGTGGTGGGACTATTGAGGTGGGCGCAATGTATGGAGACTGCAAGCGCAAAAGAGTAGGCAAAGACTTTTCCGCTTTTGTTCATACGAAGACTGCAAAGCCTTTCGGGAACTATAGAGACTGCATAGGGTTGTGTGACATGGTGGAGACTTTTAGGTTGGCGAGATGTATGGAGACTGCATAGGTTCGCAAGGTATTAGGAGACTGCAAAGGTGGTAAAAGATAGGCAGAGACTCTCTCGCTTTTGATTGCATAGGGACTGCATGGGTGTGCAAACCATATAGAGACTCTATGAGGTCGCGCGTGATGTGTGGAGACTTTTAGCGGTTGCAAAGCAAACGAAGACTGCAAAGGCGCGCGGAGCATAGCAAGACTACAAAGTGCGCAAAGAACATACAAAGACTATTTAGTCTTTTGGACATAGTGGACTGCATAGGCACGCGGAGCAAATAGAGACTTTTCAAGGTTCGCGCCCATGTGCAAGACTGCAAAGGGTTTGAGGAGTAGGGCGAGACTATAGAGGGCAAAAAGAAATAGTAAGACTTTTGAGGCTCTCGGTCAATTGATGGACTGAAAGGGCAAAAGTGACACAAATAGACTGCGTGCATATTCCGCTAACAAAGTGCGCGAGCGCGGAATACGAAAGCAGGGCGGTTGGGGGGTCTTCTGACGGAAAGCAGGGGGATTTTGTCCCCCTGCACCCTCTAAATGCCTGAAATTCAGGCAGCGTTTGTTTTTTAGAGCGGAAAAACGCAATTTTTAGGAACAATTTGACCCGCAAAAGCGGGTGTTTCTCCGTGATTTTACTGGCTTTCCCATAGCTTCGGAAATGCCGCAAAATGTCTTTTAGTAATAGGGAGAATTTTTGTTACTTTGCACAAAAATTTTATACCCTATGTCTGATTATTCAACAAACGCGTCTGTAAATCTAACCATCAACGGACAACAAGCAGAACAAACCTTAGTAAACCTAAAACAGGCAGCACTTAATCTTACGAACGAGATTGCCAAAGCAGCTGCCGCTGGCGATAAGGTCACACTTAAGAAATTGCGTCGCGAACTCAATGACACTAATCGGAAGATTAAAGAGATTGAGTCCGCGACCATGCAGGTGGATGCCGTCATGCGACGGCTTGACAAGGCAACTCCACGAGATTTGCAAAAATCGTTAGCCACACTCAATAAGCAGCTTGACTATATGGAGCGTGGCTCTAATGCCTGGAACGAACAGGTCAAGAAAATCAAACTTGTCAAGAATGAGATCTCTAAAGTAAACGCAGAGCTTGGTAAGTCCCAAACTATGCTTGAGCGGTTCAATAATACATGGCAGCGCTGGCAGACTGTTGCCGTGGGTGGGGTAGCGGCACTCACAGGTGCTGTTATGGCAGGCAAACAAGCGGTGCAGATGTATGCGGAGATGGATCAAGAGATGGCGAGCGTCCGCAAGTATACAGGTCTAACGGCAGAGCAGGTAGAACACCTCAATGAGGAGTTCAAGAAGATTGACACGCGCTCCTCCCGCGAGCAACTCAATCAGCTTGCTCAAGAGGCTGGTCGCCTCGGCAAGACTTCAGAGAAGGATGTGCTCGGCTTCGTGCGGGCAGCAGATCAAATCAATGTGGCATTGGATGACCTTGGCGAGGGTGCGACACTCCAACTTTCTAAATTGACCAATATCTTTGGGGACGAGGAACGGCTCGGCACGGAGCAATCACTTTTAGCAGTTGGTTCTGTGATAAACGAATTGTCACAAAACTGCACGGCCAGTGCTGGCTATCTATCCTCGTTTGCTCAACGACTGGCAGGCGTTGGAGCGCAAGCCGGAATGACCGTGCCACAAATCATGGCTTTTGGAGCTGTTCTCGATTCCCAAGGTCAGAAAGTGGAGATGTCAGCCACCGCTCTGAGTAAACTCATTATGAACCTTTTCAAGGAGACAGAAACCATCGCGACTGCTACAGGTCTCAATCTTAATGAGTTCAATGCCGCCCTTCAACGTTCTACTAATGAGGGCTTATTGATGTTGCTTCGCCGCCTGCATGAATTGGGAGGAATGGACGTTCTTGCTCCCGTGTTTAAGGACATGGGAGAGAACGGTGCGCGTGCCTCTGCTGTCATATCTGCACTTGCGGGTAACATCGACATGCTCATCTGGGAGCAAGAGGAAGCCAATAAAGCCTATGAGGAGGCTACCTCTGTCACGAGAGAATTTAATGTACAGAACACGACTGTACAAGCCGACCTTGATAAAGCGCGTAAGGGCTTTAAGGAGATGGCTATTCAACTCGGACAGGAACTTGCTCCCGTAATGAAGCACTTTGTCTCATCTACATCTGCTAGTATGAGAGTGCTGCTTACCATGATTAAGTTTGTTAAGGAGAATAAGGTCGCTATCACTTCCCTTGCGGCTGCTATTGCAACTTACACCGTAGCAGTAAATCTTGCTGCTATCAAGGATAAGTTGCATACAGCTTATATCGTGGCAAAGTCTGCCGCTATGCACTTGCACAAAGTCGCTGTCTTGGCAGCTTCCGTCGCATACAATCGTATGACTGGCAATGTGACCCGTGCAAATGCTGCTATGAAATTATTGAACGCTACTATGAAGACAAACCCTTGGGGCTTGTTGGCAAGTTTGATTGTTGGTGCAGGTGTTGCTTTGGCTGGATATATCAAGAAACAACGAGAGGCAGTTACTACTACCAAAACGCTGGATAGTGTTCGTAAAACGGCTGCCCAAAACATGGTGGAGGAAACGAATAAGATCAACCTGCTGGTTGCTGCTGCCAATAATGAGAAGCTAAGTTTGGAGGAGCGTAAGAAGGCTGTTGATAAACTGAATGGAATTATTCCTAATTATAATGCGCAACTGGATGCAACAACAGGTAAGTACCAAGCCAACAAAAAGGCATTGGATGATTACCTTGAAGCGTTGCGCTATAAGTATGAGTTAGAGGGAGCAAAGGATAAACTGGCTGAGATTGGTCGGCAGAAAGCCGAACTCAATATCAAAAAGGCGGAGCAAAATGCTGAGATAACCAAGTTGGGTGAAGAACGAGCAACGGCAAGCACGCTTGCTCAAAATCAGCAATCAACAGGCAGTACTGTTTTAGATTTGCTGAACCAAGGTGGAGCCATGCAGGCTTCGGGCTATATGGTAGCAGACATTGATGAAGATATACAAGCCGCTAAACGCAATTTAGCAGAAACGGACAAGGAGTTGCAAGCACTCGTAGAGCAAGAGAAAATTATTCTTGGAGAATATGGCGAAGGGCTTATGAAAGCAGAAGCGGAGTTTAAGGAAATTATTGATGATGTAGATGTGGTCGTTCCAACTCCGACTGTCGTTCCAACTCCTGAACCTGAGAGCACTACACCCACCAACAAGTTCCAAGCCGAGGATGATTGGAAAGAGCGAGAGGAAGCTCTCAATCGCATTGCCTATGCCAAAGGCGAGAAGGATTATGATGCCTACACCAAACGAATGTTGGCTATTCAGGTGGAGTACCACCAAAAGAAATTGGCACATACTGACCTTGTGGGCAATGAGCAAGTCACGATTGAGGCAAGTTATTATGAGGCATTGCGCAAGCAAGCCACGAATGCCATCGAGGGAACTGTAGAACAGGAGAATGAGGCGTACCAACAGCAACTCGCTGCCTTGCAGCAACGCTATATTGATGGCGAGATGACTGCTCGCCAGTATCAAAACGCGATGGAGTTGCAAGAGTTAGAACACCTGCGTAAGTTAGCTGGCTTGTACGAGGAAGGCTCTAAAGAGCGTCTCAAGGCGGAAAAGAACTACCAAGACGCTAGTCGCAGACAGCAGATGAAGCACCTTGAGGAGGATCGCAAACTCCAAGAGAAGATGCGTGAGGAGTACTTTACCAAGGCATATCAGGTACCTGATAACGACAGCTATCAACGCGATCTTCGCAACCTTGAGATTGTCCACAAAGAGATGCTGAAGGCATGTGGCAATAATAGCAAAGAACGCTTGCAGATAGAGCGTGCCTTTCAAGAGGCAAAGTACCAATTAGGTCGTAAGTACAATGTGAAGAATGCCAAGGAACTCAAAAAGTCGTTCCGTTCCGCCATGGATGATGTAGCCGACTGGCTTGAATCCGACGGTGGGCAGGCATTCTCACAGTCGCTCGATACGGTGCTTTCGGGTATGTCTGCTATCTTTTCCGAGGTGAGTGACCTGGTACAAGCACAGTTGGATATCGAAACCGCTAAGATCACATCCGTTTATGATGCTCAAATTTCTGCTGCAGAGGGCAACAAGTACAAAGAGGTGCAGCTCGAACAACAGAAGCAGAAGGAACTTGGCAAAGCCAAGGCAGAGGCAAATAAGAAGATGTTTGCCATGCAGGTGATTCAAGCCGTTGCCCAAACTGCTATGTCTGCCATTGCTGCTTACTCCTCTGCTGCAGCAATTCCTGTGGTCGGTTTCGTGATGGCTCCTATAGCTGCTGCCATGGCTATTGCAGCCGGAGCATTGCAGATTGCATCTATCAAGAAGCAGCAAGAAGCGTCTGCTGCTGTAGGTTATGCTTCGGGTGGTTTTACACCCGCAGGTCCTCCTGAGAAGGAGGTGGGCGTGGTACACGCTGGAGAGTGGGTAGCCTCGCAGAAGTTGCTTGCTAATCCTGAAGCCAGAGCAATAATCAATACCCTTGATTATGCCCAACGAACGAACACAATAGGTTCGTTAAGAGCTCAAGATGTATCAAGCACTATCACAGCCCCCGTGAAGATTGCCAAAGCATCTGAAGACGGACGGCTCAATGCTACACTAGCTGCTACGGCTAAGACTTTAGCCACCTATAGCAGCACAATGAAAGACCTTTCATCTCGTTTGAATGAGCCGTTTGTCACTGTGAATACCGTCACAGGTGATACGGGCATTAAGAAAGCCCAAGATGAATATGAGCAACTAATACGCAACAAAACCCCTAAATCTAGAAGATAGTATGGAAATTCTAATCAATGACATGCCCGCAGTACTCAAGCAGAAATTGAGTTTTGATTTTGTGTGTGAGAACCGCTATTTCTCAGGAGCGGACGCTTATTCTATGACCATCAGTTTCCCGCTGAAGCATTGCGCTCAAAACCTTAGCATATTTGGTCATATCAACCGCGTGGATGTAGAGAAAGGTAATCTGAAACTACCTTGTACCATTAGGCATGGTAAGTTCGTTAAGTCTGGTTCAATCGCTATCACAGCCATTGATGATGTAGAGGTGAAAACCCAATTTCTTGAGGGGCGTTCTGCTGACAATTTCGCATCATCATTTGATGATTGCTATATCAATGAGTTAGAATTAGGCTATCCCGATACTACGCCAAGTAGTGTTGATGCCTCAAGGCAGAATGGCTACGATCAAGGAGCGAAATGGTTGTGTTATCCTTGGGTCAATAATAACACGGGTAATGTGCAGAATGATATGTATGTGTTTGCTCACCATACCAGTTGGGAAAGTTCTGTGAAAGGATTATCTTTTCAGCCATACCTTATTTACATAGTAGGGCTAATCCTTGAAAAGCTCGGCTATACTTACGATTTTACAAAGTGGATTGCTACTCCTTATCGCCACTTAATCATCTGCAATGCTTTGCCGTATGCTTGGGAGATTAAG
>JAFTHS010000135.1 GCA_017457295.1 Paludibacteraceae bacterium | reverse complement strand
GAGGTCTTCTTTGGTATAAACTGGCTTAACATCAATGAGTTCAGGTGTTTTCCAGTTAGCTTCATTGGCTCCTTCTACATGCGAAGCAGCCACTTTCTTGATATCAATATCTTTAAAATTTGGTTTCATAATCGCATTATTTATTTAGAAGTTGAGCATTGAATTTCTTTAGTGTCTCGAGTACGTTTACGCGAACGTGGATAAAGTTCTCGATACCGAGTTTTTGCAAGTCTTCCATGCAAGCAGGAGCACCCGCCACGATAAAGAGTTCTTTTGCATCCTCAAGTTGCAACCATGCTTGTGGAGCGTATGTTGCGTACTCGTCGTCGCTTGAGCAGAGTACGATGATATCTGCTTTTGCTTTGCGAGCGGCCTTGATACCCTCAGCCACAGATTTGAAGCCATTGTTGTCGATTACTTTGTAACCAGCGCATGCGAGGAAGTTGCAAGAGAATTGTGCACGAGCAATACGCATTGCCAAGTTACCGATGGTCAACATGAATGCCACTGGTTGTTTCTTTGCACCTTCGGTCTCCAGACGCAAGGTCTCAAACTCCTCAGCAGCGCGAGCCACTGGCAAGGTAGCGATAGCGCCTTCTGGTTTGGTCTTGCAGCAACCGCAACCACAACCTGTCTCTTTGATCTTCTTGCCTGCCTTCTCGGTGAAGTTAGGGAATTGGTTAGAGCCCAGCAACACCTCTTTGCGTTTAGCCACATCAGCCAAACGAGTCTTCAAGTTAGCTGCCATTGCCTCTTGTACCTTACCTGCGGCTACCATCTCGTACATACCGCCTTGCTCTTGGATAGCGAGGAATTGCTTCCATGCCTCAGCTGCGATAGCGTTGGTCAAGTTCTCGATGTAGTATGAACCAGCAGCTGGGTCAACCACCTTGTCGAAGTGTGACTCCTCTTTCAGCAGGAGTTGTTGGTTACGTGCGATACGCTCTGCGAACTCGGTTGGCACCTCGTAGGTAGCGTCGAATGGAGTAACCACGATCTCATCCACACCTGCCAATGCAGCAGACATAGTCTCTGTTTGTGTACGAAGCATGTTTACGTATGCATCGAAGATAGTCATGTTGAAGCGGCTTGTTTCTGCGCAAACATTCATCTTCGCAGCGTCTTTCAATGCAGCAGTGAAGATAGGAGCTTTGTATGCCTCTACGATCTTTGCCCACAACAGACGTGCAGCGCGGAACTTAGCCAACTCCATAAAGTAGTTACCACCGATACCCATGTTGAAGCGAATCTCACGAGCAGCCAAGTAGTTTGGCAAACCTGCCTCGGTCATCATAGTCATGTATTCAGCACCCCAAGCCAATGCGTAAGCCAACTCTTGAGCGCAGTATGCGCCTGAGTTGTTCAGGATTACTGAGTTCACGCCTACCACGCGGAAGTTCACCAATGTCTTAGCAGCTTTCACAGTAGCCACGATTTTCTCTGCTACTTTCTCGCGGCTCAGTGGTTTGCCTTTGAGCAGCATGTTCTTGATTGGGTCCACGTTGATAGTACCTGTCACTGCTTTGAAGTCATATCCGCTACGTCCTACGAGGCGAACGAGGATGTTTGCCAATTGAGGAGCTTTGCAAGCGCATACGCTGAAGTTCAGTGCTACTTTGTCCAGTTGGATACCCTCAAGCAATGTCTTGATGTAGCGATAGGTAAGTTTCTCTGCGTTCAAGCAGATGCCCAACGAGTTCACGCCTTTGCTCAGTACGTCCAACGCTTTTGCATTCGCTTTGCGAGCGTTCTTGCAAGCGCAGATGTTTTGGCGGATAGCCCACTCGTTGTTGGTTTTAGTACCACGCACGTAAGGGAATTGACCTGGTGCAGATACAGTAGTTTTCAGACCTTTGAGGTCTTCTTGACGGTAGAAAGGCTGTACGTTGAAGCCTTCTGTGGTGCGCCATACGAGTTTTTTGTCGAAATCGGCGCCCTTG
>JAFTHS010000014.1 GCA_017457295.1 Paludibacteraceae bacterium | reverse complement strand
ACAAATTGTGACATCAAGTCATGGAGGCGTGCGCTATCTTCCTTATGCCTTTACAGAAAACGGAATTGCTATGCTCAGTAGTGTTCTGCGTTCGCCAATAGCTATTCAAGTCAACATCCGTATCATGCGTGCCTTTACCGCCATGCGCCAGTTCATTGCATCAAATGCACAAATATTCCAACGCCTGGATGTGATGGAGCAAAACCAACTGGCACTTACTGCTCATCAAGTAGAAACTGACCATAAACTCGAAGAGGTATTCCGTCGTTTGGATAGCGGTAATGTGCAACCCCACCAAGGTATCTTCTACGATGGACAAATCTTCGATGCCTATACTTTCATCAACGATCGCATACGCGAAGCCACCACGCGCATCATTCTCATTGACAATTACATTGACGATAGTGTCCTCACCATACTATCCAAACGAGCAGACAAGGTAACTGCGACGATTTACACCAAGAAACCATCCGCACAACTGCAACTGGACATCCAGAAGCACAATGCGCAATATCCTCCAATAAGTGTCATAGAGTTCAACCGCTCACACGACCGCTTCCTATGCATTGACGAGACGGTCTATCACCTTGGTGCCAGCATCAAAGACCTCGGCAAGAAATGGTTCGCCTTCAACCGCATGGAGATGCCCACCACCGAACTATTACAAAAATTACCCGTATAGTCAAACTCGCGCACTTGTTCCGCCCTCGCGGATGTTCCCGCAAGCATAACTATCGTCCTTTCTTCAGTATTTGTACCTTATCCTCCAGCAGCACCCAAATATGGTGCTGTTTTTTTTGTCCCCATAAAACATGTAAAATCTATCCGTAAACCAACCATAACTTTCAAAAGTAAACCTAAAATAGTATTATTGGCGTATTGTGTGGGCTCATAAAACTTGCCCACAGAAATTAATTCAAGTTTAACCAATTAATACCTGTTTTTGTTATGACAACACCAACATGTGCCCAACTCGGCAAACTCCTTGCCTCTTATCTCTCTACAAGTAACGATGCGCTTGCTATCAATTTCCGTAGGCACTATGCGCCAACTCCTATTCTCACTTCTCCTCGCAAAACTCCAGCAAAGTGCCCTGCACCTCGTGTGACCAATGCTACTTTCACCTATCGTTGGCTTGCTACTGCACCCCAACGCATCACAATGCTCTATCAGTATCTTCTCTGTGCACAATGGATTGCTGCGGACACCCAGCCCGATGACTTCTTCACTCTTTTTACAGGCAAAGCATCTAATATTCGAATCAAATGGACAGGTTCCAATCTTCAACTCGCATACCTCATACGAGTAATGACAGAGCGAAACTATATCTCCATTCCAAAACGAGTCGGCAAATGGACTTGTGTATATAACCACTTTGTGGATAAAAACAGCCGTCAACTCCCCCGACTAAACAGTCTGCATATACCTACAAAATCAAAGCTTGCGGTGGAGCAAATGGCAGAACTACTCAACCCAAATACCTAACTAGCGGCAGAAGTAGCGGCAAATGCAAAAAAAAATTTTATTAGTATTCATCGCACTTCACAAGCCATAAAACGCAAATCGGCGGCAACTTTTTTTATTGTTGCCGCTACTTTTTGCAGCATTATTATAGAAATGCGTCCACAGAGGACACTACCCAGCACGACAAAGTTAAATTACTTGAAAGAATTACAAACATTGTTATAATTTTTGTTTTGTCCACTAATGACTACATATTTTGTTTGGGTTGCCAATGCGCCCAGCGCATTCTTCCAAACCAACAAAATGTATCCTCGAATTGACATAAATTGACAACCCAATTGACCTGAATTGTCTTTACAACAAATTCCCTCGCCGCTCGAGGAAGTTGATTCGAGCGGAAGTTGTTTAAGTTGTTTTTAAATTTTATATATCCTATCAATATGAACCAAAAACATTTCGTTCTCATCTCCATTCCCTGCCAAAGCGCAGAAGAGATGCTCCAAGCCAAAGAGGCAGTCTTCTTTCATTTGGAAACCCTCAATCCCGAGTACTCTGCCGAGGGCACCACCCTCACAGTCAAGGTCATTCCTCTCGACCCTCAACTCTTCCTTCCCGACGAGGCATGCGACATCATCCGCCAAACTCTCGCCCAGTCCCTCACCTTCAACCACTGCTGGACCTGTACACTCCATACAATCAATTAACCCTAGCCTTTACACTCTACACCTTACACCAATTAACCTTATTTATTAACCCTGCGTAAGCGTATCCGTATAGCCTATAACCTATCACCTATACCCTGTACGCTCACGCACCAACCCCTCCCACGGCATGGAGGATTCCGAACCCGAGTATGAATATCTCATTTTGTTTTGCCTACCAATGTGATATATCAAAATCATTTTTTGATTTGGGACATTAATGCAGCATGCATTCTTCTGTCCCCACTCAAAAATATTCCCGAAATTGACACTAATTGACGTACGGACGAATGAGCCAGATCGTTCGAGCCGTATGGCGAGATAAGAACCAAATTGACGACAATTGTCTTCAAAACAAATCCTTGATTTTTAATTATTTTTGTAGCAAGCGTAGCGCTGCGTATTTTTGTTACAAAATAATCTTTGAATTGTCATCAATTGTATTAAATTCATACTCCTGTTCATTGCCGAATACATTATGTCACAAATCAAACCTATGGGACTCGTTGAGTCCATGAGTGGCAAAATCTGCGGCCACTCCGACATGTACTTCTTCCAAAAAAATGGTAAAGTATTCTCTGGCAAACGCTGCTATCCTTCTACTAAAGAACCAACCGACGCGCAACTGGCTGTACAAAACAAGTTCAAAACAGCTCAAGCTAATGCCAAAACTGCACTGGCTGATCCAGAGCAACGTGCCGTTTACGAAGCTGCGTTCAAAGCACAAAAGAAATACTATTCTCTCTATGGATATGTCTTCGCACAAGAGTACAAAAAACTCAACTAATTCAAAATTCTTAATTCAAAATTCTTAATTCCTTAAACCTCTAACCCCCTCCCACGGCATGGAGGAGTCTCCCCTCGAAAACATCCGAGAGCTTCGTGAGCTCGAGGATAGAGTGGAGACATCGAGCGCCCTAACGACGACATGGTCGTCGGTCAATGCGCGAGATTGCCGAACACGAATGGCACAAGTAGAATATGCATTCCCTGTGGATGCGGTCCACGGACGTATCAGTAAGAAACACAAAATCGGTTTTGCACACCGCAAAGAGTCAGGCAAGAACTACACCACCAGCTACGGACAACGTAGCACACCCGTCAGCGACGACGAGAAGCAATATCGCACCTACTGGGGACAGTTGGCTTCCGCCGTGGCAGCACGCCTTCAAGATCCAACCAAGCAACCACAAGACCAACTCGACTTCAAGAACCAAACCGAGCACAGCACCTTGCGCAAGTATGTTTGGGCAAAAGTCGCGGAGGAAATGAATAACTAAGACCCCTAAACACTAAAATCTATGAAACTAACAGAAATTCAGAAACAACGCCTGGTAAAGGCCATCAAGTACCTGGCATTGGCCGTGGCAACTGCCATCGCCATGGCACTGGGACTCACCTCGTGCAATGTCATACGAACTATCACCTCCGAGAGTAAGTCACTCACCCGAGGCGATACCGCCGTGATTATACAAACCAAAACCATCGAGTCGTATAACGCGAAGAAGAATTAGAGACCCCTCCTAACCTCCCCTTCAGAAGCACCCCACGACACTAAGTGTCGTCGGGGACCCCGCTAGGGGAGGAAGGGAGGGATAATTAACAACAACTTAAACAACATGATCCAACAACTTTTTCGCAAGCAGCAACATAGCTCGCGACTAGGGGAGGGATAGAGAGAGCACCCTGCTAGGGTAGGGATGGATTTCTACACTTCCACAAAAAATATGATCGAAAAGGTTGCGTATTTGCATATTTTTTAGTACCTTTGTAACCGAAATCATAAAAACTATACTACCATGAAAAAAATCCTGACTTTATCATTCGCCCTCGTGGCATGTATATGCCTAGTCAATGGCGCAGAGTATGCCATTAGCAATACCCCCGTAACACCCGTACGCGAAGAACCCTCCGAAGCCGCAGAACAAGCCACACAACTGCTCTTCGGCGAACTATGCGAGATTGTGGAAAGACGCTCTAGTTGGGCCAAGATATGTTCCACCAAAGATGGACAAATAGGATGGGTGAGCGCCAAAATGATGACACCCGTAAGCGAAGAAGTGGTACAACTATTAACAGAAAGCCGCGCAGCGAACGGCGAAGGTGTGGTGGCCGTACCCATGGCCGTGGCTATCGAGATAGAGACGGGCGAGAAACGCATGCTGAGCATCGGTACACGACTGCCAAACTACAGAAAAGGTAGCTTCGAATTGCTGGGAAAGAAATATAAGATTGATCCTCGTGGCGTGTATCGACTGGAGAGCGGCGAGGTGAATGGCAAGAAAGCAACCGGCGAAGATGTGGTGCGCGTGGCCCGACAACTGCTGAACGTGTCGTACCTATGGGGCGGCAAGAACATGATGGGCTACGACTGCTCGGGCTTTACACAGACGGTATATAGCGTGTTTGGCATCGACCTGCTGCGTAATGCTCGCGAACAGGTGACACAAGGCGAAGATGTGCGTTCGTTGGCCGAAGCACATCCCGGCGACTTGGTGTTCTTCGACCATGCCGATCGCGACCCCAATGCCACCCGAATCACCCATGTGGGCATGCTGATCAGCCCAACAGAAGTGCTGCACTGCTCCGGATGCGTGCATGTGGATAGAATAGACGAGAACGGCATATACCTCGCCAACGGCAAGATGACACACCATCTGGCTAAGATCAAACGGTATCTGTAGGCACATGGCTTGCAGCCTATCCTTTTGTCGCTTACAACATCCAAATTAGTAAACTATTGTCTGTTATAAGCAACAAAAAAAGGACATCAATGATGTCCTTTCAGTTTGTTTGTGGGCGTTGACGGATTCGAACCGCCGACCCTCTGCTTGTAAGGCAGATGCTCTAAACCAGCTGAGCTAAACGCCCTCAAATTTTATTTGGGTACTTCCTTTTCGAAAGCGAGTGCAAAGGTACTGCTTTTTTTTGACATGACCAAATATTTTGGCGAAAAAATGCAAAAAAAAGTGTTATTTTTTCAATTTTTGCAGGTTCCAAGCCCAAAATAGGGTGTTTTTGGTCTTCAGAGCGAGGAAATAGTACAACAATATAGTAGAGAAACTTGCAATCAAGATTCCAGCGAACACATCCAATGCAAAGTGTTGTGAAAGATAAATTCGCGTGTATGCGCCAAAAGTGGCTAAAAGGAAGCAAAGGAGAGATAGGATATTTTTCCCTCTGATGTTTTCAGCACAAAGAATAATACTTATGCTAAAAAATAGCACAAAGAAAGTGGTTGTATGCCCAGATGGAAATGATAGCCAAAGGTTCATCTTTACTCCATCTACCAATGGGAGTGCCACATCAGGCATATTTTCGGCAAACCAAGTGAGTGGACGTGGGGCATTGATGAGGTGCTTAATGGGTTGCACGATGAGGGTAGAAAGCAACAAATTACTTGCTAAGAAGGTCGTCCAGCCTGCGCGGTAAAATAGTAATAGTACAACAACTAGATAAGGCAACCAATCCACCAAATCGGAGAATATAGGCACTACAGCATTAAGAAATGGCGTATGTGGTTGGCATAGCAATAAATGTAATTCTCCCTTAGGAATAATAGCCAACAATAATGCAATACAGAGGGCTAAAATCAAAGTGGGGATAAGAAATGGCAATATGTTTGTATATGCCTTATTTGTCATATGGTTGCCCAAGTACATTGTATTTCTTGCTATCTTGCAAAATGAATAGTTGTCCGTTTTGAATAATCTTCTCGTTCTTTTTTGAATGAGTATCCATATTTGCAACTCCAGTACTTAACTCTGGATATACGGTAACTATGTTTGATGTACGCAGCCCTTGTGGTACCACGCGATAATAGATAGGAGTGCCAATAGAGAGTGTATGTTTTACCGAGCACGATATTCCATATACAGTAAAAGGCGAACCACTGATGTCAACCTCTTGGCAAATATAGTCACCATGATATAGGTAGGCTTGTTGAAAAGAGATGCGATGATATCCTTTGGCTTTGGTTCCTATCTCCTTTTGAATCATAGATATGGTTGTTGTTCCTTCTGGAATAGCAAAAGTGTAATACTTCTCATCTAGTGTGAGAGGTTGAGTGTAAAGCACTTGGTCATTATTTCCGCGCACGAGTAGGTCGGCTGTTTCATCACCTTTGTACACACAGCATTTGACAGTAAGATAGGTGTTGGCAGGAGCATAGCCAAAATTAGTGAAACGAATTTGTCGTTTCTCTGTAGTGCTGGAGAGGCATGTGGCATGAGTTCCATCCATTTGGCGATACTGAGCCGAAGTTCCGTCTTCTTTTAGCCATTGAATCTTGTCGCCAGAGGCAATAACAATATCTTTATTAAAACCGTGCATGGTAATGAGCGTATCATTATGACCAGATTCTTGTAGGGTAAACACCTGCAACTCATACGAAACGCGCGCTTGGTCTTTCCAATGTGCAACAAAACTGTGTTGGGTAACTTCTGTGGCCGGGAAAGCGATGGGGTTTATAGTGTCAATAGGCAAGGCATACTGGTCCGAAGTAGCACATTGTAGTCTAGATAGTTCTACAGCATGCCCCTGCATATTACCCCAAATATATTCTACAAGTTCAGGATATTCGATGAATGGATTTCTGTTGTGCTGGATAGATGAGATAGCGTCTAAACGATTGATCTCCTTCTCGCTGACGGGGTCAATACGATGCCATAGGAGTAGTACCTCTACGAGGTGAGGGGTGAAAGTGAGATACGAATCGTTGGTTACATATTTGGAATAGGTGGCATCCCACTGCATATCGTGGTAAGCTGTGGCTACATAGAAATACGCGCGAGCAAAATCGCCCTTGTATTCATCTATGACAGAGAAAGCTAGTCCTCCCCATTGAGAATCTTGTCCCATGAAGAAGATGCCATTGTTGACTTTATTGGAGTCATTGAGAATACCGGGTGGGAAGTTGGATTTGTTATTGTTAGCCGCTTGATCCGCAGGATTAAGATGATAAAGGTCTTTGTAGGCATCGTTTTCGGTTCCTCCCCACCATGATTTGGGTAAACAGTGCTCAATATTCATACCTGCAACACTACCGCCTTGTATGGGAAAATATCGCTTGGTAGTGGAATACATATCCCATACGCATCCATTGCTGAGTTGATCAGCGAGTTGGAATCCATGCCATGTGCCGTAGGCCTCAAAATCACCAGGCCTCCAAATGGTATCTCCATTTTCTACTTTGGTGGTAGTATGATACTCGTTAGGACCATATTGCAGACGCTCTCCACCTTTGATGATTTGATGCAGAGTGGCTTTGAGCACAGAATCTTGGGTGTCTTGAATGGCGTTATAGTAGCCCATAGGCATGTCTTCCGCATATAGGTATGCCGTGTAACTAAATAGTAATATAGAGCAAAGAAATTTTAAAGATTTCATTGACGTTTTTTGTCAAAAGATACTATAATACCATTGAAACAAATATACCAAAATACACATAATGCACCAGCCACGACCATATTTTGTAGTTGTTTGCTGTATATAGCCCATGCGATAGAGCCTGCAATCAATACAAGGCAACCAATAAGAAATATTATTATGCGTGTGCGATGTTGGCTAACTGATTTAAAACTGAAGAATGGTGTCTCACAGACCAACTCGTAGCAGCACATCACACTGCAAGCCAATAATATCCATGCGGTTGTTTGAGAAACGGCAGCAGGGTACGCTGCGATAGAAGCCCAAAGAATGGCGTTTGGTGGAGTCGCAAGACCGATAAAAGAGGTTGTTTGGCGTTCGTCGATATTGAATTTAGCCAAACGCAGGGCAGAAAATGCTGCCATGAGTAGGGCGATTAGCGACCACCAACCAATAATAGGCTTGAGATAGCACATGAGTGCCATCGATGGTGCAAGACCAAATGTGATGTCATCGGCCAACGAATCGAGTTGTACTCCTAATGGTGATGGCACTTTCAGCCATCTGGCAGATGCTCCATCAAAGAAATCGAAGATTGCTCCTGCAATAATCAAGGCAAATGTCAAGAGGAACTGCTCTTGGGTTGCCATATATACCGCCACCGACCCGCACAAAAGATTTGCGCAGGTCAGTGAGTTCGGTATGATACGTTTAATTTGCATATAACTATTTAGTTATGAACTATGAGTTATAAGTGATGAGTGATCTGTTTACTTCTTACCGTAGTTGCCATCCACGATGCGGCGAGCAAGGAAGGTTACGGTGAAGGTAGCCACGCTACATGCAATCACCATCCAGAAGAAGTGTTGGTAACCAATAGCTTCTTGGATATAACCTGCTACCAAACCAGGGAGAATCATACTAAGAGCCATGAAACTGGTGCAGATAGCATAGTGTGAAGTCTTGAACTCACCTTCAGAGAAGAACATCATGTACATCATATATGCGGTGAAACCGAAGCCATAACCGAATTGCTCAATAGCAATAGCGATAGCGATATATACCATGTTAGTTGGTAAGAACATACTCAGATAAACAAAGCTCAAGCATGGTAGAGTCATTGCGAGTGCCATCCACCAGAATGCCTTCTTCAAACCTACTTTAGAGATATAATAACCACCCAAGATGCCTCCTAATAGCAAGAAAATCACGCCGATAGCGCCATACACTACGCCCAACTCTTGCATAGTCATACCCAAACCGCCAGTGTCGCGTGCACCGAGCAAGAATGGATAAATCATCTTCATCAAGAAGCCCTCTGGCAAACGATAGAGAAGCATGAAAGCGATAGCCACCCACAATGCAGGTTTGGTGAAATAGGTAGCAAAGGCCTTACCAAAACCAATAACGATATCTTTGGCTGTAGTGTCAGCATTGGGTTTATCGGTATCTGGACGTGGCGTGAAGAACACGTGCCATACTGCCATGATAGCAAAGATAACGGCTGTAATAACCATGGTTACTTTCCATGCCATAGGCATATTTGCTTCGCCTTGTTTGATAGTCCAATCATAGATGATACCAGGGATAGCGATGAGTGCAGAGTTGCAGAATACATTGCTAAGACGGTAGAATACACTACGCCAACCAATCATCTCGGCTTGTACACCTGAAGTGAGAGCCAACATGTAGAAACCGTCAGCTGCTATATCATGAGTAGCAGAAGCAAACGCCATGATAATGAAGGCAATCAGTACACCCGTAAATAGCTTAACCTCAGTCGCCATCGCAGCGATAGTAGCAGGGTCTGGTTGAGGAATAGAGAAGATGGTCAGCACAGCTAATCCCAACATGAGGAATTGCATAGTGAGGAACCACCAACGTTTGGTCTTGATGAGATCTACGAATGGAGCCCACAAGAACTTCAGTGCCCAAGGGAAGTAGAGCAGCGTGGTAAAGAATGACATCTCGCCATTGGGTACACCCATTTGGTTGAACATAACCATGGAGATGTTGTTGACTAAGAAATAGGGAATACCCTCCAAAAAATACAAGGTAGGCACCCATAACCAAGGATTAATACTTTTCAGTGATTTCATGGCCTAAAATGTTATAAATTTTATTGTTTTTAATGATTATTAATTGACCGTTGTGGAGAAGTTTTTGTGCAGTGGTACTTTCACTTGGCTGAACCAATGGCTGCTCCAGTCCAGAAATAATATTTTCACCATAGTGCAAATAAATACCCTCAAATGGAATGTTGTACTCTTTTTTCTCTGCTTTGGAATTGAGAGTAAACATAATATTCTTCAATGTGACAGGATAGATTGCGATATCATTGTTCGTGTTGAATAGACTATCCAAATTGATTTGTATATTCAATGGTTGGTCTGGAGTAGGGTCTAACATTGTAAATTGTCCATCTATGCCATTATTAGCAATCAGTTTGATATCCAAACGTGAAATTAAATCACTTGGAGGAGTCATTGCCAATTCAAAGAATCGTGGAGTAGCATATAGAGTCGAATCGGCTGTAATGGTGATTTTTGGCGCGCGTCCTCCTGTATAGTTGAGATACATGGTTGCTAAACTATCTTCATTGATGCGCATTTCGGTATCCCATCCTGAAACGGATGTTTTGATTGTCCAATGTTCGATACCAATCATATCTTCCCAAAGAAGTTTGTTGTTATCAATTGTTTCTACTTTTACTCCTAATGTGAGAGAGGTGTTTCCAAGTGTACCACGCACGGTGGTAGTACCATTAGTTATGCCTGTTAGCACACCATCTTCATCAACGCTGCAAATAGAAGAGTCGTCCACAATCCACTCAACTGCAGATGGGAGAATCATAAATTGTTTGTTATCTAGAGTGCCATTGATTTCAATGGGATATTTTGTCTTGTTAGAAATAAGAACATCGTTTAGACGCAACGAAGGATTGCCTTCATCTACCAATACGATATCTATAGGAAGGGATGCCTTGCCAAAAGAGGCAGTAAGCTTGCCACTACCAAGACATACAAAATGACCATCATCCGTGATGTATCCTGTTTCTGGATTGCAACTCAGTTTTACACCTTGCAGTTGTTTGTCTATCAGCATTCCATATTGGTTGTAACCCAAGAAGTCGGGCTTGATTGCAGCGTATTTAGGCAAGCGCATAAAAGTAGAGGCAGTACGCATCTCGGTTACAATACTATCATCTGGGGCGGTAGAGAAAAGGAAAATGCTATTTCCTACAGCGCGAGGCACACCTTCGGTAGTTGGGTTAATGATTTTACCACCTAAGTTGAATTGTGCACTGCCGCCGCCATCAGCACCTGCTGCTTCCCATGCACCAAAGTGTCGAAGGATAGATGCCATCTCGTGGGTGTACATACCTGGTTTCTCCATAACCATCATCCAAAGGGTATTGTGGTCTTTGCTTACTCCAAAACCTGTACGAGGATAATTCTTGTTGTTGTAATCTTCATTCCAGTTGCGGTTTGTCAAACGTCCTTCGCGCATTACGTAGCAATTGCCTGCACTAAGTTGCTTGATATTAGGACGTTCACCCGTACTAGATTCATACATACCAATTATGAATTGCACTTTTTCTCCTATTTTTGCATTCTCAAGGAATGTTTTTCCTGTTCCGCGACCACGAAGAACAGCATAACCTTCTGGAATCATAGTTCCGCCAACTGTGTTGGTACTAACGACTTCTGCAAATAGATGTTGATTGATGCCCCACTCTTGATCTAACTTGACAACAACCTCTATCATTTCTACATTAGTGCCAAGATTTGCATCAATATATTCTTTTGTCAAAGTAGCTTTAGTTCCTAAATCAGAATTGAATAACACTAACTCATTTTCTGTAGGGTCTTTCCTATTGCGATTAGTTTCCTTAATAGGCATTTGTAGATCGCCAATTGCGCAATGTGCATCCCATGAAAACTGATCAATATGTGCACGCTTTTGGTCATCAATCATCAAGTAGCCGATGTCTTGTGTGCGACCCAGTATAGGATCCGGACTGCCATGACCAATATTCCAATCTGTGATGTTGGCACCTATCCTGCCATTGCTCACTTGACCCGTACATGCTACTCCTACAAGCCCTTGCCCATAATCGTTTGTTGATACTATCCAGAAATTGCAGTTCACCGAACCAATAGAGCGATGCCCTGGAGCGTCTAATCGCACATGAGCATCAGCCATACGCTCGGTATTGCCAATGGTGGTGCTATGGCTCTCTTCCACAGTGTTATAAGGGTTGGCTAAATCTACTTCATAGATATAGCAGTGGCGTGTGGAAGATGAATTAGTAATATCAAAGCGAGTATAGATAATACCAGGTCCTACTTGGTAACTCTCTAATGTATCAATGGAGTACTGGTAATTAATTGTACTATCTAAATTGGCTTGGATATTAATTGTTCCGTGCTGTGCCATTATTGGAAGGCAGAGCATTAATGTAATGGATAGTATAAGTTTTTTCATATGACATTAATTTAAGCGCACAAAGGTACTGCTTTTTTTTGAAATATCCAAATTTTTATATCTATTATATAAAAAAAGCACTGAGCCTGACGCTCAATGCCTTTTTTGATAATGTATTTGATAATTTGTGTTATGTTGCCTAATCTTGCAAATTAGTGCTCAGTCACACACTGTATGCGCGCGATGATTATTGAAAACGTGCGCGATTATCTTCTACCTCTGCATTCTCCTCAATCAAAGCAATTGCTTGATAAGGAGCAGAGTACGAGGTGCGCATGTTCAATTGCTGAATCTCTTGCTCTGCATTCAATTCGCCTTCTGCAACGGTCTTCTCACCAATACGAACCATATACACGCCCATATTGCCTTTCACTGGAGCTGATGTTGTGTTGCTCTCAAGTGCTAATGCTGCGCCAATCACAGCTGGCTCTACGCCTGCAGCGCCAAGGCGATAAGATGCCAAAGAGATACCTTCTGCTGATTGTATTTCAGCGTCGAATAACTCTGCTGCAGCTTCCAAAGTAGTAACTCCGTTGAGTTGGTTGATAATATAATCTGCCTTTTTGTTGGCCAATGCTTGCATTTGCAACTCAGCACGAACCTCGTTCAATGTGCGATATTCGCCATCGTTAATCTCTGTCAATGCTGCCACAACAAATTGGTTTCCACACTCAAACACATCGCTCAAGTCACCTACTGTAGCTTCATATGCCCAACGAACAATAGGACGGCTGTTCTTCAAATCATTAACTTTATCAGCATTAGCATCCAAAGCAAAAGCTGGAGTAACAGACAAACCTAACTCTTGAGCCGATTGACGCAACGAGTCAATAGAATTGTTATTAACAATGAATTGCTTTGCCTCATTGTATAGAATACCATATGTCTTGCTACTTGGAGTCACCTTGCGACTTAAGATTGCCAACTTTACTTTTGGGGTTGGGTTGCTTTTATCTGCAATCTTAAAGGTTTGCTCACCCATACCGCTAGAAACGGTAAACGTGCTTCCTTTTTTACCTGCAAATGCAGGGTCTGCAATAGTCTTTTGCAGCTCACTTGCTTGGAACCAACCCAATTCTACATCCTCAGTACCTTCGCCGTTAGCAACGAGCACCAATTTCACAGAGTCTGGTTTGCTGTAACCGCACTCCATGATGCGAGCCATAGAGTAAGTGTCATTGGCGAATGTCAGTTCTGTGTATTGACCTTTCTTCACTCCTTTACCAAACGCAAATTCTTTATACTCAGCAGGAATGGTAGTCTCGGAATAGTCGCGACCATCATAGAGAATATCTGAATTGCTATTTACAATAGTAGCCACGTCCTCTTTGGTTTGGAAGTCATTTTCTAGAGTCTTCATCAGTTTTTCAACTTCAGAAAAGTCTGCCTCTGATGGCTCGATAGGGAAACCTACATAAACCAACGAACGGTTTGGAGTGCGTTTATATTGCTCTTTTTGTGCGTTATACAATTTCTTGATGTCAGCATCGGTCACTTTCACCAATGAATCTGCAACAGCAAAGAATGGTTGTTGTACGAACTCTACATTTACCGTTGTTTGGCGAGCGTCGAATGCGTACTTAGCATCCAATGGGTTTGCGGTTAGCAATTGGCTAAGCAGGTTGACATATTTATCTTGCATGTGGGTCAAACGTACAGCATTCTCCCAATACATCCAGTAGTTCTTAGCTTGTTGCATGTTTGCTGCTTGCTCTTGAGTCTCTGGCTCTTGAGCGAGGGAGTTCAAGAAGTTGATCAATGCAAAACGATTGAACTTGCCTGTCTCATCGTAGAAAGCACGACGTTGTGTAATAAGTTGGTGAGGATTTTCGCCAATGCAGAGGTTGCTCAACTCTTCAGAAGTAACGTCCATACCAATAGCTTGTGCTTGTTCGCGAAGGGTATAGTCCATCAACATCATTTGCCATACTTGGCTGCGGATTTGCATGCCCAACTCTTCGTTGATATCATTGCTACCGCTTTCAATTTTGTACACTTCGGTCAATTGGTCTTTTGCTGCCTCATACTCGGTGTAGTGAACCTTGTGACCTGCAATCACACCCACATTCTCGCGGCTGCGATTAAAAAAACTACTACCCGAGTTCAAAAAGTCGCCCAGAATGAACGCCAACATAGCCACTCCCACTACGATAAGGAGGATAATGCCATGATTTCTAATTCTTTGTAATGTTGTCATAATATTGTTTTGTTGTTTATTTCTCTGATTTTCAGTGCGATATTCTTTTTTAATTGCATTTCACACCAAAATTGCCCGCAAAGTTACTACTTTTTATTGAATTGACCAAATTTATTTGCATTTTTAGCAAAAAAAGTGTGCCAACGCATGCTGGCACACTCTTTTTAGTCTGATGATATTGTATTGATTATTCGTTTGTTTCGCTTTCAAGTACCACAGCAATTTGAGTTGCACGAAGTTGGTTCTTCGAAGCGGTAAATACTACTGTAGAAGCATTGCCTTTCCACTGACCATTGGCACCAGAATATACATAATCACCGCTATCAACAGAGAAGCAATCAGGACCATACTTTTCATCGCCAACATTTCCTGTACAAGTGAATACAACCTCTTTAATATTACCTTCGGTTGAAGTGATAGTAAGTTTTTCATTTTTGTAGATACGATAGTGATTTACATTGTTATAAGTACCTATACAACCTTTGGTAACAGCGATTGTTATACCATCTTTAGTGACTTCATATGGACCTGCTTGATTGTAGTCAGTTGTAGCATTTCCTTGATCAGTACCAGCAGAGAATACGAGTGCATCTGCAGGAATCTCAATATCGCTATCGATGCTGGTTCCACCATTGCCAGTATTGCCAGTATCTCCAGAACCTGTATTACCGCCACCAGTTTCGCCAGTGCTGCTTTCTGCGAGCAATGGGTTGGTAGATTTCCAAATATACGCAGCACCTTTACCTACGGTCTCAAATGTATTGCCCATATAGTTGGTCAATTCTCCATAGATTACCACGAAATCGCCTACTGCTACAGCATCTGGATTGTTGATTTTCTTTCCATCAAGACCATACACTTGATATGCCATGAAATCATCGCGAGAGTTAGCACCCTTCACATCTTCCATGTAGAATTGTGCATTTCCATAACTAGAAATACCACTAGCGTGTTTGTCGTGAATTTTCTTCACATAACCCATTACATAGAATTTTTCTCCAGTGGTAGCACCGCTCTCCAATGCTGCACATTTCTCACGTGCTTGAGCTACTGTCAGTGCGCCAGCAGGAATATTCCATCCTATGGTGTCTGGAGCTGTGCCTTCTACCTTGGTTGTGTCTTGTTCTTCGGGTTTCTCACCAGGACCGCCCATATTGATGTCTGGTCCTTCGCAAGCTGCAAATGCTACTGCAGCAATCAGCACGAATGCTGAAAAGAATTTGTTCAATTTCATTGTTGTTGTATTAAGTGTTGTTAATTTAGTCGCAAATTTCGCAATTTGGGCACAAAGGTACTATATTTTTTTGATAACCGCAAATATATTGAAACAAAAGTGAATAATTTCCTTTCTTTTACCTGACTTTAATTAGTGATTAATTAGTGATTAATTAGTGATTAGTTAGTGATTAATTAGTTATTGCTTAGTGATTAATCATACTTAAACGTGGGAACAACAAGGCCAAATGCAACCGCAACCGTACTGCGTTTTTTGTTTTTTTTACTTTTTTTCCAAAAATATTTTGTGGAATGAGAAAAAAGCAGTACCTTTGCACGCTGAATTGCGCGCGAGAGAAATAAGGTGCAGTTCGAGAGCATTATTTATTAATTACTATTTAGGAGGGTAAAACTATAGCAAACCCACAAAAAGGCCCGCAACAACGTCGTGGCCGCGTAGAAAAAGAGATGCCTAACCGAATCAATGACATGATTCGTGGCGTGAAAGAAGTTCGCCTCGTTGGCGACAATGTAGAACAAGGAGTATATTCATTCGAGACTGCGATGCGCATCGCGGACGATATGAATTTGGATTTAGTAGAAATCTCTGCCAATGCAGTTCCCCCAGTGTGCCGCATTTTGGACTATCAGAAATTTCTCTACCAAAAGAAACGTAAAGAGAAGGAAATCAAAGCCAACTCTGCTAAAGTTGTTATCAAAGAGATTCGTTTCGGACCTCAAACCGACGAGCATGACTACAATTTCAAGCTCAAGCATGCGCAAGAGTTCTTGAAGGATGGCAACAAAGTGAAGGCATATGTGTTCTTCCGTGGACGCAGTATTCTTTTCAAGGAGCAGGGCGAATTGCTACTCGCGCGGTTCGCAAATGATTTAGAAGAGTATGGAAAGGTGGAGGCTATGCCAAAGCTCGAGGGTAAACGTATGATTGTCAATATCTCTCCTAAGAAGTAATGCTCCTTTGAAACCCTTGAAGCGCTTAAAAATTTTTGAATTTTATACCATAGTCCGTAGGCTACCAATGGCTGCCTAGGACTTAAATAAATAATAACTAATTAAATTTTAACAAAATGCCAAAGGTAAAGACTAATTCCGGTGCTAAAAAAAGATTCACTCTTACCGGAACAGGTAAAATCAAGCGTAAACACGCTTACAAGAGTCACATTCTGACAAAGAAGACTAAAAAACAAAAACGCAACTTGACTCACGTTGCATTGGTAGATTCAACTAACTTGCGCTCTGTTCGCGAAATGTTGGTTCTCCGTTAAGTATTAACCACCAAATTTTAATGTAGTAAAACTATGCCAAGATCAGTAAATCACGTTGCTTCGCGCAACCGTCGTAAAAAGATTTTGAGCCTCACACGAGGCAATTTTGGTGGCCGTGCAAACGTTTGGACAGTTGCCAAAAACACTTGGGAGAAAGGTCTCCAGTACGCTTATCGCGATCGTAAGAACAAAAAACGCACCTTCCGTGCTCTCTGGATCCAACGTATCAACGCAGCTGCGCGTCTCGAGGGTCTCAGCTACAGCCAACTCATGGGAGCGTTGAAGAAAGCGGGTATTGAAATCAACCGCAAAGTCCTCGCAGACTTGGCGATGAACCAACCTGCTGCGTTCAAAGCTATCGTTGAACAAGCTAAAAAGTCCATCTAATCAGATGTGAATCATGACAAATAAGGTGTTCTTGCAGTCGCAAGACACCTTATTCGATTTTTTGGAAAAGGTTAGCACCTTTTATATTTTTTGTGTGTATGTGCGTATGCGCGCGTTACGTATGCACGCGAGAGCATGAATAAAAGCGCACAAGGGAAACTAATTCGAATGAATCATAAGAATACATATCATATGAAAAACTCACGTCGTTTTCTATTGATGATGGCTGTGCTATCATCTATGTTTGCATCGGCGGCTGAACTACCGGGATTTCGCTACGAGGATGCAAAGAACTTCCGTATTATCAACAAGGGTTGGGAAAACACTTCCGAAGCATATACCCGTCTGCCTCAGGCATATATGGATAGTTGTCGCAAGGACCAACAATGGCTCTACGACCATTCTTCAGGTATTGCTGTTCGCTTTGCTTCTAATAGCAAACGTATCGCAGCGCAATGGAATCTCAAAAACAATTTCCATATGCAGCACATGGCAATGACGGGTATCAAGGGTACTGACCTCTATACCTTAAACCAAGAAACAGGCAAATGGGAGTATGTAAATACTGCTCGCCCGCAAGAGAAGAACTTCAAGGCAGATTCCATCCAGTCCAAACTATATGTAGAAAATTTGGATGGAGAGATGCACGAATATATGATTTACTTGCCTCTTTACGATGGCATCAATTGGCTGCAGATTGGTGTGGATTCTACTGCCCAACTCATCCAACCTCAAGTAGATAACCCTCGCTCAATGGGTAAGATTGTTATCTATGGTACAAGCATCCAACAAGGTGGTTGCGCCAGCCGAACAGGTATGGTATCTTCTGCTATGATTCAACGTGACTTCAATCTTGAATGTGTAAACTTGGCTACTTCTGGTCAAGCGCGTATGGATTTCTATATTGCGGAGGCGATGGCTAGCATTGAAGATGCTATCTGTTATGTGTTAGATCCTGTGCCAAACTGCACAAAAGACCGTTGTGATACTGCAACGTACGAATTTGTTAAAATCTTGCGTACCCTTCGTCCCGAAGTGCCAATCATCATGGTGGACGGATTGATGTATCCTTATGCACGCCATGACAGCTTCCATGCAACATATTTGCCACAAAAGAACGAATGTTTCCGTCGTGGTTTTGAACAACACAAAGCAGAAAACCCAAAAGGAATGTATTATATGACATGGGAAGGACAAACAGGTCCTGATATGGAAGGTACAGTGGATGGTATCCATATGACCGATTATGGTTTCCGTGCATACGCTGATTTGCTTGAGATTCATATCAAAGAGGCGTTAGATGATACCGATGTGGATTACGATCTTGAACCTGCATATAATATCGTTCGACCAAAATCATGGTGGCAACGCTTCCTTGATTTGTTTCGTTGAAATTAACGAATACTTAATTTCAAGTTAACAATTACTTAATATTTTCGCATTACTTTTGCAAAAAATAAACACTATATAAAAATAAAACAAACTATTTATGAAGAAAGCACTAATGTTTTTTCTGGGCGTAATGGCAACTGTTGCCATGTTTGCTCAATCAGTTGCTGTATCGGGTACAGTGATTGATGCTGACAGCAAGGAGCCACTTATTGGTGTGTCTATCCTTGAAGTGGGTACTACCAACGGTATGATTACCGATTTGGATGGTTACTTCCAAATCTCTGTTGCTTCTGGTACTACCTTGCAACTCTCTTATGTGGGTTATGAGACCCAAGAAATCAATGTTGGTAAGAAAACCAACCTTGGAGTAATCGAACTTTTGCCAGAGGCAGTTGGTCTTGAAGACGTTACTATCACTGGTCAAATCGCAGTACAACGAAAGACTCCTATCGCTGTGAGCCAAGTTACTGCTCTTGAGATTGAAGAGCGTCTTGGTGGTGGTGAGTTCGTTGAGGTTCTTAAGAATACTCCTGGTGTACACGCCAATGCTAATGGTGGTGGTTGGGGTGATAGCGAAATTTGGATGCGTGGTTTCGACAACACCAACATCGCTATGATGATCAACGGTGTACCTATGAACGGTATGGAGAACGGTAAAGTCTATTGGTCCAACTGGCAAGGTTTGGCTGATGTTACTTCTGTAATGCAAACGCAACGTGGTCTTGGTGCCAGCAAGATGAGTGCTCCTTCTGTAGGTGGTACTATCAATATCGTTACCAAAGGTCTTGATGCTAAGAAAGGTGGCTCATTCTCTTATTCTATGGGTGACAATGGCTACAACAAGGTAACATTCTCTGTTTCTACTGGTTTGATGCAAAACGGTTGGGCTATCACAGTAATGGGGGCTCGTACTTGGGGTGATGGTTATATCCAAGGTACCAGCTTCGAGGGATACAACTACTTCGCTAACATCTCTAAGCGTATCAATGAGAACCACCAACTCTCTCTGACTGCTTTTGGTGCGCCACAAGAGCACTATCAACGTTCTTCTGGTTTGACTATGAAAGAATGGAACAATGTGCGCAAGTATATGAAAGATGGTATGCACTTCTCTCGTTACAACCCAACATATGGTTATGATGACAATGGCAACCAGAATTCTGCTAACTACAACGTATATCACAAACCGCAAATCTCTTTGAACCACGTATGGCAAATCGACCACAAGTCTTCTCTTTCTACCACAGCCTATGTATCTCTCGGTCGTGGTTATGGTCGTACTGCAGAGCCAGGTTTGAACTCTTCTTACAGTTATACCGATTTGACCTATGGTGCTAACTATGGTACTTTGTCACACACTTTCCGTCGTGCAGATGGTACTTTCGACTACGGAGCTGTTATGTGGGCAAACAATCCTGACAACCCAATCTATGACCCATCATCCGACCAATATGAGAAGATGTATGCTGGTTCTCAATTGGTTATCTGCGAAAACCGCAACGACCACAACTGGTATGGTTTGACTTCTACATATTCCAACAAGTTTGCAGATATGTTCGATTTCTATGCTGGTATTGATGTTCGTTACTATCAAGGTAAGCACAATGCTACTATCTCTGACCTCCTTGGTGGTGAGTACTTCATTGATGCTACTCGTGCTAAGGTAAAAGGTGTCAACAACGCCGCTGCTCTTGACCCTGCATGGCAATACGAGAAACTCACTATTGGTGATATCGCATATCGTAACTACGATGGCTTTGTAGTTCAAGAGGGTGCGTTTGCTCAATTGGAGTACAACCAAAACCGTTGGTCTGCTTTCGTTAATGGATCTGTTAACTACAACCACTATTGGAAAGTTGATTATTTCTACTACGATGCTGAGAAAGGTAAATCAGAAGTTCTTGGTTTCTTAGGTGGAACTATCAAAGCGGGTGCTAATTACGAGTTCAACAAACACCACAATGCGTTCATCAACTTGGGTTATATCTCTCGTGCACCAAACTTGGACTACGGAGCATTCATGAACGCTTCTACCAGCAATGCCGTAAACGTAGAAGCTAAAAACGAGCAAATCGCAAGTGCTGAAATTGGTTATGGTTTCCACAACGAGTATGTAAATGTCGCTGTTAACGGTTACTTTACCGAGTGGATGGATAAGACTATGACCAAATCGGGTACTTTGAGTGATCCTGCACAAACAGAATATTTCATGAACATGACGGGTGTAAACGCTCGCCACATGGGTCTTGAGTTCGAGGTAAAGGCACGTCCTACTAAATGGTTAGAGATTTCTGCAATGTTGTCACTTGGTGACTGGAAGTGGGATAGCGACTCTGTTGTTGGTTACATCTACGACAAGCATGGTCAAGCGCTCACTATGGATGCTGAAATCACTGATCCTGGTGCTCCTAACCATGGCTGGGCTCTTATCAATATGAAGGGTATCAACGTAGGTGGTTCTGCACAAACTACTGCTAACTTGGGCGTTACCTTCAAGCCTTTCAAGGGCTTCCGCGTTGGTGCTGAGTACACATTGTATGATCGCAACTACGCATACTACTCATTCTCTGGTAGCAACTTGCAACTTGGCAAAGAGATGAACTTGCTCGAGCCATGGCGTATCCCTACTGCTGGTAGCTTGGATATGCGTGCTTCATATAGCTTCGAGATCGGTGGCGTAAGAGCTACGCTTTCTGGTAACATCAACAACGTGCTCAACCAACTCTATATTGAGAAAGCATGGAACCCAAATACTGTTTCAGAGAATATCACCGAGGTGAATGCTGATAATGTGTATTTCTACTTCTCTAAGGGTACTACATACAATATCCGTTTGAAAGTTAACTTCTAATAGTATGTAGAGGTATTGAAACTTTGAAACATTGAAACGATTTAATTTATTATGACAATGAAAAAGATTTTATTTTTCCTCGCTACTGTGCTAATGTTTGCATCGTGCGAGAACTTCTATATAGATCAAAATTTGGGTGGCTCTGACTACAATCCAACGGATGTTCGTACTATCGATTACACCCTTACCGATGCTGATTACAAAGCCATCGTAAGCAACAAGAGCAATATCGCTATTGCTGAAGCTACTTTGGTAGCGGATTCTTTGGGAGTAGTTGATTCTACCGAATACAATGCATTCTTCCAAATTGCTAACGATTTGGCTTTCAACAAGATTGCGGTGGCTGATGTATATGTACCTGCATTTTTAGGCTCTAAGTTCCCACAATTGTCTAAGGGTTCACTCTTCAATATTACCTATAAGACTTGCGAGGGAGCTCCTGCTTACTTGAGCACATTTGCGGCTACTACCAAATACACCCTTTCGACTGCTGATTACGATGCAATTTGGGGCGAGGGTAAGACAGGTACTTACTATCTTACTCCAGCTACCATCACGCAACTCACATCTGTACTCCCTACTGAGGCAGAAGAAGGTGCTATCTTGGCTGTAGTTTATGACTACAAAGATAGCGAGCCTTCTTTCGGTGGCGGTGAGGAGCCCTTTGTTCCTGGTGGAGACCCTAATTTCTTCTTGGGAACACCAGAGAGCCGTGGTTTTTATACTCCAACTGAGGTTATCGCAGCCTATAAGAGTGGTGACCTGGGTGAAGGCGACACCATAAAGGTTGGCGGTATCATCAATAAATGGTATAAAAAATCCTCACGTTTCGACGAGTTTTTGAATGTATCTTACTACATCACAGACAACAACGATAGCGTATTCGAGATGTACAATTCCTATTCTGTGAACAGAGACTCTTTCCCTGTTTATGACTTTGTAGATGAGTATAACGCTACATGTATTGATGCCTCTGGTCGTGAGTTTAATTTGGGTGATACCGTAATCGGTATTGGCGCTTTGACCTATTATGCTAATTATAATGTATATGAGTTCAAGAGTGGTTGCTATTTGTTGGAGCATCGTCCTTTGAAGACCAAAGCAAATGTTGCTCCTAAAAAAGCTGCTGCAGCTAATGGCAAGAAGACTGTTCTCTACCAATACTCTGGCGGTAAATGGGCAGCTTACAAGAACGATGCTGCTACTGTCGTAGCACTCCCAGAGGATGTGTATGCTGCTGTAGGTTACACCTATTTGCTTGACAAGAACAAAAACATCCTTACCACTTTCCTCGCACAAGAGTTCCCTTATGCACAAACTGGCAAGGCATTTACCGTAGTATATGTGGCTACCGAAAAGGATGCATACAACGCTATTGAGTTCATCTATGATGGTGCTACTTTCGTTGAGAACTTGGGTATGAGCCAAACTACTACTACCTTCTCGCTTAGCGATGTTTGGGGCTCTACTATCTATTACAAACAAGCTATTATGGGTGATGGCCAAGGCAAATTGACTATCCAAAATGTGAAGTTGCAAGAGCCGTTGACCTATGTTTGGTACTATTCTGCAGCATATGGTATGTGTGCTTCTGCATACAAGGATGGTGCAAGCTATGACTCTGATTCTTGGTTGGTAACTCCTCAAATCGACTTGACACGTGCCAAAACTCCTCAATTCAGCTTCGATCAAGCCTTCAACAAGGCTCCTAACTTTACCGAGGAGTGTGCTGTATTCGTATCTACCAACTATAATGGTGATGTGACTACTTGCGATTGGACTCAACTCGAGTGGAACTTGAACGAGGATGGTACTCTCAACGTACCTGGTGGTACATCATGGGTATTCCAAACCTCAGGTTTCTTCGATATGTCTGAGTACGTTGGCGAGAAAATCAATATCGCTTTCCGTTACACCACTTCCAACGGTGTTTCTGGTACTTGGGAAATCAAGAACTTGCTCCTCAGCGAACCAGAATAATATGCTTGAGTATAGATTATTCTTGCCTAATTCAGCAAGATAAACAAAAGATAGGGTTGCGACCGCAACCCTATCTTTTATTCTTCATTTACCTGCCTCTACTATGGTATTACTATGTGATTACTATATTACTACTATGTGATTTAGCAATGATTCATTAACTCTCCACTTCGCTTAGTTCCAACCACCTCATTTCTGCCATATCTAATGTTTCTTGCACTTCCTTGTAGCGTGCAGATGCTTTACTTATTTCGGTTGGGTCGGTTGCCCCACCAGATAGAAGGGCTTCTAATTGTGCTTTCTCTTCTTCCAATATAGGCATTTGCTTTTCTAACTCCTCTAATTCTTGCTTTTCCTTGAAACTTAGTCGCCTTTTCTTCTCCGTCTTTACTTTTTCTACTTTTGCGATTGTTTTTTCTACCTTAGCTGGGTTGCTGTCATTCTGCCCTTCTAATCTATATTGGGTATAATTTCCAGGAAAGTCTTGTATCTCGCCATTCCCATGGAATACAAACAGGTGGTCTACCACTCTGTCCATAAAGTAGCGGTCGTGACTTACCACAATCAGGCAACCTTGAAAGTTCATTAAGTATTCTTCCAGTACATTTAAGGTCGGTATGTCAAGGTCATTGGTGGGCTCATCCAGTATCAAGAAGTTTGGACTACGCATCAATACCGTACATAGGTGCAGCCGTTGCCTCTCTCCTCCTGATAATTTACTTACGAAGTCATATTGTTGATTGGGGGAAAATAAAAACATTTGCAAAAACTGACTAGCGGTCATTCGTTGCCCATTGCCCAAATCCACTACTTCGGCTATATCACGCACAATATCAATTACTTTCTTGCCTTCGTCAAATTTCAATCCGGTCTGTGCGTAATAGCCAAATTTGACCGTGCTACCCACATCCCAACATCCGCTATCTACAGGTACTTCGCCCAATAGCAACTTGATAAAGGTACTCTTACCCGTACCGTTATTGCCAATGATACCCAGCTTTTCATAGCGCGAAAAGACATAGTTGAAATGCTGCAAGATGACTTTCTCTTCACCCGTGCGAGGAGATTTATAGGTCTTGCATACATCCTTCGCCTCAAATATCTTATTGCCAATATAACCCGACTTTACGGCCAACCGTACATCAGATTCCGTGCGTTGTTGTTTGGCTTTCTTCTCTAATTCGTAGAAATTGTCAATACGATATTGTGCCTTGTGTGCGCGTGCTTGTGGCATGCGCCGCATCCATTCTAATTCGGTTCGGTATAGGTTGCGTGCCTTCTCTACTTCCGCTTGTTGTGCTTCTATTCGCTCTGTCCGTTTCTCTATATAGTAGGTATAGTTGCCATGGTAGCTATAGAGATTATGTTCATCCAGTTCGAAGATGTCGGTGCACACGTTGTCTAGAAAATATCTGTCGTGCGTTACCATCAGGATCGTTAATGGTCGTTCACCCCGTGCTACACGCTTGTCGCCTAAATAATCTTCCAACCATACTACCGTATCCAAGTCCAAGTGGTTGGTGGGCTCATCTAATAACAAAATGTCTGGTTCGTCATCTAGTACGTGCTGCAAGAGTAACTTCTTTTGCTGTCCCCCGCTTAGGTGAATCATTTCTGGTGTGGGAGATGGATGTTGTGGTAAGTATCTCACTTTTAGGTCTTTGCGCCAAGTGATTTTACCGCTATCATAGTCAGTGTTGCCCATTAAAATATCTAGCAACGTACTCTTCCCAATACCATTTCGTGCAATTAGTGCTATGCGTTGGCTTTTGTTGATGGCGAAACTAATATTGCTAAATAGCATTTTCGACCCCACCGACTTTGTGAGGTCCTCCACTAATAAATATGGAGTTACCACTGCCATTCTTCTAAACGCTAAAAACTAAGTTCTAAATTACTCAATAGTATCTTGTGGCAATTGCAATGTATATAGAATCGCCTCTGCTTGTCTAAGTGCGGTACGTTTCTTTTGTCCTGCGGCATATAGGAATGCTTCTGCGGTTACTACGCGTCCATTCACTTGGTCCAATCTTGTATGACTTACATATGGACCACCCATAGCCTCGCCATTCAATATACGCCAAAGACCACGTATCTCTGTAGCTTGCTCACCATTTTGCACGCTTACAGTACGCATCACAGGAGGCATCACCTTATATTCTGTACCCATATACGAACCCTCTACGCTGCCAGTTACAATGCGGCTAAGTATTTCATCTCGTTTGGCATTTAAGAATCTTTGGGTAAACGTATTTTGATCTGTATATGGATAACTATACACCACTATGTCGCGACGCATACTGCCCTTGTTGTTGCAGCACCATAGAAGGCGCACTTCTGGAGCTACAGTAATAGGATTACGCAAACTATATGTGGTGGCTCCACCTAATACGGTGTCCATGATCAGCATATAATCTTCTGGAATGAGCAAATCATATCCCTGCTCTTGCAATGCAGCCCTCGCAGCTTTGTTTGTGCTAGCACGGTAGAACTTTGTTTGGCGTGTGATTTCTTGATTTACAAACCATTCACGTATGTCTTCTCCATTCTCTAACCAGTATGCTACAAACTCTTCTTGTGATGGTGTTTGTATACGGCATATGGCTTGAGGAGTTGACCAATAGTCCTTTGACACTTTCGCTTTTGTTTGGGTGTATTTCTCTGGATTGATATCCACAAACAATATGTTTCGTGTTGGCTTGAACATATCATCAAATAGTGCAGTAGTCACGTGTGTCAGTCGGAAATATGGTTCCACTTGTGGCATACATGGCATGTCTGCGGCCATCACGGCCTCCACCAAATCGTATAGGTTTGCTATAGGTTTGGTATACCCCGATGCTTCGTTTACTAACGATAGTTTTGCCACTTCGTTCAGTTGCTCTTGAGTTAGGGCATTGTCGTCCATTACTACTAAGCATTCGTATATTGCTCCCGTAGCGGAAGTTAGAGTTCTGCCATTGCCTTTGCTGCAACTGGCGCAGACGATAATAGTTACAAATGCTGCAACTAATTGAATACTAATCTTGTTCATGTTATTTCTTATTTGATGTTTTCTGTTTTTTCTTTGCTAATAATGCACATGGTTTGGATACTTTGTGGCTTGTGTTGTTGGGCATTCCCAATACGAAACGCTTGTAGTACGAAACGAGTAGGGTAGTTACTGGTAAGGCGATAATCATGCCTACGAATCCGAGCAATGACCCCCATACGGACAGACTAAGTAATATCCATGCGGGTCCCATTCCTGTAACATCGCCCATGATTTTAGGTACTAATACCATATCTTGAATGGTTTGCACAACAATAAATACAGCAGCTACACAGAGCAATACCACCCACACAGGTCTTCCTGTTTCGGCGGATTGAATCAACCCTAAAATAATGCATGGAGGTATGCCTAATGCTTGCAGGTAAGGCACTAAGTTCAGTACACCAATAAACAATCCAATACCTATTCCCATAGGTAGTCCAATAATCTGAAAACCAATCGCAAACAATATTCCTACAATCCCTGCTACAAGAGCTTGACCACGAAAATAGGCATTCATGTTTCGGTCTAAATCGCCCATCAACATCACAATGCTATCGCGGAAACGATTAGGGATATATTTATGCCAATTGGTAGTGATTTTCTCATAGTCTATCAAAAGGAATATTACATACAATAAGCACACAAACACGACTGCTAAACTCATTACTGCATTCACTCCACTACTAATCCAATCTCCTAATACAGGAAGCACTTTTTTGATGCCTTCTTGCATTTCCTCTGAACGAAGTAGTGCCTTGATGTCCATGCTTTGGATGATTTGCTCGATGCGTTCATTAACGCGTGGCGAGAAATACTCGTTTCCATCCCATTGACTAACATAGGTCTTTACACTCTGCGAAAGCGCTGTAGCTTGGCGACTGATAGTTGGTACCACAGCTGCCACCGCACCCGTAAGCAGACTGGCTACTAGCAATATCGTTACCACTACCGACAATACGCGATTTTTCAATCGGCATTTGTGCTGAAAGAAATTCACTATTGGTGCGAGCATATAAGCCACTACAAAACTGATTAAGAAAGGTAGTAGTACACCGCTCAACCTACGAATTAGCAGGTATAATGCTATCAATACAATGACGGTAATAATACTATGAATAATCGTAGTACGATTGAAAATAGTGTGAGTGTTATTGGATGGATGTTCTGACATGATGATTGTTAGGCAATTACAAATTGAAATCGATGACTTTCAATAGTCAAATTTGGCGCAAAGTTACAAAAAAGTTCTCATATAAGAAAATAAAATAAAATTTTCTTATTATTTTTTATTTTTGTTTGCCTATGTGCGAAATAAATTGTACCTTTGCACAATAATTGTTAGGAATTTGTTGAGCATTAAAATTTATCGTTCGAATCCTTAAAACTAATTACAATATGGCTAAAAAAGAAATTCAATTCTCCCTTGTCTATCGCGACATGTGGCAGAGTAGTGGCAAGTATGTGCCACGCAAAGATCAATTGGCAAAAATTGCTCCCGTTATCATTGATATGGGATGCTTTGACCGTGTAGAAACCAATGGCGGTGCCAGCGAACAAGTCAATCTTCTCTATGGCGAGAATCCTAATATAGCAGTACGCACTTTTACCAAGCCCTTCAACGAGGCAGGTATCAAGACCCATATGCTAGACCGTGGTCTCAACGCACTGCGTATGAACCCTGTGCCTGCCGATGTGCGCCGACTGATGTATAAGGTAAAGCATGCGCAAGGTGTGGATATCACACGTATCTTCTGCGGTTTGAATGACCCTCGCAATATTATCCCATCCATCAAATGGGCGAAAGAAGCGGGTATGACCGCACAAGCGACTATGTGTATTACCTATTCTAAGGTGCACAATGCGGAATACTATATCAACCTCGCAGAAGAACTTATCACCAACGGCGCACAAGAGATCTGTCTCAAGGATATGGCGGGTATCGGTCGCCCTGCAATGCTAGGCACTATTGTAGCAGCCATCAAGGAGAAACATCCTGATATCATTATCCAATATCACGGCCACTCGGGTCCTGGCTTCTCCGTAGCAAGTATGCTGGAGGTAGCTAAAGCAGGTGGCGATGTGCTGGACGTAGCTATGGAGCCACTCAGCTGGGGTATGGTGCACCCAGATGTGATTACCATCCAATCTATGCTCAAAGATGCAGGATTCCTCGTGAAGGATATCAATATGAAAGCGTATATGGAGGCACGTTCGCTCACCCAATCTTTCATTGATGACTTCCTTGGCTACTGGATTGACCCACGCAACTCGAAGATGACTTCGCTCCTCGTAGGTTGTGGTCTGCCAGGTGGTATGATGGGCTCGCTCATGGCTGACCTCAAGGGCATGCATGCGGCTATCAATGCCAACCTCGTAAAACGTGGCCAAAGTGCCCTCAGCGAAGATGAACTGCTAGTTGAACTCTTTGACGAGGTACAACGTATCTGGCCTATGCTCGGTACTCCTTGCCTCGTAACGCCATTCTCGCAATATGTGAAGAACGCTGCGCTCATGAACCTCTACAGCAAGTCTATGGGCGAGAAGCCATTCACTCGCATGGACCCTGCTATGTGGGGCATGATTCTTGGCAAGTCGGGTAAACTACCAGGTGAACTCGCACCAGAGATTATCGAACTCGCCAAAGAGAAAGGCATGGAGTTCTACACCGATGACCCACAAGCTCTCTATCCAGATGTTCTCCCACAATTCATCGCAGAGATGGAAGAGAAAGGTTGGGATCGTGGTCAAGATGACGAAGAACTCTTTGAGTTCGCAATGCACGAGAAGCAATATCGCGAATACAAATCGGGTCAAGCTAAAGAGCAGTTCAATAAAGATTTGCTCGAGCGCATGGAGAAAGCCGCACAAGGAGGCAAACAAGTTACCTTTATCTCTGCTGCCGACAAACGCGCGATCTTGCATCCTAATGCTGAACCATTGGAGGCAACGCTCTCTGGTAAAGTGCTTTGGGAACTCGACTTCAACGAGGACAGTAAAGCCCCTGCCTTGGGTACTTTCTACAAACAAGGCGATGTAGTATGCTACCTGCAAACACCTCATGGCATCGAGCCAATCCGTGCGTTTGAACACTGCCGCGTAGTGGCTATTGACAAAGAGCAAGGTGCTACTGCGGTCAAAGGCGATGCACTCTGCTGGGTGGAGAAAGCCGACCTAGTAGAGGAAATTATCACCGATGTCAAAGGTGCTGCCAAGAAAGTCAAAGACGCCATCAAAGATGCAGTCAAGAAAGCAGATGACCAAGTCATTGAGGGTGCTGATAGTAAATGGAAATTCACGAAAAATCATAAGTAATATGAAGAAATACAATTTCAATGCAGGACCAAGTATCCTGCCCGCAGAAGTAATCAAACAAACAGCAGAAGCTGTGATTGATTTTCAAGGCGAAGGCCTGAGTATCCTCGAGATTTCTCACCGCGCCAAGTATTTCCAACCCGTGGTAGATGAGGCAGAAGCACTCATGAAAGAGTTGCTGAATATCCCAGAGGGCTACCGCGTGATTTTCGTAGGCGGTGGTGCCAGTCTGCAATTCTGCATGGTGCCTTTCAACTGCCTGGAGCATAAAGCCGCATACCTCAATACGGGCGTATGGTCGAAGAAGGCTATCAAAGAAGCAAAGGCCTTTGGCGAAGTGGTAGAAGTGGCTACCTCTGCTGCGGATAACTTCACACATATCCCTATGGATTTCGAAGTGCCACAAGATGCTGATTATCTGCATATCACTACCAACAATACCATCTATGGTACCGAGATTTCTGACGAGAAACTCCAATCTATCTACGAGAAAAAGGGCGACGTACCTCTCATCGCAGACATGTCTTCTGATATCCTCTCTCGCCCAATTGATGTGAGCAAATACGATATTATCTACGGTGGTGCACAAAAGAATCTCGCTCCTGCGGGTGTCACCTTCGTGATCGTAAAAGAATCCTTCCTTGGTAAGGTTACTCGCCATATCCCAACAATGTTGGATTACCGCACTCACGTAGAGAATGGCAGTATGTTCAATACCCCTCCTGTATTGCCAATTTATACTGCAATGCTTACGCTGCGTTGGCTAAAAGCCAACGGCGGATTAGAGGCAGCGTTAGAGCGCAATCAGGCAAAAGCTGCGTTGCTCTACAAAGCCATCGACGAGAGCAAGATTTTTGTCGGCACAGTTAAGCCAGAAGACCGCTCGATGATGAATATCTGTTTCGTATTGAAGCCTGAGTACGCACACTTGCAAGACGACTTCTTCAAGTTCGCTACTGCCAAAGGTATGGTAGGTATCAAAGGTCACCGCCTCGTGGGAGGCTTCCGCGCAAGTACCTACAATGCAATGACTCTCGAAGGCGTACAAGCCCTTGTGGACTGCATGAAAGAGTACGAGCAACAGATAGGCTAATATATCTGTGTGATTAGTAACTGGCCGATAACAATCGGATTATAATAGACTAGTTTTTGTATAATAACAAATGCACCTCAAAGGTGCATTTGTTATATAAAGTAGATTCATAGAATTTTATAGTTGTAGTTTATTTATATAATCAAAGCATGAATGTGTGTGTGATAGAATGATCATTTTCTTTAAATTCTAATATATAGACGCCACTTCGTAGAGAAGGCAAATCAATGATATTTTCACCAATAATATCAATTTTTGTTTGATAAATAAAATGTCCTAGTATATCGTATATTGTACATGTGCTTTGCTTAGGAGTATAAATTTTCATTTTTAACGGACTAATGGAAATCAATACAGGTTCTTCATACACCATTTCGCTGCTCAAATCTTCAATAGTGATAGGGCATGTACAAATCGCATAATCATCTTCTTGACGAGTTAAACTGGCATATACACGATCTCCGTTGCGTAAGTATTGAGGCAGGTAAATGTAAGATTTGCTTTCTGATACAATTTGTTGATCATTAACAAACCAATCGTAATCCTTAAATACATATCCACCATTATAATCTTGATTGAGAAGTGCCACTACATCATTCCAGTTTTGTTCGATAACCCAAGAAGGGTATTTAATCATGAATGATAAATCATATGCATGAATAGATGGATCGCATGTTCCATTGTCAAACTCAATACGTACATTGTACATGTCAGGACGCAGGTATTGGTCATTGGAGTATTGTGGAATGTAATCATAAAGTTCTCCTGTAAATATAGCATCATTCACATCCTTGAATCCAGCCATGTGTGCATTGGCGTCATAATATAGACTATACGTTTTTGGTCTGGCTCCTTCATAGCGATATTTAATCTGATATTGTGAATTATTGGCACAAGCATCCTCTACGTAAGCTTCAATTAGTTTTGTTTCAGGGATGGCATACAACTTAAGCATGTCTATTTCGCACTCATTGGTTTCTGGGTGATAGATAGTATCTGAATATATACCATCACTATATAACATATTTCCTCCAAATACATAATAGTCTCCGAGGCAGATAGTCGCTTCTGTGGTATCTCTCAATGTGGGTTGTACATGCAAGTTGAGTGTAAAAACACTATCGCAGCCACAAGATGTGTACAAGGTGTCAATATATGTTCCCGTTTTGTAGAGTAACTTGCTGTGGAATTTATATCGCTCATAGTCACAGATATTAGCATATTCTGTGAAAGAATATGTTTTATTAACTGTTAAATCCAATTTATAGACACTGTCGCATCCTGCTACTGTAAGCAAACTGTCATAATAGATGCCTGTTTGATTAAACGTTCGGTTTCTGTAATGATAAGGATGATTGTCGCAGATAGTTGCTTTTGTTTCAAAAAGGTATGTGGGATTGACAGATAAATTTACCTTATAGATACTATCGCAACCATCTATAGTCTCATATCTATCGTAATATGTTCCAGCTTTGTCGAGTATCTGTCCACGGAAATTGTATGTATCGTTCTTGCAAATGGATACATTTTCTTCAAATAGGTATGTAGGTCTAACATTTAGAGCTAGTCTAATCACACTATCACATCCATTTATGGTGGTTAATGTATCATAGTATATACCAGTCATTTTTAATTCTTTTCCTCCAAAGTAGAAACTTTCCCCTCGGCATATTGTTTCTGAAATGCTATTTAGATAGGTTGGATGTACCGTGAGGTTTAATTTATAGACACTATCGCATCCATGAACGGATAACAAACTGTCATAATACACTCCGCTCTCGTATAATAATCGACCTCTGAAATTATAATATTCGTTTTTGCATATAGTGGCGAAGGTTTCTTTAAAGAATGTAGGATTTGTTTTTAGTACCAATTTGTAAATACTATCACATCCGGTAGTGGCGATCAAGCTATCACAATATATTCCAGGGCGATTAAGTTGTCTCCCCCTAAAGTGATACACTTCATTATCGCAAATGGTAATAGTGTCTTCAAAAATATATGTTGGGTTTACATTTAGTGCAAGTCGGAATATGCTATCGCATCCATTTATAGTCTTTAGTGTGTCATAATATACTCCGCTATTTTTCAATTCCCTTCCGTTGAACATATAACTTTCTCCTCTACAAATGTTCGCGGAAATATCTTTTTGATATGTAGGATGAACGGTTAGGTTGAGTTTGTAAACACTATCGCATCCGTATTTTGATATTAAACTATCATAATATACTCCCGTTTTATTTAAATGTTTTCCTGCAAAGTCATAATATTCATCAGCACAGATTATTGCGCTAAACTCTTCAAAGAATGTAGGATTCGTTTTTAATACCAATTTATAGATACTATCACATCCTGTAGTGGCGATCAAACTATCGTAATACACTCCAGGTTTGTTGAGTTGCCTACCCCTAAAGTCATAGATATCATTATCACAAATAGTTTCAGTACTTTCAAAGAGATATGTTGGGTTGACATTTAGCCTAAGTCTGATAATGCTATCACAACCATTGATAGTTTGCAGTGTATCATAATATACTCCGCTATTTTTCAATTCCCTTCCGTTGAACATATAACTTTCTCCTCTACAAATGTTAGCGGAAATGTCCTTGTGATATGTAGGATGAACAGTAAGATTGAGTTTGTGAATACTATCACATCCGTTGTTAGAAACTAAAGTGTCAAAATATACACCTGTTTTATTTAAATGTTTTCCTGCAAAATAATAGGGTTGATCTTCACATGTGGTAACCGTCTTTTCAAAGAAATATGTAGGGTGCGTTTTTAGTACGAGTTTGTAGATGCTATCACATCCTGCAGACGTGGTCAAGCTATCATAGTATATTCCAGGTTTATTAACAAGTTTACCATGAAAGTTATAGACGTCATTCTCGCAAATAGTTTTGGTTTCCTCGTAGAAGTATGTTGGAGTAACGTTTAGTGATAGTCTAATGATGCTGTCGCATCCGTTGATAGTTTGTAGTGTATCATAGTAGGTTCCGCTACTCTTTAATTCCCTTCCGTTGAATCTGTAACTGTCTCCTTCGCAGATACTTTCGGATATTTTTGTTAGGTATGTTGGGTTTACTGTAAGTACCAAGCGAATAATGCTATCGCATCCATGGATAGTTGGTAGAGTATCGTGGTATATTCCTGGTTTTGTTAAGAACTCTCCTTTGAAATAATAAGGTTGATTATCGCATGTGGTGATACGTCTTTCAAAGAAGTATGTAGGATTCGTTTTTAATACTAGTTTATAGATACTATCGCATCCTGTAGATGCAATTAAACTGTCATAGTATATTCCTGGTTCGCTAATTAATTTACCATGAAAATTATAGACATCATTCCTACATATTGTTTTCGTTTCCTCAAAGAAATATGTAGGATTGACTTTTAGCACTAGTCGAATGATACTATCACATCCATTGATTGTGGTTAGCGTATCATAATATACACCATTGGTTCTCCTTTCTTCGCCGCCAAAATAGAAGCTTTCTCCGTTACATATGGTTTTTCGAATTTCTTTGTAATATGTGGAGTGTACAGTTAAATTAAGTTTATAGATACTATCGCATCCTAGTGTAGATACTAAACTATCGTAATATACTCCAGATTGGTTCAAGTATTTTCCTGCGAAATAATATGGTTGGCCTTCGCAGGTAGTAGCTGTATTTTCAAAGAAATATGTGGGGCTCTTTTTTAGTACTAATTTATAGATACTATCGCATCCCGTAGATGCAATCAAACTGTCGTAATACACTCCAGGTTTGTTGAGCTGTCTACCTCTGAAATCATAAACAGCATTCTCGCAAATAGTTGCTGTTTTTTCGAATAGGTATGTTGGGTGGACATTCAGTAATAGTCGAATAATGCTATCGCATCCATGTATGGTCTGTAATGTGTCATAATATACGCCACTATTCTTAATCTCTATATTATTGAATAGATAACTCTCGCCTCTACATATGTTTACAAAAAGGTCCTTCTTATATGTAGGATAGACAATCAAATTAAGTTTGTGAATACTATCACATCCTTGAGTTGATACTAAACTATCGTAGTACACTCCTGTTTTATCTAAATGTTTCCCCGCAAAATAGTATGGTTGGTTGTCGCAGGTAGTAACGGTCTTCTCGAAGAAATATGTAGGATTTGTTTTTAGTACTAATTTATAAATACTATCGCAACCAGTTTTGGCAGTCAAACTATCGTAATATACTCCAGGTTTGTTGAGTCGTTTGCCGTGAAAATAATATACACTATTGTCGCAAATGGTGACTGTGTCCTCATAAAAATATGTAGGATTCACATGCAAATATAAGATTATGGTGCTATCACAACCGTAGGATGTTCCAATTGTTCGTGTGTACTTACCAGCTTTGGTTAGTTTCTCAGAGCCAAATAGCAAATATTGATTTTCGCAAATAGTGTCGTATATCTCGCTCGTATGATTATCATCGTATCCGTGTACATGAATCTTTTTTTCACAAATATCTTCGCAGTTGCCATTGGTGAGTCTGGCTATAAGGCGAACCGTATAAGTGCCTGTTTTTCTGTAGATGATAGGAGTTGTTATGTCCTTTGCGTGAATGACATCTCTACCATCACCTAAATCCCAAATATATTCATCACAATCTTCGATGGGATTATTGGGTGTCTGTCCGTCTTTCGAAACAGAACTTAGATTGGTGAAATATAATGTATCCACGCAGGTCCCCCTTCGGGTGTAGCTGAAATTGGCTAATGGCAATCGAGGATTGGCCTTGACGTCTAACGTGAAACTACAAGTGGGTTTGCCTGTTTGGCTTACTTCGCAATAATATGTGGTTTCATCTGTTGGTACCGTAATTTCTTGATTTGTACTAATGGGCGCTTTGTATGCTCCCTCCATCTTGTACCACATATAATCAAAACCATCTGGTCCAGAAAAGGTAGTCATATTATTCAGTCCGCATGTCAAAGATTGAATTTTCTTTTTTTGACAGGAAATATTGATATAGGCATATCCATAATGTCCTCTTCTTTTGCAGTCATAATTTGTAAAACGAATTCGAACGGTTTGGCCTTTGTAATCTGATAAATCTAAGCCAACAGCCGTCCAATCTTTCCATAACACCCCATCGTTGCTTTGATTCCATCCAAGTGATGAACTTGCGATAAAGTCGAATGCACCACAATAACTATCTACGAGATTGTTAGATTCGTCCAAGATCTCTAATTTCAGGTGAGGTTGCTCTTGAGGAGTGTGGTTTGGATCTTGCATGACGGCTGCGTATTTGAAAACCAAGATAGGTGTCTCGTCTGGATCAACAAAGTATTGGTATGTGATACTTTCGGCTTGAGCTTCTGTGTGCCAGTTACCCAATCGTACAGATGCGATTTCTCCAGGAGGAACCGTATGCAACTGATTGCCCGTGCGAGGGTCAGTTTCATTTGCGTCTCGGTGTATAGTATGCCTACTTGATTCTTTGTCTGGTCCGTCATCTATAATACCAATATATTGATAAGGGTTGTTGAATGAGCCATAGGTACATGTTACATTTTCAGAACGGAGATTCGTGAAGTCAATACATTGCGCAAGAGCCAATGTGTTGAGTAGGATAGAAAATATGGTTGTAATAATTATTCTGCGCATAGGTGTTTGTTTAGTAGCAATGACAATTTTTAGTAGGTATTCGCATCATATAGGTTACTTTTATACCTGCAGAGATAGGGATAATATTGTGGTTGGATGTGGATTTGTTGTTGTAATAGGAATGCAGACTTAGTTGTGTAGGATGCTCAGGATTGGGGTCTGCCAGTGCTCCATCCAATTCGTTTTCAAACACATTGCATAATCCATATTCTATAAAAGCTCCTACTTTTAAGATTGTGCTTTGCATATTTTGGTATTTTTGATATTTGTTGCTCCGCAATACATTGTATCCGATTTCTCCTAAAATATTTATAGGTGTTTTCATTGCTAGTTTTTCGGTGTTGGTAGATTCGTAGTTGGTGTAGAAGTGGTTAGGCATATTGGTAAAGTCCTCGATGTATTGGGGGTATGTGGCAGAAGTGACATATTCGCGCTTGACACGACTTTTGGCCGATAGGTTGTATCCAAAACTCACTCCTCCTCCAATATGGATGCCTTGGAAGGAATAGCCAATCATTATTGGAAACGCGGCAATCACTCCCGATGAACGTTCGGTGCTTCCTGAGATATTGAAGTGGTATGTCATCAGTTTGCCTTGGGTGTCGTACATGCGTTGGTCAAAGTTATAAGGTTGCGTGGTGGCAGAGGATGTCCATAAATTAAAATCTACACCTATTGAGGTGTAGATCCCGTGGAGTTGAAATTCATAGCCAGTTCCAAAATGCACAGCACTTCCGCCAAGGGTATTTAAGTCGTCAAAATCTTCTTGGAGCAGATGATATCCTCCTTCAATAGACGCCCAGCCATAGTGACGCATGTCCACTGTTTTCTTTGACTTGAACATGGCATTGTTTTTGGTAATTTTCCTTACAATCTTATCAGCAAACGCAGAGTTGCAGATAAAGAGAAGCAAAAGCACGGCAAAACTACGCAACAGATTGTTGTGAATATTTGTCATGGTATTCCAAAATTTTACTTGTTTGTCGTTATTTTATTTCTTGTCCTGTAATACTATAGGTCTTGTTGTCGCGGATGATATATACCACGCCATTTCGGAGGATTTTTTGTGTGGTGGATTGTGGAGTGTGAAGTTCATCAATCGCAGTTGTGGTATAATTTTATATATGTTATATAACACTATTTCGTGGCTATGTTTTTTGAGAAAAAGGTGAATATTTTTAAGATTTTGTAAGTTTGATTACCTTTATTCTTTTAAAAAACGTTGCGAAATTAATATAATTATTTTGAACTTCCAAATATTTTTGCCTTTATAGATACGAATAATAAGTTTTGCAAACTCTTTCTAAAGATTTGCTATGTTTTTTATGTGTTTTTTGTGTGAAGTAGTCTTATCGAATATAAAAGAAGGTATAAAAAAGCCCCACAAACTTGCGATGTTTGTGGGGCTTTTTAGATTTAATATTCGTTTAGTGGTTGTACTAATACGTTATTTGACTTCTTGTCCAGTGGTGGTATATGTCTTACCATCTCGGAGTATATACAATTGACCATTGCGAATAATCTTTTCTACTTTGATTGTTTCGCTTTGTACATTGTCTATATTAGTAGGAGAGTCTGCTTTGTCTTGAATGTTAAACTCTTTCCATACAGGCGCAGAACGATATTTAGGTCCTGTGCCATCGGGTACATATACAGGAATGTCGCGATCTACGCTATCGAATGTTTTGCTCTCTACTACAGGAGGTTCGGTAGCATTAACCGTGATTTGTGATAACTTGGAGCATAGAGCGAATCCATTATCAGCAATAGATTGCATGGATGCAGGTATAAGTAGCGTTTCGAGATATGCACAACCATAGAATGCACCATTTCCGATGGTGGTTACTCCTTCAGGAATAGCCATTGCCTGCAAATTGATACATTGGAAGAATGCCCAATTGTCGATGGTCTTGAGTTTGCTATATTGTGCAAAATTCACCTCTGCTAAGCTGCGGCAATTCTCGAATGCACGCTTGTGAATGGTTTTGACAGAAGCAGGAATAGTTACCTCAGAAACAAACATCAAGTCCATGAAAGCGTTGGTTCCTAAGGAAGTGATGCCCTCGGATAATGTGATTGTCGCTACTTCGTCAGCATACATATCCCAACCATATTCGCTGAGGTTGTACATCTCGCCAGTTCCCTTCAATGCCAACGTATCATTAGTAAAGGTATAAAGGATGTTGTCACCGCAGTAGTCGCCAATCACGAAGGTAGCTTCCAGCGTGAGGTCCTTATCCATAACGATGTTGCGAGGGTTATCGGTATTATCATCGCTCCATTTGAGGAAGCGGTAACCGCCGAAAGGAGTAACCGTCAGTGTTGCCTCTTCGCCAGGGAAGTAAGCACCTGTACCTGCTATGTGACCTTGTGTATTGTCGTAGTTTACAGTCAATTGGTAGGTGGTGCGCGCCTCGAAGGTGGCGGTATATACAGCGTTATCGACTACAGTCACAGTACGTGGGTTGTCGGTGTTGCCATCGTGCCATGCAGCAAATTGGCAACCCTCGCGTGGAATAGCTTGGATTATGGCATCATCGTTGGTACACGTGTTAGGAGTGAGGACAACGGCTTCACCCATGCGATTGTTGGATGATTTCACTTTCACGCGATAGGATGGTATCTCGTGGATTGGAAGTTTAGCCCATGCAGGGTCTGTAATATAGAACTCTTTGTTGCCACACAATACATTGATAACCATAGAACTTGGAGCATAACCAAAAGAGTTGTTGTATTGCATGGTAGGAGGCGAGAGTGGGAGCATATTTACTTCTGCTAAACCAGCGCAATACCCAACGAAACACTCCCCTAAATTGAGCACTGTGCTTGGTATGGTAAGCGAAGCAAGTCCTTCACAACGCCGGAATGCATAGCGACCTATCGACGAAACACCTTCTGGCAACTCAATATTGCTTAATGAGGTACAATGCTGGAATGCGGATTCGTTAATTGTTTTTAAGTTGGGTGGTAAAGTGATAGATGAGAGTGATGTACAATAACCGAATGTATAATGCTCAATGGTTGTAATCTTGTTTGGCAATGTGATTTGACGGAGGGATGTGCAATTCTGGAATGCACCGCTACCGATGGTTGCAAGGTTGTGTGGTAGTGCAATTTCGCTCATCGAATTACAATTATCAAAAGCAGTCGAGCCAATGCTGGTTACAGTTTGAGGAATATCAATCGAAGCTAAATTGGTGCAGCTACGGAATACATCGTTGCCTATTGTGGTGAGGGTAGAAGGCAAAATCACTTTGCTGAGGTTTGAACAACTATTAAAAGTATTGTTCAGCATGCTGACACCTTCAGGAATCTCAATTTCTTGTAGTCCCGTGCAGCCAGAAAACGCGCCATTTAGAACACGAATTGAGTTTGGTAGTTTGATGGTTTGCAGCGAAGAGCAACTAGCGAATGCTGATGCCTCGATTGTGGTAAGTCCCTCTGGAAGATTGACTTTAGAAAGCGAGGTACAGCCATCAAAACAATATGTTGGCAGAATGGTTAGTTTGGTTGGTAGGGTGATCTCTGCCAACGATGAACAATATTGGAAAACATAGGGCTGCAAAGTGGTTACGTTGTTGCCAAACACCACAGTTCTGAGAGCATAGCAACGATTAAAAGCATATGATTCAATGGTAGTTACGTTGTTAGGAATGATGAGTACGGAAAGATTGGGATTCCCATAATAACTATCGCTACAAATTTTTGTTAATGAATTAGGAAGTTGTACAGAGAGCAAATTGCAGTTCTTAAACGCACCACCACCAATAGTCGTTACTCCTTCTGGGATAGACACCGATGTTAGGTTGTTGCATTCGATGAACATTTCGTTGGGTATGGAGGTTATTCCTGCAGGGATGGTGACAGAGGTTAGATTCCTACATTCTTGAAAACAGTTGTTAGCATACGAAGTAATAGAATTAGGGAGATCGATTTCGGTTAATCCTGAACGATAGAATGCTTGATAACCAATGGTAGTCAGACTATCAGGCAAGGAGATCGTTGCGAGGGAAGTACAGTTGGCGAATGTCCTTTCAGCAATGCTTTTGATATTCTTTGGAATGGTAATATGTGTCAAAGAACTGCAACCATTGAATGCGTCTGTTCCGATGGCTATTAATGAATTAGGGAGCGTGACAGATGTTAGGTTTGGGCAACTCGTGAACACGTTGGAAGCAATTGTTTTTACACCTTCTTTTAGAACGACTTCGCTAAGTTCGCTACATTCTTGAAATGCCTCTTGCTCGATGGAACTACATGATGCAGGGATTGTGATGGAAGTTAGTTTGTTGCAGTACCGAAACGCAGCTCTTTTGATAGTTTTTAGAGAAGAAGGAAGCGAAATAGAAGTCAGTGCATAACATCTGGTGAAAGCATATTCTCCAATCGTTTGGAGCGTAGAACCTTGAGCGAAAATTACCCTACTCATGACTTGGCAATTATCAAACGCATTGTTTGCAATGGTAGTTACCTTAGCAGGGATGGTTACCAATCGGAGTTTGGTGCAACTATTGAATGCGTTCTTTCCGATAGTGGTAAGTTCTTCTGGCAAAGATACTTGCACAATACTCTCGCGAATGGAATACCAAGGAGCGGAGTTATACGACTCATAATTGGTCATGGCACCAGAGCCTGTGATAGTGAGGGTATTTCCCTCAAACGACCAGTTGAGATTGGCACCACATGTGCCACTACTTTGGGCGGTTACACCCAATGTCATGCAAAGGAGAAGCACAACAAGAGAGAAAGTCTTTTTCATACGCATTGAAAATATGGTTGATTATATTTGATTATATTTGATTATATTTGATGTTTTGAGATATAGTGTGTGTTGTAGCAATAGTGTAATGTACCTTCGTACACTCAGAATGGCAGAACCGCATCCGTTGTGAAGTAGGCATGTAGTCTGTAGCGCACGGTATAGACTGTGCCCGGTTCAATTTTGAATATGGCGGCAACCGTATGTGTACTCAATCCTGCCAAGAAGCAAATGATATATGACAAATTAGTAGTCGTTAGTGGACGAGAAGACTTTTGACATAAGCGTTCCAATAGAACAACGTCTATTGCGTGTACTCGTTCAACAACGGTGGTCTTCTCAGTATTTGCTAAAGAGGATGATTTGATTAGAAGACAAAGTTGCGTAATAGCATTTTGAATTATTAGTTGTGTACTATTCATGAGCGCATTTTATTTGAAATTGCGCTGCAAAGTTACTACATTTTTGGCTAAAATGATATAGACAAATATAGACAAATACACAAATTAATATGGGAAAGGGTATTCCGAGGGGAATTTTTTGCGTAACCGATATCTAACCGTGTACACACTTGGGGGTTCTAAAGACATAAAATCAGCAATCTGCTCCACCGTCATTCCCGCAGCAAAACATAGGATATAACGTTTGTCCATCGTTGTGATTTTGTTGCCGTGATTAAGAAGAACCTGTATTTCTGGTAGATTCAATTGCTGCAAATGCTGTATAGCAGTGACGGTATATTCTCTGTTGGCTCCATGTCGCAACTGCTTTATCAGTCCTTCTGTTAATATACTTAAAGGTTCGATATCCGTTTTTTGTTCGAGTTGCGATATTGTTTGTCGCATATTATCAGCCTCCAGCGCCGCTTCGTACAACTGCGCTTCTATGTTTTTTTTGCGCATAACCAATAGCAAGTAGCTGAGTAGTAGCACCAAGATTAATAACCCCAATGCGACAAAAAACCATCTCATCAGTCGGTTTGAAGTTTCGAGTTTCTCCATCTCGAGTTGCTGCTTTTCTACCTCATATTGCGTCTGCACTTCTTGTAATACTCGTCGTTTTTCTAGGCTGTATCGCATCTCGTTGTTTTCCGATGCTTTGTGCTGATATTCAAGTGCTTGCTTCCACTTTCCTTGCTCTTCATACAGCATTGCCAAAAAAGCAAGAGCTTCTCCTCGTTCGGTGATAATCGTGTTTGGGGAGACTTTTGCTATGGTGTCTATCATGTCTAAGACTTGATTCATCATCTGCTCTGCGAGATCATAATGGCCTACGTAATATTCTTGCCATGCCTCTAAATCCATAATACTGACTAATGCTTCAATGGAATCTTTGTATGTACGTGAGGATTTGGTGACTTCCCTCGCTAGAGCCAAATAGTGTCGAACACTGTCCACGATAGGTGGCTGAAAATAGGAGTCGTAGAAAAATGCCATATTGTAGTAACTCCACACGGGTACAATATTATATAAGTGTGGGTCCTCTATCTGTTCTAACGCATGAATAGCTTTCTTTCCGTGTATAATAGCTAAGTCAATGCTGTCGATGTAGGAATAGTATCCAGACGCTACGGAGTGGTAGTTGTACGCCACCATGGCAGAGTGATGTTCGCTCATGAGTGTATGTAGTTGCTTGGTTTGCAGCCACATATTTGTTAAGTCTCCGACGTTCATATAGTCGATGGCTCGTTCGTATAGGCACATGGAAGCCATATCCCAATTTGCTTCAGAATAGAAAATATCGTATGCTTGAATGAGTTTTTTTTGTGCCTCTTTGCTTCTTCCCGCATTGAAATCGAGCAATGCCTCTTGTCGCAAATCATATGGATTTTGTGCATGAAGTAAGGTTAGGAGCGATGAAAATGTACAGATGGCTATGATGAAGATGGATTTCATTGTGGTAAAGATGTTATTTTGTGACTTGAAATAATTTTTGCAAAGTTAGTACTTTTATTTTGATTTTGCAAATTATTGTGTACTTTAGCGTGATTTGTCTGTAAATAAGAAGGTAAAAGATACCCACTGTGGTGTTGTTAGAAGCCATTTCTGCGCTCCAAATAGGAATTTTGTGTGGTAGAACATAGGGTGAACATATATTAATCACTAATTAATCACTAACTAATCACTAATTAATCACTAATTAATCACTAATTAATCACTAATTAAGGATAGCATAACGATAGGTGTCGATAAGCGAGAAGTTACAGCCGCTTAATGCCGCCCATTTGCCAATATAATTTCGCTTGCAAATAAATTTTCGCTCATTTACTTGCAAATGTGCATTTTTTGTTGTACCTTTGCAGCGAAAATAATGTGAATAAAATGAATAAGAATATGAAAGTATTAGTAGCTACCGAAAAACCTTTTGCCCGTGTGGCCGTGGATGGAATCCGTGAAGTAGTAGAACAAGCAGGTTATGAACTGGCTCTGCTGGAGAAATATAGCTCGAAAGGGCATCTGCTGGAAGCAGTGGCAGACGTGGATGCACTCATTATTCGTTCGGATAATGTGGATGCAGAAGTGTTGGCAGCAGCCAAGAACCTGAAGATTGTAGTACGTGCAGGGGCAGGGTATGACAACATAGATTTGGCATCTGCTACCGCCCACAATGTGGTGGCAATGAATACCCCAGGTCAGAACTCGAATGCTGTGGCAGAGTTGGCATTGGGACTGATGGTGATGGCAGTGCGTAACATGTATAACGGAACTAGCGGAACCGAACTGAAAGGAAAGAAATTGGGTATCCACGCCTATGGCAACGTGGGTCGCAACGTGGCACGTATCGCCAAAGGATTTGGTATGGAGATATATGCCTATGATGCTTATTGCCCCGATGAGGCGATGCTGAATGATGGTGTAACTCCTTTACATTCCGCAGAAGATTTGTATGCGACATGCGATGTGATTAGTTTGCATATCCCTGCCACCGCAGAAACCAAAGGTAGCATCAACTATGCGTTGCTGTCGAAGATGCCCAAGGGCGGATTGCTGGTGAATACAGCACGCAAAGAGGTGATCAACGAAGCCGAGTTGATACAGTTTATGCAAGAACGCCACGACTTCCGCTATGTAACCGATATTATGCCTGCAGCCGATCAGAAAATGACCGAACTGTTTGAGTCGCGCTATTTTGCTACCCCAAAGAAAATGGGAGCACAAACCGCAGAAGCTAATATCAATGCTGGAATAGCCGCAGCAAAGCAAATAGTGGACTTCTTCCAAAATGGTAATACACGCTTTCAAGTGAATTGAAAACGAATAAGCAAAAACGAGAAGGTGAGAAAATTATTATCAGTATTAGTCGTTGTGATTTGCGCCATTTCGTGCTACGCGCTCCATGTGGAGTGCGTAGGTAATGCCGCACAACTGACCAATCAAGGCGATACGCTGCTGCTCTTTGCCTCGAAACCCGAAGTGAAGACCTTGCAGAGCGTAGGCGAAGTGGATTGGTATCGCCTGCCCGATACAATCAACCCTATACAAACAGGTACAGACTATCTTTATCCCGAACATGGGGAAGGGTATATGCTGAAGAAAAATGGCATGCGAGATGTGTTTTGGGTGTTTGACTATGACAGTTTGCGCCCCGCAATAATTGGCATTGATGCCGAATTGGAATGCGAGAATACAATCTTGACTCTGGAGGGAGAAGTGCCAGTTATGGACTATCGTAGTGCAAACAGCCAAAAGCGTACGTATCCCCGCATGTGCCGCGTGACATATCAAAGTGCCGCGTGGGATGCCGAGTCGGAAACGTGGGTGGATTCGGTAGCAGTGGAGGAAATGAAGTTTTCGGAAGAATTGACCGTGGGGGCTTCGCCCGTAGTGACCGATTATGCTATCAGCGATATGTTGGCAGAGCAGTTGCAGTTGAGCGAAGATACATTGCGTACAGAGTTGTATCAACCTGTAGCAATAAAAGCTAATCCATTGACAATCACCACTACAAGAGGGAAAATTAGCGAGAAAAGCAACGAGGTAAACAGACCTTATAGCGAGGATGATGTGGTGAATATGTCGGCTCCACTGGAAGTACTGTTCAAAGCGAATGCTATCAATGCCGATTACTATCTATGGAAACTATACAAAGGTGGTGAACTGCTGCTGACACGCAGCGAAGCAGAACATCGATACACCTTTATGGAACATGGGCAGTATCGGGCAGTAGTGGCAATCAGCAACTACGATTGTGCATTGGATTCGGTGGAGTTTGATATATCTATTAGCGAGTCTATGCTGCTGGTACCCAATGTGTTTACACCTAATGGCGATGGCACTAATGATGAGTTTCGTGTGGCCTATCGCTCAATTAAAGAGTTCCATTGTTGGGTGTATAATCGTTGGGGATTTTTGGTGTATGAATGGAGCGACCCTGCCAAAGGTTGGGATGGTACTATCGGTGGCAAACCCGCTGCGGAAGGTGCGTACTTCTACGTGATTCGCGCATTAGGAACAGATGCTGCGGCTGATGCTAAATACACTATGAAACCTGTGTATAAGCAGAAAGTAAAGAAACAAGATGAGTCAATCATAGGCGTTTATCAGTTGTCGGGATCAATTAACCTTCTGCGAGGAGGGAAGTGATGTTTAGAAATGAAACAGACAAAATCAATATATCAAGCGCATTGGCAAGATTTGTCGTTGGCGAAGATTGACCAACTGATGGCTGCTATGCCTGTGGCGGGTGTGATAGATATACTCAATTGGCAGGAACAGTATCCAACAGCACCAGATACCCAATTCACCTTGGCGCATACTGATGAAATGTTGTACGTGCGCTTTGAAGTGAAAGGAGAAGTGCCACTGGCAACAAAAACTGAAGACTTGGAACATGTGAATGAAGATGCGTGTGTGGAGATTTTTATTGCTAATGCCGATAATTCGCGATATTGGAACTTCGAATTTAATGCTGCGGGAGTGTGCAATGCCTCACATCGTAAATCACGCAAAGAGGATGTGGTACGTCTGAATACTGAGCAACTGCAATCAATAAAGCGCTTCCCCGTACAATTGTGCGCAGCGCACTGGTCGTTGCTGGTAGCCATTCCGCTGTCGTTGATAGAGTTTGATAGAAGTGAGCATACGCGTCGTGCGAACTTGTACAAGTGTGGCGACAGAACTCCAATGAAACACTATGCTTCGTGGAATCCGATAGAGGCAGAAGCACCTGCATTTCACTTACCTGAGTACTTTGGTGAGATACTATTTGATGAGTAGAAACAAAATTGAACTAAATATACTAAAATGAAAAAATCTATTGTAATTATGGCTGCCTTAGCAGTGACTACATTGGCAAGCGCCAATCCATTTTTCCACTACAAAGAGTGGAAAACCCCACACAAGACTTATCCATTCAATGAAATTAAGCCAGAGCATTATATGCCTGCATTTGAAGAAGGCATAAAGCAAGGTTTGGCAGAGATTGATGCTATTGTGAATAATCCTGCTGCTCCAACATTCAAGAATACCATTGAGGCATACGAGAAGTCGGGCGAACTCCTCAGCGTAGTGGCTGGTTGCTTCTATAACCTCACTTCTGCTGAGACCAACGATGAACTGCAAGCCATCGCGATGGAACTCTCGCCAAAGATGTCGGAATATTCAGCTTCTATCCGCCTCAACGAAGGACTCTTTCAACGTATCAAAGCAGTGTATGACCAAAAGGACAAACTGAAACTAAATCCTGCGCAGCAAAAACTGCTTGAGGACATCTACGAGTCGTTTGCTAACAACGGAGCTAACCTCAATGACGAGCAAAAGCAAGTATATAAAGAGCTCAGTGCAAAGCTCTCTCAACTCACCCTTATCTATGGTCAGAATGTGCTGAAAGCTACAAACGCTTGGACGATGCTCATCACCAACGAAGCGGATCTTGCAGGTTTGAAGGATGATACCAAAGCAATGTTGAAAGCCAATGCAGAGAAGAAAGGCATGCAGGGTTGGTTGCTTGACCTCAAGCCAACTACTTATATCCCAGTGATGGAGGATTGCCAAAACCGCGATATTCGTCGCGAACTATACACCGCTTACAACAGCCGTTGCATCGGTGGCGAGTTTGACAACACACAAGTGATTATTGACATTGTGAATACTCGTCATGCATTGGCACAACTATTCGAGAAAAACTGTCATGCTGACAAGTCCCTTACCAAGACTTGCGCTGAGAGCAAGGAGAATGTGATGAATTTCCTTGACCAACTCCGCGACAGTTATATGCCTGTGGCTAAACAAGAAGTGGCTGAATTGCAAGAGTTTGCAACATCCAAGGGCTTTTATGCTACCATACAACCATGGGATTGGAGTTTCTACTCAAAGCAACTTAAAGAGGAGAAATATGCTATCTCCGATGATCTCATCCGTCCATATTTCCAAAAAGAAAAAGTGATTGAAGGTGTCTTTGGATTGGCTAAACGTTTGTATGGCGTGACTTTCAAAGAGAACAAGAATATCCAAGTATATCATCCAGAGGTGACTGCCTACGAGGTCTTTGACCAAAAAGGCAAGTTCCTCGCTGTGTATTATGCTGACTTCCACCCACGTGAGGGCAAACGCGGTGGCGCTTGGATGAACAACTTCCAAGAGCAATATATGCTTGGCAAGAAGAATGTCCGTCCTCATGTAGTCAATGTCATGAACTTCACCCGTGCAACAGATACCAAGCCTGCACTCTTTTCTTACGATGAGGTAGAGACCTTCCTCCACGAGTTTGGTCATGGCTTGCATGGTATGCTCACTCAATGCCAATACGCTGCACAAAACGGAACGAACGTACCACGCGACTTCGTAGAGTTGCCAAGCCAATTCAACGAGAACTTCCTCGGCGAGAAAGAGTTCCTTGATACCTTTGCCAAGCACTATGAGACAGGCGAAGTCATCCCACAAGACTTGGTAGATAAGATTCAGCGTGCTGCTACCTACCATGCTGCTTATGCGTGCGTACGCCAACTCAGCTTCGGCTATTTAGATATGGCATGGCATACATTGACTTCTCCATTCGAAGTGCCTTCTAGCCTGACTGCTTCGGAGGCAGTGATTCGCTTCGGTGACAATGCAATGGCATGTGTACAGGTATTGCCACTCGTGGCTGGTACACAGATGGAGTTTGCATTCACCCATATCTTCTCTGGTGGCTATGCCGCTGGTTATTACAGCTATAAGTGGTCAGAGTTGTTGGATGCAGACGCTTACTCAGTATTCAAAGCCGCGAAAGCAAAAAACGGTAGTATCTTCGATAAGAAGTCGGCCGATCTCTTCCGCAAGAATATCTTGGAGAAGGGTGGTAGTGCGAAACCAATGGAACTTTATCGCGCATTCCGAGGTGGCGAACCATCTATTGATGCTCTTCTCGAACGTGACGGCATTACAAAGAAATAAATATTAACTCAATTATAACTAAAAACGCTTATGACAATGACAAAAAGCCCTTTGCAAATCGCTCGTGCTGCGTATCAACCCAAGATGCCAGTGGCGTTGCAAGGAAATGTAAGCCTCAAAGAAGGCGCAAAAACACAATCTGTAGCAGATCAAGAGGAGATTCAAAAACTCTTCCCTAACACCTACGGAATGCCAGTAATCGAGTTTGAACCTGCAGCTCAAGCAGTTGAGGTCGCACCATTCAACGTAGGTGTAATCCTCTCTGGTGGTCAAGCCCCTGGTGGCCATAACGTAATCTGCGGTTTGTTTGACGCTCTCAAACGCATCAACCCAGCAAACAAACTTTATGGTTTCCTTGGCGGACCAAGCGGTTTAGTAGATGGCAAGTATGCTGAACTCACTGCTGATATTATTGATGAGTATCGTAATACAGGTGGTTTTGATATCATCGGTTCTGGTCGTACCAAACTCGAGGAGACCGAGCAATTCGACAATGGTATTAAGGTTTGCTACGAACTCGGTATCAAGGCTATTGTGATTATCGGTGGTGATGACTCTAACACCAACGCATGCGTGCTCGCTGAGTACTATCTCCAAAAGAACTGTGGTATCCAAGTGATAGGTTGCCCAAAGACTATTGATGGTGACCTCAAGAACGAGATGATTGAGACCTCATTTGGTTTCGATACTGCTTGTAAGACCTTTGCTGAGCTTATTGGTAACATCCAACGTGATGCTAACTCTGCTAAGAAATACTGGCACTTCATCCGCCTCATGGGTCGCTCTGCCAGCCATATCGCACTCGAGTGCGCATTGCAAGCACAACCAAACGTATGCCTCATTTCTGAGGAAGTAGAAGCTAAAGAGATGACTCTCAATGATGTAGTAGAACAAATAGTAGAGGTAATTGTAGAGCGTGCTAATGCAGGACTCAACTTCGGTACTATACTTATCCCAGAGGGGTTAATCGAGTTTATCCCTGCTATGCGTGTACTCATCCAAGAACTCAATGACATGCTTGCTGAGAATGAGGAGTTTGCTGCTCTTGAAGGCGACGATGCTAAGCGTGAGTATGTAAAGTCAATGCTCAGCCCAGCAAGTTGTGAACTTTATCGCAGCCTGCCAAAGGGCATTGCTAAACAATTGACCCTCGATCGTGACCCTCACGGAAATGTAATGGTTAGCCAAATTGAGACTGAGAAACTTCTCATCGAGATGGTGCAAAAGCGTCTTGCTCAACTCAAAGCGGCTGGTACTTACAAAGGCAAATTCTCTGCGCTCAACCACTTCTTTGGTTATGAAGGTCGTTGCGCTATGCCAAGTAACTTCGATGCTGACTACTGCTATAGCCTCGGTAATACTGCCGCTCACCTCATTGCTGCAGGTAAAACGGGTTATATGGCATTAGTGAAGAACCTCACCAAGCCTGCAACAGAATGGGTAGCTGGTGGTGTACCTGTAACCATGATGATGAACATGGAGCGTCGCCACGGCAAGATGAAACCAGTAATCCAAAAGGCATTAGTTGATCTCAATGGTGCGCCATTCAAGTATTTGGCTGCTCATCGTGCTGATTGGGCTGATCCTAACTTGAGTTACATCTATCCAGGTCCAATCCAATATTATGGTCCAGCAGAGGTATGTGATCAACCTACACGTACCCTCATGCTTGAGCAACAAGAGAAATAAGATTGTAGATTGAAACTTCTAAAATTGTTCATATTACTGATGGTTCCGAGTATATGCTATGCGCAATATTCGAACCATCAGTTGTATCAAGCATATCTCACGAGAGATATGAATGTATGGCAGCAATATATAGCTTCGGCAGAGTGGGAGAAGATGAGCAATGAGGAGCAGAAGCAATTGCTAAACTACGAGTATGGGTTCGCTGCATATTGTGTAACGAAGGGTGGCAATGATGCAAAGGAAATGCTTGAGCTGTATGAGAACCATTTGCATGCGAGTAAGGGAATAATACCTGACGCAGAATATCATGCTTATTTATCGGGCTTGTATAGCTATAAACTATCGCTGGATAAAACGCAACTGTTGAAGTATAGCAGAGGGATTTTCGACAATATCAAGCAAGCTGCAGAGTTGCAACCAGATAATCCTTTTGTGCTATCTATGTTGGGAAATGTGGAGTTCTATAGTCCATTCGGCAACAAGAAAAAGGCATTGGAATACTATCAAAAGTCCAATACCCTTTATCATCAAATGCCTGATGCAAAGGAACTTTGGAACGTGCGAGCTGTGCAAATGACTATCGTGCAATGTTTGGCTAAGATGAATAGGGCGGAAGAGGCCAAACAACAATGCGAGTTATTCCTAAAGGAAGAACCTAATTGTTTGATCTTTCAAACTTTAATGGCGGATTTGACATCGAAAAAACTTTAGGAATTTGAGTGAGTGTGAACCCAAGCATATCAAACTATTAAATATTATTATATGCGATTAATTAAAAATCCATGGTTGGACGCAGAAGGCTACCATTGCTTTGGTTGTTGCCCGACTAACCCTGTCGGACTGAAAATGCAGTTCTACGAAGAGGGCGACGACGTGGTATGTATTTGGCATCCTTCAGCACGTTATCAATCGTGGGACAATACATTGCATGGAGGCGTCCAGTCTGTGTTGTTGGATGAAGTGTGTGGATGGGTAGTCTTCCATAAGTTGCAAGCCTCGGGTGTAACCGCAAAGATGGAGACCCGTTTTCGTAAACCCGTGGCAATTCGTCAAAAGTATATTGAGATGCGTGCACGGTTGCGTGAAATGCGACGCAATATCGCTATTGTGGATGGTGAGATCCGCAGTGCGGAGGGGGAAATCTTAGTGGAATGCACGTGTACTTATTTCACATTTGATGCAGCGCATGCTCCTGAGCAAGTACCTTACCTTCCTACCGAACTTGTAGGCGAGGAGGTAACAAAAGAGGAGATTATAGAACAACGTTGAATTAATAACTAGCAGCTTGCTCACCAGCGTGAGCATAGCAACATTTACCAAATTATGAAACATCACTTTTTGCATTATATGGACCAAGTCATCCACAATCGTTGGCGCGATATTGCCTTTGTGGATTACGGGGAGAAAAAACAATACACTCATGGCGAAGTGGCACAACAAGTGCAACGTTTTCACAAATTATTTCGCCTATTAGGTATTCAGCCAGGAGATAAGATCGCTATTGCCAGTCGTAATTGCTCCAACTGGGTAGTTTCCTACATGGCTATTATGTCCTACAAAGCAGTGGCTGTGACGCTGCTGCAAGATTTCAAAGCGGAGGATTTAGCTCGATTGATTGAGCACTCTGATGCCAAAATGCTCATCGTTGGACCATATGTATGGCGTGAATTGCAGCACCAAGAACTACCTGAATTACAAGTAATAATGTCAATGGATGACTTTTCTTTCATCCATCTTGCAGAGCCATACAAAGGCAATGTAGAGCACATAATGAGCGAACCATCTACACTGACAGAAAATACTTTCTTCTCACTCGTTAGGGATGGTGAGATCGACCTTGATTCATTGGCACTGATCAACTATACTTCGGGCAGTACGGGTTCGCCGAAGGGCGTGATGATTAGCCATCGTTCGCTGAGCAACAACACGGAGAATGGCTTACACATCTTGCCTGTAGAGCCAGGGCAACGAGTAGTGAGTATGTTGCCATTGGCGCATATGTTTGGTCAGTTGGCTGACTTCTTGTATCCATTCAGTGCGGGTGCTACGATTTATTATTTGACCAAAGCCCCAACCCCAAATATTTTGCTCAAGGCGATGGCAGATGTCAAGCCATATCTGGTGGCAACAGTGCCATTGGTAATAGAGAAGATTCACAAGAAGAAACTCGATCCACTATTGTCCAAACCTGTGCTGAAATTCTGTTGGTACACCCCTGGTATTATGAATATCATTCGCAATCATGTACGCAAATCGCTTGTGAAGGCTTTTGGTGGGCAGGTGCGTTATTTCCTTTGTGGCGGTGCAGCCATGAATCCTATGGTGGAGAAGTGCTTGATGGATGTGAATTTCCCTTTGACTATTGGCTTTGGTATGACGGAGTGTGGTCCTCTGGTGAGTGGCTTGCCGCCTAAATACTTCAAGCGTCGCTCATGTGGTGCGCCTGTACCAGGCATGGAGGCAAAGATTGATAATCCTAACGAGAAAGGTGAAGGAGAGATTTTGGTTCGTGGCGAAAATGTCATGATGGGCTACTACAAAAACGCTGATGCCACTGTGGCTGCCTTTACCGAAGATAGATGGTTGCGCACAGGCGATCTTGGCTATATGGATAAGAAGCAGAATATTTTTATCCGTGGGCGTATCAAAAGCATGTTTTTGGGCGCTTCGGGTCAAAACATTTACCCCGAAGAAATCGAAGATAAACTTAATAATCAAACAGGTGTAGCAGAATCCATTGTGGTGGAACGTGAAGGCAAGCTCATTGGTTTGGTGTTCCCCGATGAAGAAACCACTAAGGGTTTTTCTCTCGCAGAGATCGAGCGAATGATGAAGGAGAATCTCAAAAAACTCAACGACTTGCTTCCTTCCTACTCGCGTGTGCACGATATTGAGGTCAAGCAAGAACCATTTGAGAAGACTCCTAAAAAGAGTATCAAGCGTTTCTTGTACAAGTGATTTTAGTCTAAATAGTCATACATCCATAGCAAAAGAGTGTGCCATAATTTAAGGCACACTCTTTTTTGTTTTCTCTTATCTTAGGCTTTCCTATTTCTTCCCTATCAATTACCTGACTTTAATTAGTGATTAATTAGTGATTAATTAGTGATTAATTAGTGATTGATTAGTGATTAATTAGTGATTAGTTAGTGATTAACCTATGTTTAACATAAGAAAACCATAACCTATATCATCAAAAAATCGCCTCTATGCCTATGAATTAAATTATGATTAAGTATTTTGCACAAAAAAAAGGTGTATCATCGATACACCCTTTTCTTGTTATTTTCTTTCTTAGATTGTTTTTATTTCACTACCAGGGAAATAATGGGCAAGAATCTGTTCGTATGTGTAGCCCTTGTCTGCCATGACGGCGGCACCGATTTGGCACAGTCCTACACCATGACCCCAGCCAGCACCTGTGAGAATGAAGTCGCCTTGTTCGTTGCGATCTACTACAAAGGCGCTACTGTACAAGTGGCTCTTGCTCAACCATTTGCGGATTTCTAACTCCTTGCCAATCACCATCGTGCGCTTGCTGCCTACGATTTGCATCTCGTACAAACGAGCCGAAGGACCACGTTTGATAGGCACCAAGTCTAGTATCTCGCCGAAGTCAATGCCCGAACGCTCGCGGATAATCTCGCTCAGTTCGGCTGCGGTGTATTGCACTGTCCAACGGTAGAAGTCTTTGGTCTCTTGGTCATAATTGTTGAGTACTTGACCCAAAACGCGCTCATCGGTAGTGTTGCAGTATGCCGATGGTGAAGTACGGATGAACTCCTGCGCATTCTCCTCGATAGTCAAGTCGGGTAGGGGAGTGCCTATCTCATCGCGAACAGCCTCGAGGTATGGATAATGTTCGTTTGCCCAAGCGTTCTCGAAGAGTTCGGTAGCACCGCCGCACGACTTATAGAAGCGTGCATCGCACACTTTGCCGTCATACATCAGCACTTGTCCGCGTGTCGCATCAATGGCTTTTTGCACGTTGGCTGCTGCCTCTGGGTGTTCATCACGACGGGTGATACCTTCATAGCGTTGGCAGTGGTCATCGGCACATACATCAAAGCCCTCGTGTGCGTCTCTTTCGTACCAGATGACATGGCGATCAGGGTCGCTCAAATCAGGTTTGTCGGTGCCCGTTGATGGGCTGATGATAGGACGAAGAACCCAACTGCGGGAGATGACGGCGTGGGCTTTCAATAATTCCAATGATGAGGTAGCGGACATCTCGGAGGTGATTACCGAACTGAGATAGTCTTCCACATCAAGGCGGTTGATAGCGGTCTGTGTGCCATCGGCGTTATCGCGTATTTCGAGTGTGCCTTCAAACTCTTGGTCTTCGAGGCGATCCCAGTGGAAGCCAATGCCAATACGCACATTCTTGAGTAGGAAGGTAGGACGCTCTGGTGTAGAGTGAGGACCTGGTATGACTGCTTCAATCTTTGGGGCGGTCATTACGCCCACTGCAATTTCGTGTTTCATTATAGTATTTTTTAACTTAGTTCTTCATGTTGTTATTCCTAGCGCAAAGGTAGTGCAAGAGTAGTGAAATTATGCCAACGGATTATCTGCCACTTCACGGATGATGTCGCGGAGGCGGGCAGGGGTGAGGCGGTCAAAACTCTCGCGGTTAGCTACAATGCCAATACCGCCCATCTCTACAGTAGCAGGAGAGAACAATATGCGCTCTTCCTCTGGAGCAAAGAAACACATTGGACGGGATTCGCGGCGGAAGAAAATCACTGTATGCCACATATCTTCGTACCAAGTGACAATGTTCCATCGGGGTTCGTATTCTTCGGAGTGAGAAGCACCGATAGTCAGAGAGCCCGTTTGGCTGGCTTCTTCGGGGATAGTGCCCATAGCAAGCACGCGCTTGACGGCTGCCAAATGAGTTTGTAAATCCGTTTCTTGCACCAAGATAGCGTTGGCATAGTTGGTGGAGAAATGGTCTTCTATGGGGAGACTGTGGCGAGGCACAGCTTGGAAATGCATATGGTCGGGGGCACTGGCACCGCACATAGGACCATTGTAGAAAATGGTCATCTCGGGTAGTTCCTTTGCCAAATGCAACATGGCCTCAAGGTGAGGCAATAGTTCTTGGCGTTCGTGTACGGAAGAAGAAACGGTGAAGTGCGGGGAGAAAATAGGGAAGGGGTTTACGCGTATATAATAGGTGTGCCCTGTTGAGGATTCCCAATTATGGGTGAGTTGGTTTTCCTCTACGCCATCGGGGCAGAGGAAGCATGCGCGCTGTTGCAGAGCTTCGGGGCTGACGTCAGCCATGACGCTGCGGACACGAGCAGGGTTGAAAAACAATTTGGCAGGGAAACCGTCGATAGTCATATCCTTGACCTCGACTCCTGCAAGTGATTCATAATTAAGAAATGCTCTCCCGTGAGCACTGAGCTCGCGGGAGAACATGTCAAATATTTGTTGATAAAGTGTCAAATTACTTACCCTCGTTCATTTGGATACGTGCCTTCAACTCCCATGTACGGATACGATCTTTGTACAAGTGGTTGTTGTTCATGGTCACGATATCGCAGTTAGCATCAGAGTTGTCATCCCAACGACGGCAGTTATACACTACGTCATAGATACGACCGATTTGATACTCGCGGCTTACACGCAAACCAACTGCATAATCCTCACCATACTTGGTGGTTGGGAAGTTGATAGTGCGGAGCATTGGAGTATAGAAACCACGTGGTGCGCCAAGACCGTGGATGCGGAGAGCGTTGTTGCGACCGTTGTCTGGTGTCCACTCTTTGTGATCGATTACTCCAGGAGGAATCATATTACCATCAAAGTCGGTGAGTTGGTATGTACCTACTACCATAGCGCAGTTTTGCTCGTGGAAAGCATCAATGAACTTTTGAACGGTGTTCTCATCGAAGTAAGTGTCGTCAGAGTCAAGTTGGATAGCGAAGCGACCGCATTTCTCGTGGTGGAGAGCTACGTTCCAGTTGCCACCGATAGCGTGCCAAGTCTTGTCTTGAGCGATATAAACGAGGTTGTCGTGACCCTCAGCCACAATGCTCTTGATTACATCTACAGAACCGTCCTCAGAGTTGTCATCTACAACGATAACGTTGTATTTATAAGGAGCTTTCACCACTTGGCTGAGCGCGCTCTTGATAGCGGTACCGATGGTACGAACGCGGTTTTTGCAAGGGATAATCACAGATGCCTCATACTCGAAGCCACCACCGAGCAAATCTACATCCTTGAAACCAGGAGCGAGGTAACCGTTGATGTCTTTGAGGTGTTGGGTAACAGCCTTCTCCATCTCGATTTGTACGCCACGGTTCTTAGGATCTACATAGTCGAAGTTCTTCTCGCCAGTGGTACGGTTGTCGAGCTCTACATCATAATAGAGGTACTCGTTGATATGCTCCAAAGCACCCTTTTGGCTCACTTTGAGGCGGAGGTCATACAGACCAGCGTATTGATAATCTACATCCATACGAGCAACAGCCTCCTTGAGAGCGCTGGTGCGATAGAAGAGAACAGAACCGAACTCAAAGTCATCTCGAACAGAACCGAGTTGATAGTCAATCACAGGAGCGTTGGTACGAACCTCACCTACTTGGTTGAAGTGGTCCGCGTAAACCATAGCAGCTTGTGTGTCCTCGATAAGAGCCTCCATACGCTCAAGTGCGAAGAGAACGAATGAGAGGGTGGTGTACTTGGTGTAGATCAAAGTGTACTCGGTGTTAGCTTTAGCTGCAATCTCGCGTACATTAGCTGTAGAGCGGATATCACCGTGCAAGAAATGAATGTCAGCTACCAGTTCTTGAGCTTTCAAGTTAGCCACAGTAGCTTGTACTTGTTCCTCACTTTGGAAAGGAATAAAACATGTGATATTTTTCATATTAGTATGGATAAATAAAAATTGGTTGTTTCTTTGTTGTGTTTTCTCTCTAATATCAGCGCAACATCAGCATAATCTCTGCTGATGCAGCGCAGATTATCAGAGAAAGTGTTCTACGAACATGCGTTATAGAATATGGTATTGTACAAATGCCTCGATAGCCTCATATTCAGCCAATCCAAGGTCAGCATACACTTTAGCTGTATCATGGTTACGATCTTCTGCACGTTGCCAGAAGAGGCGCTCATCGTCTCCAAGGAATGGAGCAGATTCCATTTGGCTAGCGTGGCGAAGGATAGCGTTTCGTTTCGAACGGAGCTCCTCTGGAGACATTGGCACAGCCATCTCAACGAGATCCATCTCCCATTCCATCCATGCACCGCGGTACATCCAGATGCGGCAGTCTTTCAACCACTCATCCCATGCTGCAGTATGCTTCAATTCATCCAAAGCTGCCAATACGGCGTCCAAGCAGACACGGTGTGTGCCGTGAGGGTCTGCCAAGTCGCCAGCAGCGAAGATTTGTTGTGGTTTCACCTCTTCAAGCAATGCTTTCACGATATCCACGTCTGCTTGTGAGAGAGGACCTTTCTTGATAGTGCCAGTCTCATAGAATGGCAAGTTGAGGAAGTGGATATGGTCGGTTGGCAAGCCCATGTAGCGGCATGCTGCGGTTGCCTCACCACGGCGAATAAGTGCCTTAAGGTTAAGAATCTCGCGAGTGTCATTATCGCCAACCTTCTCGTTCTTAAAGAAGTTCATGTACTCGTCATATTTCTTCTCAATCACTTGATCTTCAGGAATAAGCATTTGCTTATAGCCCTTCATAAAGTCCATGAAACGTACAACTTCTTCATCGCAAACTGCTATACAACCGCTGGTTTCGTATGCTACGTGTACGTTATGACCTTGTTTGATAAGGCGTTGGAATGTACCACCCATAGAAATTACATCATCATCAGGGTGAGGAGAGAAGATTACTACGTCTTTTGGGTATGGATTAGCACGTTCTGGACGATTGGAGTCATCTGCATTTGGCTTGCCACCTGGCCAACCAGTAATAGTATGTTGCAGGTCATTGAATACCTTGATGTTGCAGTTGTATGCGGATTCAAATTTGGTAATGAGTTCGCTCAATCCGAAATCATTATAATCCTTGTTGGTGAGTTTAAGGATTGGCTTTTGTGTTTGTTCACAGAGCCATACTACAGCACGACGTACTAGTTGGTCTGTCCACTCGCAGTTAGTCACTTTCCAAGGATGATTAATACGGGTCAGTTTGTTAGCTGCATCCAAGTCAAGAACGAACGATGCTTTTTTGTGGAGTTGCAAATACGAAGCAGGACAGGTTGCAGAAACTACTTCCTCAATAGCTTGTTTTACAATGCTCGCTTTGTGTTGGCCAAATGCCATGAGGATAACCTCTTTTGCCTGGAGAATGGTGTTGATACCCAATGTGATAGCGCAGTTAGGCACTTGCTCTGCATTACCAAAGAGCGACTTCACATCCATGCGCGAGTTGTTGTCCATAATCACCAAGCGAGTATATGAATTGGATTGTGTGCCTGGCTCATTCATTGCAATGTTTCCGCATTGACCAATACCCAAAACTTGAATATCAATACCGCCCACTTGTGCAATAGTTTTCTCATACTCCTCGCAGAATGAGAATACGGTCTCTCTTGGCAAATCGAGTGGGAAAGTGTAAACGTTTTCGGCTTTAATATCAACATGGTCAAGCAGTTGGCTTTGTATTTGTGCCATACTGCCCAATGAGGCATCGCTCAGAGGGTAAAACTCATACGAACCAAATACAATCACGTTCTTAAAACTCAATCCCTCCTCTTTGTGTAGACGAACGAGTTCTGCGAATAGATCGCGCATCGAGCGACCAGAGGCCAACGATAAAACGGTATTCCTACCATTAGCATCATGTTGGCGAATAACGTTAGCAATGTGATTGGCTACGCCCGAAATACCCTCTTGAGGGGTTTCGTAGATGGTGGTTTTTACATGTTCCATGCGGGTGACGCGAGATTGCTCAAATGCATCCGCAGGACGATACAATTTCTCTTCGACTTTGCTCAGAGAAATCAATTGGCTAAGATTATTTCTCATATCATAAAATTTTGTTTTTGTACAATATATCGTGCTGCAAAGGTACGGAAAAATTCCGATTCATGCAAACGGTTGCGGAGAATTATGTTGAAAAAATAGATTTTATATGTTATACAACATAAATTGGGCAACTGCGCTTGCACGTGTGAAAAAAAATACGTACCTTTGCGAGTTATTTTTGGTATAGAGTGCCTTGTGGATGCCATTTTTAACTACTCTTTACAGAGTAACAACGGACAAACAAGTAGATAACAACATAAATTTTAATGATATGATTTTAATAGCAGATTCTGGTTCAACCAAAACCCATTGGTGCTTAATGGCAGCTAATGGTCATTCAGAGGAGTTCTTTACGGATGGTATCAACCCATTTCAACAAACTTCTGACGCAATTAAAAATAGCGTCAACAATCAGCTTCTACCACAAATCTCACACTTGTTGTGGGCGGGAAGCATTAGTCGCATTTTCTTCTATGGTGCAGGTTGCACTCCTGAGAAAATTCCAGTAGTTGAATATGCATTAGAAGCAATTTTCAAATCGGCAAAGATTGAGGTGTACTCTGATATGGTAGGTGCTGCTTGTGGTGTATTAGGCGAAGAAAGAGGTGTAGCGTGTATCTTGGGTACAGGTGGTAACTCTTGCCTTTGGAATGGCAAGGAGATTGAGAAGAATGTGCCTGCTCTTGGCTTTATCCTTGGTGATGAGGGTAGTGGTGCTGTGCTTGGCAAACGCCTTGTGGCTGACCTCTTCAAGAATCAACTGAGTGAGGAACTCAAAGAGAAATTCCAAAATCAATATGGCATCACGGCTGCGGATGTGATTGACAATGTATATCGTAAACCTTTCCCAAATCGTTACTTAGCCTCTCTCAGTCGTTTCTGCGCTGAGAACCTTGAAAACCCATTGATTGCACAACTTGTTTACGATCACTTCGACTACTTCGCTAAGCGTATTTTGCCACAATATCCAGCACTTCCTGTTGGCTTTATTGGTTCTATCGCTTATTACTACCAAGATGTATTGAAGAAGGTGCTGGCTGATAATGGCTTCCAAGTGGGTAAGATTCTTCAAGGTCCTATGGAGGGCTTGAAGGAGTACCACAAGAAAGACGTAGTTCCTACTATGTAAAATTAACCACCTATTTGTTGTCTTTCACGGGGCTTTGGCGGGTTCATAACGAGGGCGCGTTGTAGGATCACCGAGAAAAGACAAAGAAATGTGATACCAAAAAATACAACAAATTATGGATTTTGTAAAAATAACAGAGCAGAGTTCGCTTCATGATAATCTTGACCAAAAGTCAGTGGGTGAGTTGCTGCGTGAGATGAACGAGGAAGATCAAAAGGTAGCGTTGGCTGTCCGTGATTGTATTCCTCAAATAGAGAAGTTGGTAGAAGGTATTGTTGAACGCATGCAAAAGGGCGGTCGTATCTTCTATATGGGCGCGGGCACCAGTGGCCGTCTTGGTGTATTGGATGCCAGCGAGATTCCTCCTACATTTGGTATGCCACCATCATTTGTGATTGGGTTGATTGCGGGTGGTGATCATGCATTGCGTAATCCTGTGGAGAATGCGGAAGATGATCCAGAGAAATCTTGGAAAGAACTCCTTGAGCATGATATAACTCCACTTGATACGGTAGTAGGTATTGCAGCTTCGGGTACTACACCTTATGTAATAGGCGCGCTCGAGCGTGCGCGCGAGTTTGGTTGCTTGACAGCTTCTGTTTCTTGCAACCCTGGCTCGCCTGTTGGTCAAGTGGCAGAGATTGCTATTGAACCATTGGTGGGGCCTGAGTTTGTAACGGGTTCTACTCGCTTAAAATCAGGCACAGCGCAAAAACTCGTTTGCAACATGATTACCACTATTACTATGATCAAGATGGGGCGCGTAAAGGGCAACAAGATGGTAAATATGCAACTCAGCAACAAGAAACTTGTGGACCGTGGTACACGCATGCTCGTGGATGAACTGGGGCTCGAATACGATAAGGCTAAAGATTTGCTTCTCCTACACGGAAGTGTGAAGAAGGCAATGGATGCATATCGTGCAAATCAGGAATAAAACGATAAAAACAATAATTAATAATCTTAGTTTATATGAAGAAACTATTCTTTGTGCTGACTTGCTCGCTGTTGTCAGTTGCCATGATGGCAAGTGTCACGGTGAGTGGTGTGGTGATTTCTACAGAGGACGGTTTGCCAATTATTGGTGCGTCTGTCCTTGAGAAAGGTACATCAAATGGTACAATTACCGATTTTGATGGTATGTATGAACTGACGGTACAAGATGGCGCAGTGCTCGTGTTTAGTTACGTGGGTATGACTACCCAAGAACTGACGGTTTCTGGCCCTCAAATGGATGTCCGTCTTAGTAGCGATGCTATCGCAATGGAGGAAGTCGTTGTTACGGCTATGGGTGTGGTTCAAGAGAAAAAACGCTTGAACTTCGCTGTGCAAAACATTGGTGGTGAGTCGCTTAATGAATCGCAAAACTCCAACTTTGTTAATTCGCTTCAAGGTAAGATTGCTGGTGTATCTGTCACGAATGCAGGTGGTTCGCCTAACTCTGGTAGCCAAATTATCATCCGTGGTATCTCATCTGTGAACAACAGCCAAAGCAACGAGCCATTGTTTATTCTTGATGGTGTGCCTGTGAATGGTGGTGCTTCTGCTGCTGCAGATATCAACCCTAACGATATTGAGAATATCACTGTCCTCAAAGGTGCTGCTGCTGCTGCTCTTTATGGTCAAGATGCTGCCAATGGTGTCATTATGATTACTACTAAGCAAGGTGAGGCTGGTAAAATCAAGGTACAAGCCAATGCTAGTTGGCAATGGGATACTCCTACTCGTCTTCCCGAATTGCAATCTACTTATATGCCTGGTTCACAAGGATTCTACAAAGAGAAAACTTCTGGTGGTTGGGGACCTATGCTCAATGAGGGGCAACAAATATATGATAACATAGGTAATTTCTTCAAAACAGGTTTCTATCACAAGTATGATTTTTCCGTGAATGGTGGTACTGAAAAGTTCCAAGCATATGCTTCTGCTAACTATTCTAAGTCTGAAGGTATTATTCCTGAAGATTATAAACAACGTTTTGGCGCACTGATTAAGGCTCAATTTACTCCAGCAGATTGGATTACCTTTGCTATGAATATTAATATTAGCGATACTAAGTCTCGTTCTACCAGTGGTGTTAGTTCTGCATATAGTTGGCCCATTACCGATGATATTACTGATTATCAACGCGAAGATGGCTATCCTCGTTTTCGCTATTTGCCCGATGTGGAGAAATACAATGCTCCTTTTAGTCCATTGTATAGTATCTACAATGATGGTGGTGTGGCAAAAGCGACTCGTAATGTGATTAATGGTAGTGTGACACTCAAGCCTGTGAAAAATTTGACAATCATAGGTCGCGTAAGCTACGATATTAAGAATACTACTTCAGAAAGTTATGTGGTACCTCGTTGGGATGATTCTTATGTACTTCCTACGGTTACTCAACCTACAAAGCCTACCCTCCCAACAGCTCCATCTGTTCATGCATGTCCTGACTGCAATGGTGAACATATGTGTCCTACATGTGAGGCTAATTACCAATCTGCACTGAGCCAATACAATAAGGATTATGCTGTTTTCCGGAGTGACTCTCTTTCATATAATGATTATTTGGATTATATGAAAAATGAATATCCTTACAATTATGTTCTTACTAGCGAAGATATCAAGAATATGAGCAAATCCAGTTTGGGTGCTATTTCTGCATCGGAAGGTCGTAGCCAACTCTTTACAGCTGGATTTAATGCCAGTTACAAAATTGAGTTGCCAAAGGATTTCTCAATCGATGTAATGGCCGGTGGTGAATTGAAGATGTCCGAAGGATTCTCTACTTCGGTATATGGTCAAGATTTTATCATCCCTGGTACATATAGTTTGTCCAATACAAACCGCGACTACATGGAGTTGAGTGACCGTACTTTAGGTCATAGTGGCCGTCGTCGTTTTGGTTACTTTGGTGAAATCCGTGGTGACTACAAAGGTTTAGCATCTCTCTCTGTTACAGGTCGTTGGGACTGGTCTTCTACCATTAACAACAACCCATTCTTCTATCCTTCTATTACGGGTGGTGTCATCCTTTCTGAATTGATTCCTGGTATGAACGAGACAAAGAACAATTGGCTCTCTTATCTCAAACTTCGTGGTAACTACGCTGTAGTAGGTAAGGATGCTCCTGCATATCTCTATGACCGTCGATTCAAACAATTTGGTACATATCCTGATGGTGGTTATGGTATTGATCCTACTATGTCATCTGCTTCTATGGACCTCGCTCCTGAAATGTCCTATTCTTGGGAGGTTGGTATGGACCTTAAATTGTTTGATAACAAGACTCGTCTAGATATTGCGTATTATTCTACCAAAGTGGACAATCAAATCGTTACTGTTCGTGTATCTCCATCTTCTGGTTATATTCTCCAAACTCGCAACGAGGGTGCTATTCGCAACCATGGTGTAGAGTTTACTTTGGATCAAGATATTATTAAGCGTAAGAATTTCAATTGGACAATGGGGCTCAACTTTGGTCTCAACCGTGGTAAAGTTACTTATCTTCCAGAGTCCGTTGCTGAAATCACAGGCCCTCAGTATGGTGATGTGTTCACATCTGCTTACTTAGGAGGCTCTACTACCGCACTCACCGGTAAAGACTATGCACGCAATGCAGCAGGTCAAGTTATTGTTGATGAAAATGGTTATCCTAAGATTGATCCTAATAAGAACAAACTTATTGGTAACCGTGAAGCTAAGTTCCAAGCAGGTTTGAATAGCTCCATGAATATTTATGGTGTTCAATTTTCATTCCTCTTTGATGGCCGTCTTGGTGGTGATGTGCTCAATGTTACTGGTCGCAACCTAATCTCTAATGGTAATAGCAAAATACTTGAGCAATACCGTGGTCGCCAAGTGGTGTTTGAAGGTGTTACTGAACATACTGATGATGCGGGTAATGTATATTACGAGCAAAATACCAAACCTATTACACTTGATTATACTACAATTATCAACTATTTTTACAACGTATCTACCAACTTTATTGAAGATGGTTCTTACTTGCGACTCAGTTATGTAACTCTTGGCTATGATTTTGCAAAGTTGATGAAGCAACAAAATTTCTTCAAAGGTTTGAAACTCAACTTCACTTGCAACAACGTGTTCGTACTTACTAAATATACAGGTACAGACCCTGTCTGCAACGCATCTACTGGTCAAGGTGGTACTGGTTCTGCAGGTATTGATAATACCCCAATTCCTAACACACGTAGTTATAATCTCAGCTTGACAGCCTCTTTCTAACCCTATAATTATGACAAGGAATATGAAAAAGTTATTTATTATACCCGCTCTTCTTGGAGCAATGTTTTTCACCAGTTGTGAGGATTTCTTGAATGTGAATACCACCAAGGATTCTCCTATCACAACCTCAGTGGACCAAGTGTTGCCTGTGGCTACTTTCTACGCTGCGCAAATATGTTATGATCATGCTGAGTATGGTGTGTATCTTTCCCAAGCACTTACTACAGGTGGAAAAGCCCAAACTGGTAGCTATCCATATAGCCAAGGATGGGAGTTTCTTGGTGTAAACCGTCACCCAATGTGGCGTCGTCATTTTTATGATCTTGGTGCGAATATAAAGAAGATGAATGAATTGGCAGAGGACAAAGGTAATCGCAATGCTATTCTCATAGGCCGTACTATTATGCTGATGTCCACTATGTTTACTACTGATGCATTTGGTGATATGCCTCGTTCCCAAGTATATCAAGCAGCTTCTCCAAAATACGATTCTCAACAAGAGGTGTATGACTGGATGTTTGCAGAAGCAGAAGAACTCGTCAAACTTTATAATGATCCAGAATGGGTGAATTGTCCAACTAATTTACCTATCACTCAAAAGATGGATCGTATTTATGCTGGTGATATGGATAAATGGGAACTCTTCTGCAAAGCTCTTCAGGCCCGTCTTTGGTTGCGCAAATTGCCTAACTGGGATAATACACCTGCTACATGCAACAAGATTATTGCAATGGTAGATGAAGTGCTCAACGATGCAAATTGGAAGGAACCACTTTACCATTACGATGGAGGAAAAACAGAGCAAAATTGTCCGTGGGGACCATATGCGCCTGTAATCAATTCTTGGGAGAGTCGTGGTAATCGTTTGGCATCATCTATCCCTACTAAGTTTTTCCTGAAAGCTATGTTAGGAACGGTAGAGAAGGTGTCTGCATACATGCCATATGCGCTTGACCCTAGAGCTGATAAAATTATGGGAGCAGGAGAAGGTATAGCTGGTGATCCGTTATTATATTTAGAGAGCAATATAGGAATGGACAATTCTAAGAAACAAATCAATTATCCTGATTTGTTTGCATCAAAGGCATTATCTAATCCTTATACTCAAAACGATGGATACATTGCCCTTATTACTACAGAAGAATTATTATTTATCAAGGCAGAGGCGCAATATTGGGCTGGTGATATGAATAACGCATATAATACTACTGTTGCTGCAACCAAGGTAAATATGGAACGTTATGGTATTTTCGAGAGTAATTTGCCTTCTACTTTGGAGGAAACGCGTTATCGTATGTTCTTTAATATCAAGTTATCTGGTGCCAACAATTTTACAGTTGCAGATTTAATGCAACAAAAGTATGTGGCTATGTATCTTCAACCAGAACAATGGACTGATATGCGTCGTTATAACTATAGTTCTGAAACTAATGGTATTGCTTATAAACATCCTACCACAGATGAGCTTGTGTATGTCTATAATGTAAATCATGTAAGGAATAGTACGCGAGCTGCTAATCGATTGGAAAAAGATTCGGCTAATTTTGATGCCGTATATAAACTTCGTCGTCCGTACAACTTATATGAGGCGTATTGGTGTACACCTGAAGATTATGGCGTGAATGCTGAGCTTTCGCCTAATGCTTGGGTAGCCCGTCTCAATGCAGATACCGAGACAGAAACTAAGTACAACAAGGGTGAACTTGATCGCATTGGTTACTATACTACCAATGCACAAGGCGAAAAGATTCTGGATTATAATGTACTTAAGAGACGCATGATTTGGGCGCACAATCATTCTGGAAAAGCTGTTAGTGCAGATCCTGGTACGATATGGAAATAATCTGAGTAAACAAAGATTTTTATTAAAAGTAGATATGAAAAAGAAATTTCAAATAATGGCATTAGTTATTTTGACTATAGCTTTTGCATCTTGCGAGAAACATGATTTCTTTGATGAGAATACCATTACTGGTGCTGTAGGACCAGAAGCATATTGGGAAATTGAAAGTTCTGCAGTAAAAGCTGGTGGTGAAATGGGATTCACGGCACAATATTATTCTTCAGTATCAAAGATTGATCATTCTGAGGTTTGGTATAGCCTGGATAAAACTATAGCAAAAACAGTCAATTGTTCATGGCTTACGCATTCATATATTAGTTCAATCAAATCAGAGGAACGTGTCTTACAATTTATTAAACAATTTCCACATTTGGAGGAATATCGAAGCGATTCATTGCATGCATATACATTTGCGGGTACTTTTCCTGTTAGTGGTACATTGGCTCCTGTAGCGTGGGTAAGACCTACAGAGTTTGATTCTACTAAGATGGCAACTTATTTTGGTGAAAACTTTATGACGGAATTCAAGGAAGCGGTCAAGGCTAAAATGACTTTCTCTACTTATCGTGACAAGTATGTTTCGTTGGGATTCATGGAGGATTTCAAGCAATATACTGATTCTTCTTATGATTGGAATGTTTCAGATGATCCTGAAGTGGCTAAGTTCTATCATTTCCCTCAAGATACTTTGGCTGATGGATCTGTCAAAGTTCAGCAATGGGTGCTTGACTCTATGGATTACTATTGGAATCAGGTTACTTTTGAGCAACTTATTCTTGCTTCCGATGGAACGTATGATGTGTCATACAATCGCAATTATTCAATTGATGCAGAATTGCGTGTGTATGATGTGGAAGGTGTCTATAGTAAGACTACCTCTAAAGAGATTGTTATCAACTAATTTAATAAACAGCTATAAATTATTTTAAAGATATGAAACGTAATATGTTTAAAAATGTAGCATTACTATTTCTACCTCTGTTGGTCATTTCGTGTGTAGATAATGTACCTCAAGTAGAAGAGTTACCTCGAGACGCTGTTTCGTTTGAATATCGTATTGAGGGAGATTATGCGTTGGATTACTATATTGATTCTGATATTACTTTCCAGAACACATCACCTACAAAAGGAGAGGCCGTGTGGGATTTTGGAGATGGTAATATGGCCACGGGTAATACGGTTGTGCATGCTTATGATGTTGCAGGAACTTACGATGTAAAACTTACTATTGCGGGTATTACCAAGAGTCAAGTAATCATGATTGCTGACATCAAACCTTTGCTTTCGATTAATCCTATCGAGGGTGGTATCTGTGAAGTGAATACTACATCGGTTTCGTTTTCATTGGAAGTTCCTAATCCTAAGAATAAAAAACTTACTTATAAATGGACTTTTCCTGAAGGAACAAAAAATTTAGCAGGTGACTCCCTTGTTACATCCGAAGAGCAATTGCCTGGAGAGTTGATTTTTGGTAATGTAGGCTCACAAACGGTCCGTCTTCAAGTAACCATGGATGGGCGTGCGCTAGAAGAAGGTGTTGTAAATGTGCCTGTAGGGTATAACAAACCAGTGCCAACTCTTTATTATGCCGTTCAAGGTGGACACATCATGGCACTTAAGATTATCAATGATTCTATAGGGGATATGAAGGTTAATCCTTTTGACCTTGGTTTATCATCTGGTCAACACCCATTGAATCTTCTCTTCAAAGATTCTTCTCTATATGTTATTGATTGTGGCGCGCAGTTTACATATGCCAACGAGGCAGTGCAAGCATCGGGTGGCGATGGTAAGATTTCTGTAATTGCAAAAGATGGTTCCAAATTGGAAACTATGATTTCTAACGCAGGCCAAGCAGCATTTGAAGATCCTTTCTTTGGTTGTATTGAGGGAGAAGATTTATACTTTGTTAATCGTATTACGGGCATGGTCAAAGTTCCTTTATCTACTCGCAATGCTGTATATTCTGCTTCGGAATATCCATATTATGCACAGCGTACTACGTTAGGTTATTACAATTCTGGTTGGACATATAGTACGTTCTCTGCGGGTATCGCTAAAATTAATGGCCTTTGGTATTGGTGCAATTATGCGCCTCCAGCTTCTGGTATTTTCCGTTTTAAGGACTCTGATATTTTGAAATCTACTACGGGAGCCGATGCGCCTGCACCTAAATCGGGTATCCTATTACCTGCTCTTACTACTAAATCATTCGCCTACTCTTCTGTAAGCAATAAATTTGCCTTTACATTATGGAACTCTGTTTCAGGTGGATTCTATGTGGCTTCTGAGGCAGAATTGGACGAAGCAAGTGCTGCTAAAAGTGTAGTAGACGCTGTCAAAGTTTATAAGAAGAATTATAATGGTTTGGAATTTACGCCCAACTCATCGGGTTCTCCTTCTATTTTAGAGGGAACTACTGCGGAGCCTATTGGTATTTGCCAAATAGCATACGACGAAATAAATGATTGTATGTATTTTGCGTACCGTAATTCGCATAATGATGTTACTTGTGCTCCTACAGGTATATATCGTTATAGTTTTGCTACAGATGCTGTTGATCTTCTTCTCGAAGGACCAAATGTGTTTGGTCTGGTGGTTAATAATACTCCATCCAAACTGTTCTAATGAAACTGCTGGATAAAATATTATTACTTGCTTTTGGTTTGTGCTTGGCGCTTTCACTCCAAGCACAACCCAAGCGAGAATTTCGTGCCGCGTGGTTGACTACGGTTTGGGGAATAGATTGGCCGACATCCTATAGTCAATCTACGGAGGAGGGAAAACAAAAGCAACAAAATGAGTTGCGTGCAATTGTGGACTCCTTGGCAGAAGCCAATATGAATGCGGTCTTCTTTCAGGTTCGTGGATTTTCAGACGCAATGTACAAATCTCAGTACGAACCATGGAGCCAATATCTGACAGGTACACGTGGTGGTGAGCCTACCTATGATCCTCTGCAATTGCTCATTGACTATGCTCATGCCAAAGGTATTGAGGTGCATGCGTGGATGAATCCTTACCGCTATTCTAGCTCGGATGCTACCTATGGCAAGAACCACGAAAAGGATTATCACAACACTCATCCCGAGTGGCTTGTGAAGTGCGGTGCTCTCACAATCCTCAATCCATCGTTGCCAGAAGTACGTGAGCAAATTTGCAGGGTAGTGGCTGATGTGGTGGAAAACTATGATATAGATGGTGTTATCTTTGATGACTACTTCCACCAATCAGGGTATCAAGATGTCTACGATCAAGAGCAATACAACGCTACAGGCAATGGGCTCTCTCGCGCTGATTGGCGTCGTGCACAAAATAATCTCATGGTCAAAATGGTTAATAGCACTATCAAAGCCATCAAGCCTTGGGTTACGTTTGGTATCGGTCCTGCTGGGGTCGCTGGTAAGGCAAATACGTCTGCTCCAGTCTATGGAGTAGAACCTTGTCCTTCGCCTTCCAGTGATTGGCAGTACAATGGCATCTATGCCGATCCTCTTGCTTGGTACAACGAGCATACCATAGACTATATGGCACCACAAATCTATTGGACGATTGATTCTAAAAGCAACTATGATTTGCTGTGTAAATGGTGGTCGGATATGGCAAGTCACTTTGATCGTCATATGTATGTTAGTCATAGCCTAAGCGCCTTAAAACCAGACAGTGTTTCACTATCAAGTGGTCAATTTTATAAGGACGAGATTGGCGCTCAAACCGAACTCAATCGTCTCTACGATCGTATGGGAGCACCGGGTAGTTGCTGGTATGGCTTAAGCACGGGTATAGATACCAAGGGCTTTATCCAATACATTAAGAGTGTTGTCAATCCTCGTCCTGCTGTTGTTCCACAAATGACATGGTATCGAACAGATGATTGTTTATACGTCAATAATATCCGCATTTCAGGAACAGAATTAATTTGGGAAGCGCCTAAACCGAATCTACGTTATGTGGTTTATGCCTTTCCTAAGGACAAGGTGGGCGTAGAGTCTATAGCTGCTTCGGGTGAATATCTATTGGGGACGACTTACAAAAATGCATTCAGTTTAAAAGATTTAAAAATCCCTTCGGGATATGTGTTGGCTGTAGCAGTGCTTGATAGATTTGGAAACGAATATCCTGTACGCACAAGAGATAATGTGACGATGGGAAAATCTGAGGTCGCTACGCTTGATTATCCTGCAAATGATGCGAATGTACTTGTGCCTTGTTATTTGTCGTGGAACGTGGCTAACGAGGCGGATTCCTATTTCTTTCAACTATCCAAATCTGCAGATTTCTCCACGGTAGATTATGAGGTAGAGACAGTTGATACTACCTTCTATGTAGGTAAAATCTATTGGTTTAAACCTGATGTCACTTATTATTGGCGTGTGCGCACACGTTCAATCAATAAGGAAGATACATATTCGGAGATTCGTTCGTTCACTGGTATTCCATTTCAAGTGATTTCACCTGCTGAAGGAGACACTATTGATACGTTTACGCCTATGCTTGTTTGTGATAGTGTCGCGATTGAAAATGCTGAATATACGTTTGAGATCGCAGATATGCAAACTTTTAATGATGACGATATCGTTTTTTCTACTACAACCCCAAAACCACGTGCTTTAGTGGCTGATTCGGTCTTGGTAGCATCGCATAATTATTATGTGCGTGCCATCGTTAGATTTGACAAAACATTTGTTACTTCAGTTCCTGTCAAGTTCCGCACGATGGCGTTGCAAGTACCTGTGCCAGTGATTGTATCTCCGGTAGATGGAGACACAATTATAGGTTCTTCCGTTACAGTGGAGTGGAAGCAACAAGCATCTTCGGGGTATCAAGTGGAATTCTCGCAGTCAGAAACATTCCCTAGTCGCAAGTCGAAGAAGATTCGTACAGACCTATACACCCATACTTGTACATACGATGAGCTGACTGCTGGTACGTGGTATGTACGTGTTGCTGCGCTTGCTGAGGGAGGGCTTACTGATTATTCAGATGTGGTGAGTTTTAATGTGGAGATACCATCGGATGTGGAGAATAACCACATCAGTGATCAACCAGTGAAAATGATCAAGAATGGTCGAGTATATATCTTGCGGAATGGAAAAGCGTATGATGTACTAGGAAATACCGCACAATAACCGCACAATAACCGCACAATAATCGCACAATAAATATACAATATAGCAATTTTTACTTAACGCAACCAAGGTCCACGGTGGACGTGTCCCCACGGATGAGGAAGCAAATCTATTAACCAAAAAAAAATTTAAGTTTATGAAAAGATTTTCAATCTTTCTAGTAGCCCTATTTGCTGCGGCTACATCATTTGCTACCGTTACATACGAACTACACGGTGGTGTGACCAACGAGTATGGTTGGCAAAGCAAAAAAGACATGTATGAGGCGCTCAATGCCGATTACAATGCTTCTTCTAATTCAACTAAGACATGGGCTTCTTACGAAACTCAATTAGGAGTGGGTAAATCGAATTCTGGAATTCCTACATCAGTTGGTAGCGCAGAGCGTGCCGACCTTCTTGCAATGTTTTTAGAGGGGGATTATGTAGAGAAATGGGGCTGGTTAGCAACTTATTTAGATGCTGTGGCAGCAACACAGTACAAAAAGATGGATGCAGCTAATGGTGTGAAAACTAAACCAACTACTAATGCTAACGCTTTTACTTTTTCGCTAGGTAACTTCTTTGGAGAAGATAAGAATCATACGACAGACTATATTGATGCTGTTGATTTGACTGGTACTGCTGCTCAAATAGTAGCATTCCAACCAACTTGGAAGCATGGATTTGATAACCCAACTGAGCCTACCGATTCGTTTGAATTAAATGCTCCATATTTGGAGGGAGAAGCTTTCCGTGGCTGGTTTGACAACCCCGCAGGTGCTGGTACTCCTATTACCCATGTGGACTCTACTACTACGGGTACATTATATGCTTGCTATGGTGAATATATTCCTAACATCAAAGAGGTACGTGCGTTAGAAGAAGGTGCTACAACCAAAGTAGCTGGTATCATCAACCACATCGGTGGTAACACCATCTATATTGAGGATGTTTCAGGTTTTGGTATGGATATCTATGTAAAAGAAAAACCTGAACTTAAGGACGGACTAAAAGTGGGTCAAAATGTGGTAATGGCGGGGACATTTACAAAAGCTAACGGATGGCCACGTCTTATCGGTACTGAGTTAGTTTCTGCTACCGAGGCAGAGCTTTTGCCTGTAACTAAGATTGCTTCTTTGGCTGCTCTTGTTAATGATACTGTGTTTACTTACTACGCTAAGCGCGTTGCTATCAATGGTTTGAAAGTGTCTAAATACGATAACTATGGCAATGCATTCTTTACCGATGGTACATACGAAGTACAAGGTTACTATATGGAATTGGATCAAACTATTTTCCCTGTGGGAACCAAGGTCGTTATCAATGGTGCAATCGCTGCATGGTATAAGGGTTTCCAATTTACTGGTGATATCGCTTCTGTTTCCGTAGGAAAATCTGCGGGCAAGGATAAATATGATTATCCAGCTCGTGGCGAGAATGGAGAATATACACTGACTAACGAGTGGGTTATTTCACATCAAGAAGGAACCTATGATGACAATGCTCCTGGTCAAACATTATTTGTACGTGGTATGGCTGCCTCAAACGGTAAGATGTATTTTATTAATCGTGAGAAAAGCAATCTCGTAGTGGTAGATGGTTCTACAGGTGAAATGTTAGAGCCAATTACTATCAAGGGTGATCACCTCTTCCAAATTCAAGATACTGCTACTGGTAATTGGGCTAGTGCCGTGACTCTTCCGTTCAATGATATAAAAACAGACAATGCTGGTAATCTCTTGATAGGTGCATGTCTTACCAATGCACAAACATTCTTTGTTTATAAAGTAAATCCAGAAACTGGTGAAGCTACTGAGGTTATCAAGGAGAAGGTACAAGACTTTATCAAAGATCCTCAAGGTAATCCTATTACATATCGTTTTGATGCGTTTGGTGTATATGGTGATGTAGATGGAAATGCTTGTATCATGGCGGCAGATGCTAACTCTTTGAATACATATCGTTGGATAATCAAAGATGGTAAACCTGGTCATGTAGAGCAAATCGCATTCAAGCCTGATCCTAAATATGATAAATCTTTGATGCTTAAAGAGGATGGTAATCTAACACAAAGCAGCTTTAGTACAGCTCCTCAAATCTTCCCACAAGATGAGAATGGTGAGTTGTTCTATGTAGATGGTAAGGACTTGTTGCCTATGCTCGTAGATGAAGAAGGTGTACTTGCTCAAGACTTCATTTCTGTTCAAGCTAATGTTGGTTTGAGAGTTGTAGATAATGCTGGAGATACTGCTACTATTGATGGTGGTTTGAATGGTTTGTGCGAATTCAAGGTGGGTGATGACTATTTCTTCCTCTTTGGTGCTACAAACTTCAACAAGACTCCATCTTCAACATTTGCATTGTATAAATTTGCAGATGAGGCGCGTGAATTTAGCGCTATGGAGCCATTGTGGTATTTCCCACAAAATGGTTTGGGTATTGAGAGCCGTGCAGGTGAGTTGAAGAATGGTTGCTTCGCAGCAGTTCCTTCTGTTGAGGTAGAGGGCAATGTAGCTAAGATTTATCTCTACTCTGTTGACCTTGGTTATGGTGTTTATACTTTGACTTGCCCTGAGGGTACTGGCGTATACGATGTAGAGGCAGAAACTATCAATGCTCACAAACTCCTTGAGAATGGTCAAGTATTCATCATCAAGAATGGTGTTAAGTACAACGTCCTCGGTGTTACCGTAAAATAAGATTAATCTTATAATACATTTCATGAGTGCATCCTTTTAAGGGGTGCACTCTTTTTTAACAAAAAAACACACAAACGTTTGCGTAAATAAAAAAAAAGTAGTAACTTTGCGCGGAATTTTAATTATACTATACCATGAAGAAACTTCTACTCTCCCTTTTTGCTTTTTGCTTCTGTTTTTCTTCTTTTGCCAATATCACGCTAAATGGCGTTGATTACACCATTGATACGCTATCTACGTATTCTGTGGGACCCGGCTCGATGTTCTATGAACTTCGTATGTTAAAATCTACTGATGGTTCTGGGCGTTTGGATTGTTGGTTGATGACGATAGATACACGAAATCCTTATGTATCTGTTGAGCAAATTCTCGGTAAAGGACAAGTGACAGGACTTGAACGCCCTTCAGATATGGCAAAACGTAGTACTACCGACACTAAAATTTTCTTTGGTGGCGTAAATGGAGATTTCTATGCTAATAGTACTCCCGTAGGAACTACGATTGTTAATAGCGAGTATGCTTTGACTCCTTGGGGAGCGGGGGGGGGACGTCGTGCTGGAGGCGTGGATTCTGAGAAGAAAGGTGTTACGGCTTATACACATGCTTATTCTATGAAAGTAGTCACCCCTAATGGTGATACGTTGAATATCAATCATGCCAATGGTGCTCGTGAGGAAAATCACTTGGTTCTGTATAATCACTATAAAGGAGCTAATACATCCACGAATGCCTATGGAACGGAAGTTCAAATACAATTGTTAGATGGCGAGAAATGGGCTACTACTGGTACAATGAAAGCCAAGGTTGTTAAGAAAGAGGAGCGTATCGGTTCTATGCCTTTAAACCCTGCGTATGCTGTTCTTTCTGGGCATGGTACAATGGAAACTGCTTTGAAAACATTGAGCGAGGGGGATGAACTGACATTGATTTTTGAGATCCTTCTAGATGGACAGCCTTGTGATGTAGCGCAAATGATAGGCGGTGATCATTATGCAGCAATGATTTTGGATGATGGGGTGGTTGCTACCGATGGCTTTTGGAATGAATTGCATCCTCGTACGGGATACGGAGTATCTCAAACTAGAGATACAATATATTTCCTCGTTGTTGATGGACGTGGTGTTAGCAAAGGATGTACTACTAAGGTGTTAGCAGAGATTCTGAAATACTATGGTGCATGGAATGCTGTCAATTGGGATGGTGGTGGTAGTTCTTGTATGTATGTGCGTCCATTAGGTCAGGTTAACAATGGTTCAGATGGCAACGAACGTACTGTAACCAATGGTATGTTTGCTGTGGCTAATTTGCCTGAGGCTGACAATACGATAGCAGCAATTGCTCCTTACGTACGTGTGTATTCCTTACCGAGGTACGCTGTTGCTGCTCCAAAGTTTTTGGGCTACAATAAATATGGCGTACTGCTTGATACTGATGTACAAGGTGTGACTCTTTCTTGCGACTCTGCTTTGGGCGAGATTCTTGAAGATGGACGTTTCCTCGCTTCAGGTGAGAAGGGAGGAGTGCTTCATGCTGCATTAGGACATATTACTACTGATTTAGAAATAGAATTGTTGACATCTGCTCCTATTGCTATCCGCCTTGACTCAGTTCTTTGCGATGCAACGCATCCATACCAAATTGAAGTACAAAGTGTAGTGGAGAAAGATACCATTTCTCTTCTTTCGGAGGCACTGACATGGACGTCACATGATCCTTCCATTGCCAAGGTAGATAATGATGGTACTGTGGTTGGCATTGCTAATGGTACTACAATTGTTGTGGGGCAATTAGGTGATTTTTGTGATACCATTTTGGTTAATGTGGAAATCCCTATAGCCCATCAAATGCTTTGGGATGACTTTCGCCTTGCCGATGAGTGGGCTTTGAAGAGTTCGGCTGGATTTGCTCCTGCATGGTCAGTCCCAGTAGATTCTGCAGCACCAGTAAATTTGGTGTTTACATATAAATCTGTACGCAATCCTTATGTGCAGTTCGCTAGAGAGGGAGAGATATATTCACGACCAGATACTATTCGGATACCAATGACTACAGATGCTGTTCTTAGCAAAGTATATGCTACTTTTCGTCCAAATAATGCTATTCAGACCAAAAATGTAGTTGGTGAGTTTAATCAAAAAGGAGAGATTATTTTTGATATTCCTGTTGAAAAACATTTTGGTACAGATGTAGCTATTTTTCCGTTGCATTTTGAGTCAGTCAAAATTTATTTAAACACATCTACCGAAGATGGAGAACGTTATATTACTTTGCCTGGTATCTTCTTGCTCTATGGTGATGTAGATGCTACTTCTGTTAGCGATGTTGTATCTTCTTATACAGTTGGTAAGTTTGTTGAGAATGGTCAGCTTTATATCCGTCACAACGGACAAACCTATACCGTTCTTGGTACAAAACGCTAATCTTCTTTGAAACTTCCGATTCTCTCTCGGGAGTTCTGAGCCCCTCTGAGTAATTCCTAGTCTCTCTGAAAAATAAAACAACTAAAAATACTACTTTTATGAAAAAACTTCTTACTTTTGTAGTCCTATTCTGCGTAAGCATATCTATGAACGCAGATATCCGTGTCCTGAGTGATACTCGTTTGGGCGAAGGTTTCTTCCCTCGCTTTGTGGATGCGGAAACCATAGTGTATCTTGCGAATAGTAATGCAGATTATCGTGTTGTCGATGATAATGCTGCACTTCGTGTGGATAACGAGAATCTTGACCTCAACCTTTATCGCAATGGCGAGAAGGTCGTGCTGAAACCTCATGGTGATGCCAACTATATTTGGTCATCGCTTTCCCCTAACAAACAGATGATTCTCTTCAATACCAAGTATGGTACGGCTATCTGCGATCTCAATGGTAAAGAAATCATTAACTTTGGTCAGGACTTTGATGCTCCTGTATGGTATGGAAATGACTATGTAGTAGGTATGGATGATAACCACGATGGCTATTACAATATCGAGTCTTCTATCATGATGGCATCTATAGATGGCAAAATCGTTAAGCGCTTGACCAACCCAGAGGAATTTGGTATGTATCCTAATGTGGACGTACAATCTGGTCGTATCGTGTACAATACTGAGGATGGTGAGATTCGCCTCTTGCAACTCAATCTTACTGAAGAACCTATTCGCAAAGAAATGCCTCGTTTGGTAAAAGAGTTAGATGGTACATTGCTCAATCAAATGAATCGCCAAGCCAAGCGTGCAGCTTCTACCAATCCTGCTGATTACAAGATTTATATCAACCCTGGTCATGGTGGTTATGATTCGGATGACCGATTGATGTACCTATATCCAATCTTTATAGATGTTAGTAATAGTACTTTGAATTCAGCCGATGGCTATACTCGTGAGCAAAGTTTCTGGGAGAGTACTTCCAATTTGGATAAAGGTCTTCGCCTTGATACTATTCTGCGCGATCTAGGCTTCCAAACCAAGATGTCTCGTGTTACCAATACCACTGCGGATGACCGCTCTCTTTCGGGTATTTCTGCAGAGGCAAGCAACTGGAATGCTGACTTTATGCTTTCTATCCACTCCAATGCAGGTAACCCATCCAACTATATTCTGCATCTGCATTCAGGTATTACCCCAGGCGACCCTTATGGCTTGAATGGTTATCCAGAAAAAGTGCCAGAGGAGATTTGCAACGAGGCGCGTGCTATTACAACTCTTATGGGTGCAAACCAATATTCTAACCAAGTGAGTTGCTGGTCACGCGAGCCAAATATCGCAGGTGACAAGACTTTTGCTCGCACTATCATGGGTTGGCCTAATGGTTATGGTGTAATGCGTAATTTGAAAGTACCTGGCACCATTTCCGAGGGTATGATGCACGACTACCTGCCAGAGACTTACCGCTTGATGAACATTGACTACAAGCGCCAAGAGTCTTTCCAATTTGCTAAGACTTTTATTCAATATTTTTGCGATGGCGAATTGCCATATGGTGCTATTGGCGGTAAAATTTATGATATGTATTTGAAACAAGAGTTCCCTAATTATCGAGCTCGCAAAGGTACGCGTGATGAGTATCGCCCTATTTTGAAAGGTGTAGTAGAGTTGTGGCAAAACGACCAACTCCTCCAAACCTACGTTACAGATACTTTGTATAATGGTGTTTACTACTTCTGGAATCTCCAACCTGGTACTTATACCGTAAAGGCAAAACCAGAAGGCTATTATCCACAAGAGCAAACCCTTGAGGTAAAGCAAAACGAAATTTCTTATGGTATCTTTGCTATGTCAATGGTACGTGAAACACCTCCTGAGGTGATAGATTATAGTCCGAAAGTGGAGATTACGGATAGTGTAATTGTTTCTACCAATGTTACTATTTCTTTCAACTGGGATATGGAAACTGAGGCAACAGCTGCTGCCTTGACAATTACTCCTGCTGTAGAAGGTACGATTATTTTTGAAGATGATTGTCATACTTTGCGTTTCAAACCGGCCACCCGTTTTGAACCAGGTGTAGAATATACGGTTACTTTGGGTACTGGGGCTTGCCATCCTGATACAACATTTGAAAATCATCTCCAAGAGCCGTTCTCTTTCAAATTCCGTACGGATAATCGAAGTTCTGTTCGTGTTATTCAAACTTATCCCACTAAAGAGGAGGTGAATGTTCCTTTGAATGCTTCCTTTATTGTACTTTTTGATGCAGAGATTGTTCCTAGTATTTTGAAAAAAGGAGTCGAGGTGCTTGATGCGGAAGGTAATTTGGTAAAAATTAATACTCGTTCTTTTAAATGTAATACGGCTCCTGCGCCCTACGGATATGCGGCATTTGAATTAGTGAATGAATTGGAAGCAACTAAGGACTATTCGTTTGTACTAAAACCTAGCATTTCGGATGTAGATGCTGTACTCCTTAACGAAACTATTACGATTCCTTTCCATACTGGCGAAAAGGTTGTTTCTACTTTGCCTCTTGTGGATGAAATGGATAATGCTTTTTTTGTGGGAGATAAAGAAAATTCTACAGATGTTCAATCTGCGAACGCTATGCGATATACTAATAAAATGTATGCTGGCCTTGCCTCTAATCAACTCTCTTATGCGTTCTCCGGTCCTGATGGCGAAGCTTTGTTCAATGCTATCAATCCTATGTTGGTGATTGGCAATAGCGAATCCAAGTTGGGTATGTATGTCTTTGGCGACTATTCATTCAACGAACTCTACGCTCGTTGGGCTGTAGAAGGTGATATCAAGTACACCAAACTATGCACCCTTGATTATGCAGGGTGGTTGTATCAAGAGGCAGATATGTCTGAGTTACCTGCTGGCGTTGACTATCAGTTCATGGGCCTTCGCCTTGTTCGCAAGGAGGGTATTATGTCAGAATCTGGTACTATCTATATTGACAATCTACATGCAGAGTATGTAGCTCCTACGGCGGTAGATAATATCTTTGCTCCTGATGAGAATACTCAGAAGATTATCAAAGATGGTTACCTCCACATCCTCCTCAACGGCGTTAAGTACAACGCTCAAGGTGCTGTAGTTAAGTAATCATGCTATATCCTTGGTTTACTCTTCGAGTAATCCATTCTCTCCGAAGGAGGCTGCATTCGCGGCCTCCTTCTTTTTTTCTTCCTCCTTCTTTCCTTCCTTTCTCTTCCTTTCTTCGCCTCTTCCTTTCTTCGCCTCTTCCTTTCTTCGCCTTTTCCTTTCTTCTGCCTCTTCCTACAAAATTGCTGCTCGCACCGTACAATAACCGTACAATAACCGCACAATAACCGCACAATAACCGCACAATAACCGCACAATAACCGCACAATAACCGCACAATAACCGCACAATTCGTTACCTTTATAGAAGCTATAACTTGGATAGAAGCGAGAACTTAGATGAAGAAACAGGATTTGTTACGCTTGCGTTATGGAGCGCACTTGTGTAATCCCGCAGAGCATAATTATTTGCTTAAAAACATGTTTTACAACATATTTGCATAAAAAAAACGACCTTTTTCTTGCTGTAGTCAAAAAAATATATTACCTTTGCAGATGTTTTTAAAACGTATAGTGATCTTTTTTTGCTACTGAATTGTTCAAGGAGCAAAAAAGGGGTCGTTTTTGTGAAACAACATAACAAACAACCAAATTATATTATTAACTTAAAATTCATTATTATTATGAAAAAAATCTTTACATTATTCGCTGCATTGGCAATGGTAATGTCAATGAGTGCAGTGAACATGACAGGTGGAGAGGAGTTATATTTGACTCCGAATTCTAACTGGTTACAACACGGAGATGGTAAAGCACCTCGTTTTGCTATCAATGTCTATGGTTCTGGTGGTGATGCTTGGGCTAGCATGACCGCTGTTGAAGGAGAAAGCAAATTGTACAAAGCGGTTGTTCCTAATGGCAACTGGACCAACGTAATCTTCTGCCGCATGAATGGAAATAAGGCTACTAACGGATGGGATGCTAGATACAACCAAACAGATAACCTTACTTACAACGGTACACAAAACTGGTATACCGTTAAAGATGGTACTTGGGATAAAGGTGGTGGTACTTGGGCTTTGTATGCACCTGAAGCTCCTAAATCTTACAAAGATATCACTATTACTATTGTTGCTAATGCTACTCCAAAGATTCACTACTGGGATGGTGGCGATAAAATGGTTGGTACAGTTTGGGAGAATCTTCCTGAAATGACTGCTACAGGCGAAGCAAACACCTACTCTTGTACTATTAAAGATGTTGACGAGGCTATTGGTGTTAAGTATCTCATTAAAGTTGGAGAGGTACAATCTGCAGATCAACAAGCATTTAATGATGTAAAAGTCAACTTCAAAGATCTTCTCCCACAAGTGGTTGTTCAAGGAGTAAATAACTGGGATGGTACTGATAAGATGACCGTTGCTGATGACTATCTTTCTGCTTCTGTTACTCTTAATTTGAAAGCAGCTACAGATTATGAACTCAAACTCACTGTTAACGGACAGTGGTATGGCTCTAACGCTATTACTATTACCAAAGACAAAAACTCAGCATCTTTT
>JAFTHS010000134.1 GCA_017457295.1 Paludibacteraceae bacterium | reverse complement strand
TACAGTTCTGCTTCCGAGTGACTTGGACAGGACCTGAGCTGATTCGGAGTTCGGCGCAAAACCACCGAATACCGTCAACTGCGTGTTGTCGATAATAATTTCGGCGCCTTCGTCACCGTAGTTCTTCTTCAGCTGAGCAAAGGACTGAATGATAGGCACAATAGATACTCGGCGTGAACGTGATGCAGAGAACATCATTTCCGCTGATTCTATCTTAGGCAGGGTTCCGAACTCATCGCAATAAAACACTACACGGTTCTTAAGTTTACCCTTATTCTCATCTGCGACAGCAAGGATTTCACGGTATAACTGCTGAATGATCAGTGATACCATAAAGTATTTCGAGCTATCTTCCTCGGGCATGATGATAAATATTGCAGACTTACTGTTGCAGAATTCTTCAGCATCGATTTCGGTGTCGTTACACAAAATTGTTTCAAGCTCGGAATCAAGGAAGGCATTCAATCGTGACAGCGCTGTTGACATAACTGATGCCATGCTTTGCTCCGCAGTATTGAGGGCTGCTCCGGCGAACCACTTGGCTTTATGCTCGGGAGGTAACTTTTCCATGAGGGCTTGGAATTCGTTACGACCACGCACACCTTTTTGAGGCGCCAGCAGTTCCTGAATGATTTTGAATACTGATACAATGTGTCGCTCATCCTTCTCGCAGAACTCAGACACAAGCAGTATCGAGGCTGTGAGCAGACCTTCGGCCGCATCATAGAAGTATGCGTTCTGACCAAAGCTTCCGGCATCCATGCCTGAAAGGATAATGGTCTTTGAGATAATCTTTGCGAACTTTTCTGCCTTTGCTTTGTAGGCGAGGTTCTTGGGATTCTCCGCGTACAGATCCATGTACTTGTTTACCAAGTGCAAGAGGTTGTTTCCGTGTGATCTCATTGGGTTTCGAAGGTCAATAACCGATATGTGATAGCCATAATAATCTTGGGCTATGTTACCGTAATTACGGAGGATATCTCCTTTTGTATCGGTTGACATGAAGGACATTCCCGAGGCGCAGGCAAACTCAATATTTGGGTATAGCCAGAAGGCAGTTTTACCGACTCCCGCTGCTCCAATCATCATGCAATGCACGTCACCTGTGTCAACCATTGCAACGGTTTGCTTGCCTTTGGTGGTGCATCCTACTACGATTCCTTGATCCTTCGGTCGACTCTCGGGAACACTTCGCCATAGCTCCGGTCGGAAGTCAATGTGTTTATAGGTGGCTTTGATTTCTGCATTGCTTGCCCACCGAGCTGTACCGTGCTGACCATCGCCTGCGGTTTTTGCCTTGATGCTTTTCAGCTGATACAGGTACGAGCACGTTGCTAAAAGAATAAAAACACCGCCCATGATGGCGGCGATAATGATTAGTGTTGATATTCCGGTCATAGATCTCCTTTCATTGAATTATCATTTGTTTTTTCTCGAGTGCTTCCGCTTCGCAGATGGTGGTTCCTTTCTGACGGAAACAGTCGAAGGCAATGCGCAAGAATTCGTTTTGAAATACTCCTATTTCGTCCTTGGAGAAGGATTCTTTTTCGTTAGCCTTTTTGTTGAGCTCTGTGATGGCTTTCTCGATTTGATCATCAAGGCTTCCGACTGAGTCATAATCTCTGTGCGGCTTATACATTTCTATCATTCGCTTATGGATATCGTCCAAGGTGTATTCGACTCCCATTTGCCTTTGCCTGATGCAATATCCGATTATAAAAGTCTTGCCAAGTTCGTTGTAGCACTTGATGCTTTCGTTGTCGGTAACTGCTTTAGCTGCACGATCCAATTGGGCTCTTGCGTAGTCAAATATTGCATGTCCTTTGTATTTGCTCGTGCGCTCGCCTTTGCCAATAGAGACAAGGGATTCACGCAATTCTGCAAACATTTCGTTACAATTTTGCTTGTAAATCTCCATTTTTTTGTGCTTAGAAGACGGTATTGCTTCTTTTCCTCGCAGGGCTTTTATGTCCTCATTCCAGTCTTTGTGTACGGGAAAAACGCGCCAAATATTACATTCACGGTCAAGAGTTCTGATGCTCTCGGCAATGCGATATGCTCCTTCAATGCCGGGGCCGTCATGATCAAGACAGAGATAAACATTCTTGATATCATCTCGCTCTTTGAGTATTCTCATAGCTCCACGATCTGCCGTTGAACAGATGGCAACATAGGAGTGCTTCTCCCACTCGCTCGAATAGAGAGTAAGGTATGAGAGCATATCGATAGGGGCTTCAAAAACATAGAGTCTATCGGATGTACCGTTCCAATGAAAGCTGTAATCAGCATTGCTTCCATACACGTTATTTTTGAAGTCGGAGCCGGGTACGGTGCTTCGCTTGTGTATGTGCATGGGCACTCCTTCGTTGTTGGTTCCAACGAATACTGCGTTGTGGTATTCGGGTTCTTCGAAGAGCAATCCCTCACTCGCAAAGGCATGTATAATGCTTCTTGCGATACCTCTTTCGTTACACAAATAACCGTACACTCGACGCATGTCTGTATGCTTGGGAGGGACTTCGAACTTCTTTTCTTCAGACTTTTCTTCTTTAGGTTTTTGCTGTACGACTGTGCCAACATTATCTCCAAGAAGAGATCGCACAGCTTCGGGGAAAGAAAGCCCGAAAAACTTGCGCACAAACAGGATTGCTCCACCACCTGTCTGCTCATATTGGCTGTACCATTCTGAGCCGTTTATAGAGACTTTACCCGATGGAGCGTACCACACATTTTCTCGTCCAGCTCGCTTCACGGTTTCGCCATGTAGTTTTAGATAGCTTGCGATATCGGCACTATTCGCTTGCTCTTTTTCTTGTTCTGTAAAGTATACAAATGCCATCGCATCTCCTTTCAATAGTTGTGAGTAATTTCCGCATTTCGCTTTGCTTCTTCCTCCTGTCTTTGCTTTTTGTCGATGATGATTTTGGAGTTCTCGGGAGGAAGTATTCGATCTCTGAAGGTCATAGCCAAGCTTTTAAATAAGCCTGTTACTACAGTAGCAGAAACCTTTTTTACCTGCGGAGAATATTGCTTGTTTTTATAGCTTCCGCTTTTGCTGCTACCACTTTTTCCTTTGCCACCACTCGACTTGCTTTCGCCGTTTTTTTCTTCTTCGAGCCTTAGCTGCTGACCGATTTTCAAAGCTTCACGGATGATATCATTCTTGAGTGATTTGAACTCTTTGTTCTCTGACAGGGGATGCTTCGTTTGCGGTATTTCCTTGTTGTATTTTCCAAGGACTTCGCACTTATATTCCCACCACAAATCATATAGCTTGCTGATGTTCTCATCCTTCTCGAGCATTGTAACAATTTCATCGATGATGTCTTTGACATCACGCTTCAGATATCCGTACACTTTTTTACCTTGTGTTCGGCGTAAGCGTTCTGCAAGAAGTATCAGCTTCTGCTCGATCTCTGTGTGCTCGGTATTATTGAAATCAATCGCACCAATGATATCTGTAACGAGCTGATGCCAATCCTTCTTAATCTTGTCACGGGTAGCAGTTTGCTCGGTATAAATATTGTGCAGATCCTCTGCAAAAATCACGCCCGCAAGAGATGACCTCATCGACATTATTCCTTGCCTTGAGAGGTATCCTTCTTGTGCCTTTTTGGAATAGGCAACCAAGTGTATATGAGGATGATGTCCTTCGTCATGAAAGGCTGCATACCATTTTAGATTG
>JAFTHS010000075.1 GCA_017457295.1 Paludibacteraceae bacterium | reverse complement strand
CGTGTTATCTGGAATAGCGTGGGTAATATCGCCACCAGACAAGGTGGTCACAGCGATAATGGTGATTGAACCACCACCTGCTTCCTCTGGGAATTGTACGGCTTTCTCGTAGATCTTTGCAAGGTCAGAATAGAGTGAACCTGGCATAGAGTCCTTTGATGGAATCTGATCCATACGGTTACTTACGATAGCCAATGCATCGGCGTACAAGGTCATGTCAGTCAAGAGCACCAACACTTTCTCGTGCTTTTGTACCGCGAAGTACTCAGCTGCGCACAATGCCATATCTGGAATCAACAGACGCTCTACTGGTGGGTTCTCAGTGGTGTTAACGAAAGACACGATGCGGTCCAATACACCGGCGTTAGAGAACACGTTCTTGAAGTACAAATAGTCGTCGTTGGTCAATCCCATACCACCCAAGATAATCTTATCTGCCTCGGCGCGGAGAGCCACGTTAGCCATCACTTGGTTGTATGGTTGGTCTGGGTCAGCGAAGAATGGAATCTTTTGTCCAGACACCAAGGTGTTGTTCAAGTCGATACCTGCGATACCAGTAGCAATCAACTCAGATGGTTGTTTACGGCGAACTGGATTCACACTTGGACCACCAATCTCCACCTCTTGACCCTCGATAGCTGGTCCGCCATCGATTGGATCACCATAGGCGTTGAAGAAGCGACCAGCCAATTGCTCACTCACCTTCAGTGATGGAGCTTTGCCGAGGAACACTACTTCTGCATTGGTTGGAATACCCTCTGTACCTTCAAACACCTGCAATGTCACATCGTCGCCCATAATCTTAACGACCTGTGCCAACTTACCATTCACGGTAGCGAGTTCGTCGTTACCTACTCCTTCGGCTTTCAGCGAGCAAGTTGCTTTGGTGATAGCCGTGATTTGAGTATAAATCTTTTGAAATGCTTTTGCCATAGTCGTTATGCTTTTATTTGACGCTCAGCGAGCAAGTCGTTGAGTTGTTGTTGATACTTATTAAATTCTTCGCTCTTGAACTCGCTATAGTTCATCTGCTTGCAGAGGTTAATCACGCGCTTGAAGTATTCGCTTACATCAAGGAAGTTGGTGAAGTTGTAGTCGTGCTTGCAGATATCCATCACGAGGTTGAGGATATATTGTTGACGCTCCAATGGGCACACAGCATCGATCTTGTCGAACGCATCTTGTTGCAGTACCACGAAGTCGATTACCTCTGATTTCCAGAACTCCTCGTGATAATCTACTGGCACACCATCATCACCCAAGATGTTGATTTGCTCTTGAATCTCCTTACCGCGTTGCAAGTAGGTCTTCATATCGTTCACTTTGCCGAGCCACTTATCGTCGATGATACCAGAGATATACTCCTCAAACTCAGGATATTCGATATACTTTGAGTATGAGTCGATTGGGTTCACAGCAGGGTAACGCTTGCGGTCAGCACGTGCTTGCTCCAATGCGTAGAAGCAACGTGCCACTTTCTTTGTACCCTCAGTCACAGGCTCCTTCAAGTTACCACCAGCAGGTGATACAGTACCCAAGAAGGTTACTGAACCAGTCTTACCATTATTAAGGTACACATAACCTGCGCGCGCATAGAACGCACCGATGATAGCCGACAAGTCCATTGGGAACGCATCTTGACCTGGCAACTCCTCCAAACGGTTAGACATCTCACGCAATGCTTGTGCCCAACGTGAAGTAGAGTCTGCCATCAACAACACGCGCAAGCCCATCGAACGGTAGTACTCTGCAATTGCCATAGAGGTATATACAGATGCCTCACGCGATGCCACAGGCATGTTAGATGTGTTGGCGATAATGATGGTACGCTCCATCAACTTGCGACCTGTATGTGGGTCTTCCAATTCTGGGAACTCGGTAAAGGTCTCCACTACCTCGTTTGCACGCTCACCGCAGGCAGCGATAATCACGATGTCTGCCTCTGCTTGCTTAGAGATGGCGTGTTGGAGCACGGTCTTACCTGTACCGAAAGGACCAGGGATAAATCCTGTACCACCCTCGCAGATTGGGTTAGCGGTGTCAATAGTACGCACACCTGTCTCAAGCAACTTGAATGGACGTGGTTTGCTCTTGTATGCCAATACTGGCTTCTTCACTGGCCATTTTTGTACCATGGTCACATTGTGGTCATTGCCTTCAGCGTCGGTCAAGACAGCGATGGTGTCGTGAATCTTGTACTCGCCAGCAGCCACGATGCTCTTCACGGTGTATGTGCCTTCAAACACGAATGGCACCATGATCTTGTGTGGTTGGTAGTTCTCATCGACCTCACCCAACCATGCAGCAGCTTCCACTTTGTCGCCCACTTTGGCAAGTGGCTCGAACTTCCATAGTTTTTCCTCATCGAGTGGGAAGTTGTACTCACCACGTTGGAGGAAAACGCCAGTCAACTTATCGAGGTCGTTTTGCAGACCATCGTAGTTACGGCTCAAAAGACCAGGACCGAGGGTTACCTCCAGCATGTGTCCTGTAAACTCTACGGTATTGCCGACTTTCAATCCACGGGTGCTCTCAAACACCTGTACATAGACATTGTCGCCAATCACCTTAATGACCTCTGCCATCAATCGGGTCTCGCCGAGCTTGATGTAGCAGATTTCGTTTTGTGATACAGGTCCATCAACCACCACAGTTACCAGGTTGGCGATGATACCTTTTACTTTTCCTGTTGTCATATCTTTATTGTAAATTTATTCCTTTTTTCATATCACTCACCAACTCTCTAAAGACCTTCTCACCCTGTTCTACTGTGAGGAGAGCCCAACGATTCAGCATTTCTGCTTGCAAGTAGTAAGCCAATACATTTTCTATCGAGAAGTTCACGAACAGTGTCTTCTCTTCCAACCATGCAAAGCGGATGGCATCCATCTGTTTCTCACGCTCCATGAGGTTATCAATCTCCACGAGCGCCATCACTTCCGATAGATTATCCATCACGCCTGCCAAGCCAAAATCCTTTTGTGGCAAATCCTTTCGCAAGATCTCTGCCACAGGGTTATGCCCAACGATTGCCTTACGCACATCAAAACCGTGACGACGACAAATAGTAGCTGCCAACACATTGTTCATGTCTTGGTTGAAGGCAAACCATTTGCGAACGAACGCGTTTTT
>JAFTHS010000013.1 GCA_017457295.1 Paludibacteraceae bacterium | reverse complement strand
TCACGCAGGTGGTACAACCTTCCTCAAGCCAATCGGACACCACCAAGTAGATGGCGACTACCGCGAGTCATGGCAACCACAAGCAATGACGGACGCTGCATTGGCACAAGCAGAGGACATTGCAAAGAAGGTGACTGACGCGTTGGGCGGATATGGTATCTTCGGTGTGGAGATGTTCATCGAGGGTGACAATGTGATATTCTCGGAAGTTAGCCCTCGTCCACACGACACAGGTATGGTAACGATGATCTCGCAAGACTTGTCGGAGTTTGCATTGCATGCACGTGCCGTACTCGGATTACCAATCCCTGAGGTGCGTTTCTTCGGTGCTAGCGCATCCAAGGCCATCGTAGTAGAAGGCGACGCTACAGAAGTAGTATTTAGCGGAGTGGAAGAAGCATTGGCAATGCCAGGTGTGCAAGTACGTTTCTTTGGTAAACCAGAAGTACACGGACACCGTCGTTATGGCGTGGTATTGGCTACCGATGAAAACACGGAGAAAGCCGTAGCGAAAGCCATTGAGGCCTTTAACAAAATCAAAGTAGAAAATAAAGACTTACATACAATATGATTGAACGTTACAGCCGCGCAGTCATGCGCAACATTTGGACAGAAGAGAATAAGTTCAAAGCTTACCTCGAAGTAGAAATCTTGGCAGCCGAAGCATGGAGCACCTTGGGCGTAGTGCCCGCAGAGGATGTGAAGTTGCTTCGTGAGAAAGCCACTTTTGATGTAAACCGTATTCACGAGATTGAGGAGATCACCCGTCACGATGTGGTGGCTTTCACCCGCGCCGTGAGCGAGAGTTTAGGTGAGGAGCGCAAATGGGTACACTATGGATTGACCTCTACCGACGTGGTAGATACAGCCAATGGCTATTTGCTCAAACAAGCCAATGAGATTCTGCGCAAAGATTTACACTCTTTTCTTGAAGTATTGAAACGCCGTGCAAATGAGTTTAAGTACACCCCTGTGATTGGTCGTACCCACGGTATGCACGCGGATGTGAGCAGTTTCGGTTTGAAATGGGCACTCTGGTACGAGGAGATGCGCCGCAATATCGAGCGCTTTGAGATGGCAGCCAAAGGCGTAGAGGCAGGTAAACTCTCAGGCGCGGTAGGAAACTATGCGAATATCCCACCTGCTATCCAAACCTACGTATGCGAGCACCTTGGCATTGAGTCGGCAGCAATCGCTACACAAGTGTTGGGTCGTGACCGCCATGCGTTCTATTTGGCTACTTTGGCAGTAATCGCAGGTACCTTGGAGCAGATGGCATTGGAGGTACGCAATATGCAACGTCAAGAGGTGCGCGAAGTGGAAGAGGCATTCAAGAAGGGTCAAAAAGGTTCATCGGCTATGCCACACAAACGCAATCCTATCTCCTCTGAAAATATATGCGGGTGCGCGCGCGTGATGCGTGGATATATGTGCACCGCCAGCGAGAACATCGCCCTTTGGCACGAGCGTGACATCAGCCACAGTTCCACCGAGCGTATTGTATTGCCTGATGCAACGATGTTGCTCGATTATATGTTGGCGCGCTTTGAGGGTATCCTCGACAACCTCGTGGTATATCCAGAGAACATGCTGCACAATATAGGATTGACCCACGGCGCAATCTTCGCGCAACGCGTGATGAATGCGCTCATTGAGAAAGGATTTGTACGCGAACAAGCATACGACCTCGTGCAACCTGTGGCAATGAAGACGCTGATGGAAGGCGGCGAGATGCAAGAGAACCTCAAACTGACCGAAGGCGTAACCGCACACCTCACCAACGAGGAGATTGACACTTGCTTCAGTTTGGATTACTACATGAAGAATGTGGATTATATCTTCGAGCAAGTAGGAATTTAGTTTAGAGTTTAAAGTGTAAAGTTTAAAGGCACAGATTATATGAAAAAAGTAGATGTCGTATTAGGCATGCAATGGGGCGATGAAGGCAAAGGCAAAATCGTCGATGTATTGACCCCTCGTTATGAAGCAGTAGCACGCTTCCAAGGTGGACCAAACGCTGGTCATAGTTTGTATTTCGGTGATAAGAGTTTTGTGCTCCACACCGTACCATCAGGAATCTTCCGCGATGGCACCACCAACATCATTGGTAATGGCGTAGTGATTGACCCAATCATCCTCATGGAGGAGATTCACGCTATCGAGGCAATGGGTGTGGATGTAAAGAGCCGTTTGCAAATCGCTAAACGTGCCAACCTCATTCTCCCTACCCATCGTATGTTGGATGCCGCTTCGGAGAAGAAGAAAGGCGATAAGAAAGTAGGTACCACAGGCAAAGGTATTGGTCCTACTTATACCGATAAGATTGCTCGCAATGGTCTTCGCGTAGGCGATATCCTGCGTCCTGACTTCTTGGAACGCTACAATGCACTTCGTGCTGCTCACCAAGAGCAATTGGGCGGTATTGAATTGCCTGACGACAGCGCATGGCTCAATGCCATCGAGGAGATGAAGCAGTTCCCAATCATGGACAACGAGATTGTGGTGAACCACATGCTTCGCGAAGATAAAGGTATCTTGGCAGAAGGCGCACAAGGTTCGCTCTTGGATGTGGACTTCGGTACTTACCCATTCGTAACCTCTAGCAACACTCTCTGCGCAGGCGCATGTACTGGACTCGGCGTAGCTCCTCAACATATTGGCGAAGTATATGGTATCTTCAAAGCATACTGCACACGCGTAGGCGAAGGTCCATTCCCAACCGAGTTGTTTGATGAGACAGGCGAGATGCTTCGTAAGATCGGTCATGAGTTTGGCGCTACTACTGGTCGTCCACGCCGTTGCGGATGGCTCGACCTCGTAGCATTGAAATATACCGTGATGATGAATGGTGCGACATCACTCATCATGATGAAGAGCGATGTACTCAACGACTTTGAGACTATCAAGGTTTGTGTGGGCTACGAACTCAATGGCGAGAAGATTGACTACTTCCCATTTGAGGCAGACGCAGACAATATCAAACCTATCTACAAGGAGTTCCCAGGATGGAAATGCAATGTATCAGTTTGCCGCACCTACGAGGAATTGCCCAAAGAGTTGAAAGAGTATATCGCATATATCGAGCAAGAGACTGGCGTAAGCATTGATGTAGTGTCTGTAGGTCCAGATCGTTCGGAAACAATCCTTCGCTAAGGTTAAAGATTAAAGGCAAGAATATGAAAAAAGTAACATTGAAACTCTCCGATGGCACCTGCTTCAAGGGTACATCATTTGGCTACGAGAAAAACGTAGCTGGAGAGCTCGTATTCAATACCACCATGATTGGTTATCCAGAGGTGCTGACCGACGCAAATTTCGAAGGTCAACTCGTGGTGATGACCTACCCATTGATTGGTAACTACGGCGTGCCTGCATGCAGCAGTTTGGAGAATGGTTTGTCTGAGTTCATGGACAGCCACCGTATCCACCCTGCGGCAGTCATCATGACCGAGTACAGCCCTGAGTACAGCCACTGGAATGCCAACGAGGATCTCGCAGCATGGCTGATTCGTGAGCAGATACCTGCTATCACAGGCGTTGACACCCGTGAGCTGACCAAGCATCTGCGCGAGAACGGCACCATGCAAGCTAGTCTCATCTTCGAAGGTGACGACACGACTCCTGTAGCAAACGACGAGAACCTCGTGCAACAAGTTTCTTGCAAAGAGGTAGTGACCTACAACGCGGGTGCAGGCAAGAAAGTAGTACTCGTAGATTGCGGCGTGAAGGAAGGTATCATCCGTTACCTGCTCGCTCGTGGCGTAGAGGTGACACGCGTGCCATGGGATTACGACTTCAACACCCTCGAGTTTGATGCCCTGATGCTCAGCAACGGTCCTGGCGATCCAGAGGATTGCGCTGTGACTATAGAGAACATCAAGACCTTCCTTGAGAAGGACGAAGATAAGCCATTGCTAGGCCTTGGATTGGGCAACCAACTACTCGCTCTCGCAGCAGGCGCTGAGGTATTGAAACATAAATATGGTCACCGCGGTGCTACCCAACCTGTACAGATTGTAGAAGGCGAGCGCTGCTATATCACCGCACAAAACCACGGTTATGTAGTGGACGGCACTACCCTACCTGCGGAATGGAAAGAGTGGTTCGTGAATATGAACGACCGCACCAACGAGGGTATTCGCCACGCAGAGAAACCATGGATGGCAGTACAGTTTATTCCAGAAATGAACTGCGGACCTAAGGACTCTGAATTCGTATTCGATAACTTCTTCCAACTTCTTAACAAATAATGGCCATGGAGAAAAAAAATATCAAGAAAGTATTGGTGCTCGGAAGTGGAGCACTCAAGATCGGTGAAGCAGGTGAGTTCGATTACTCTGGTTCACAAGCCCTCAAGGCCCTTCGTGAAGAAGGTATCTATACCGTTCTGATCAACCCAAATATCGCTACCGTACAAACCAGCGAAGGTGTGGCAGATAAGATATACTTCTTGCCTGTTAACCCATTTTTTGTGGAGAAAGTGATTGCGAAGGAGCGTCCAGATGGCGTACTCCTCGCCTTCGGCGGACAAACCGCACTCAACTGCGGTGTAGAGCTCTACAAGAGCGGCGTACTGGAGAAATACAATGTGCAAGTATTGGGTACGCCAGTACAAGCTATCATGGACACTGAGGATCGTGAACTATTTGTGGAGAAACTCGATGAGATCAATGTCAAGACCATCCAAAGCGAGGCTTGCGAGACTATCGAGGCGGCTCGTGCGGCTGCTAAAGAACTTGGTTATCCAGTTATCCTCCGTGCGGCATACGCATTGGGCGGACTTGGTTCTGGTTTCTGCGACAACGAGGAAGAGCTTAACATCATCGCTGAGAAAGCCTTCTCCTTCTCGCCACAAGTGCTCGTAGAGAAGTCCCTAAAAGGTTGGAAAGAAATTGAGTATGAGGTAGTTCGTGATAAATACGACAACTGTATTACCGTCTGCAACATGGAGAACCTCGACCCACTCGGTATTCACACGGGTGAAAGTATCGTGATTGCTCCTACCCAAACATTGACCAAATCAGAGGCAGCAAAGCTCCGCGCTTTGGCTATTAAGATCGTTCGTCACGTAGGTATCGTGGGTGAATGTAACGTGCAATACGCGCTCGACCCATATTCAGAGGACTACCGCGTGATTGAGGTGAATGCTCGTCTCTCTCGCTCTTCTGCTTTGGCTTCTAAAGCTACTGGTTATCCATTGGCTTTCGTAGCCGCTAAGATTGCTTTGGGCTATGGACTCTTCGAGCTCAAAAACTCTGTTACCAAAGATACGCCTGCTTTCTTCGAGCCAACATTGGACTATATCGTGGCTAAACTCCCACGTTGGGACCTCGGTAAGTTCCGCGGTGTGGACCGCGAGATTGGTTCGAGCATGAAGTCTGTGGGCGAGGTGATGGCTATCGGTCGTACCTTCGAAGATACCATCCAAAAGGGGCTTCGTATGATTGGTCAAGGCATGCACGGTTTCACCGAGAACAAGCAACTCCATGTGGACGACCTCGACCACGCTTTGGCTGCTCCTACCGACAAGCGTATCTTCTTCCTCTCGCAAGCATTGCATGCGGGTTATAGTATTGACCGCTTGCACGAGCTCACAAAGATCGACCGTTGGTTCCTAGAGAAACTCCAAAATATCGTTAAGACCGACAACGAACTCAAGTCTGCAGGCACCCTCCAAAACATTGACGAGGAGCTGATGCGCAAAGCCAAGATTCAAGGTTTCTCTGACTTCCAAATCGCGAAAGCCGTGGGACTGGGTGAACAAATGGATATGGATTTTGCGGTGCTCGTAGCGCGCAAGCATCGTCTATCTTTGGGCGTTAAACCAGTTGTAAAACAGATAGATACACTGGCAGCAGAGTTCCCTGCTCAAACCAACTACCTCTACCTCACCTACTCGGGTGTAGCCAACGATGTGAAGTACCTCAACGACCGCAAGTCTGTCGTAGTACTCGGTTCGGGAGCTTACCGTATTGGTTCGTCTGTAGAGTTTGACTGGTGCGGCGTACAAGCGCTCAAGACCATCCGTGAGAACGGTTATCGCTCCGTGATGATCAACTACAACCCAGAGACCGTTTCCACCGACTACGATATGTGCGACCGTCTCTATTTCGACGAGCTCACCTTCGAGCGCGTGATGGATATCCTCGAACTGGAGAACCCTCATGGCGTCATCGTATCTACTGGTGGTCAGATTCCTAATAACCTCGCACTCAAGCTCGATGCACAACATATGCCTATCCTTGGTACTACCGCTCGTAGTATCGACAACGCCGAGGACCGCGATAAGTTCTCCGCCATGCTCGACCGCATTGGCGTAGATCAACCAGAATGGAGTGCATTGACCTCTATGGAGGATGTGAAGACCTTCATCGACAAGGTGGGCTTCCCTGTGCTCGTTCGTCCATCGTATGTACTCTCTGGTGCAGCCATGAACGTCTGCTTCAACCAAGAGGAGCTCGAGCGCTTCCTCAAGATGGCGGCTACCGTGAGCAAGAAGCACCCAGTGGTAATCTCTAAGTTCATGCTCAATACCAAAGAGATTGAGATGGACGCTGTGGCAAAGGATGGCGAGATCATCGCATACGCTATCTCCGAGCACGTAGAGTTCGCTGGTGTACACTCAGGCGACGCGACAATTCAGTTCCCAGCACAAAAGCTCTATGTAGAGACCGTGCGCCGAATCAAGAAGATCTCAGGTCAAATCGCACGCGAGCTCAATATCTCTGGTCCATTCAATATCCAGTACCTCGCTCGCGAGAACGAGATCAAGGTGATTGAGTGTAACCTCCGTGCTTCACGCTCGTTCCCATTCGTATCTAAAGTATTGAAGATCAACTTCATCGATATAGCTACTCGTATCATGTTGGGCTTGCCTGTAGAGAAACCAAGCAAGAACTTCTTCGACTTTGACTACGTGGGTGTTAAGGCATCGCAGTTCTCATTCAACCGCCTGCAAAAGGCCGACCCTGTCATCGGTGTGGACATGACCTCTACTGGTGAGGTAGGTTGCCTCGGCGAGGATGCCAACGCTGCCCTTTTGACCTCTATGCTTTCCGTAGGCATGCGCGTACCTAAAAAAAATGTACTCTTCTCTATCGGTTCGCCTAAGCAAAAAGCACAGATGCTCGAATCTGCACGCCAACTCATCGCGAAGGGCTTCAATATCTACGCTACCCTTGGTACAAGCCACTTCCTCACAGAGGCAGGTATCCCTAACACCACGGTTTACCAACCATCTGAGGAAGGCACTCCACAAGCTATCGACCTCATGCGCGAAGGCGTGATCGAGTTCGTAGTGAGTGTACCAAAGGATATCGTGACCGACCCACAAAACGATGTTTGCTACCACGTTCGTCGTGCGGCTATTGACCTCAACGTGCCATTGCTCACCAATGCACGCCTTGCAGCAGCGTTCATCAACGCCTTCTGCACCGTCGATGTCAACGACCTCGCTATCCAATCATGGGATGAGTATAAATAGTTTAGAGTTTAATGTTTAGAGTTTAAAGACAAAATAATGAACGCCTTAACAGCAACCAATTTCAACTTTCCTGGTCAAACCAATGTGTACCACGGCAAAGTGCGTGACGTATATTTTATCGGTGAGGACTGCCTCGCTATGGTAGCCACCGACCGTATTTCTGCTTTTGATGTGATCCTACCAAAGGGTATTCCATTCAAAGGCCAAATCCTCAACCAAATCGCAGCTAAGTTCCTCGATGCAACGGCTGACATCGTTCCTAACTGGAAGCAAGCCACTCCCGACCCTATGGTGACCGTAGGTGTTCGTTGCGAGGGCTACCCAGTAGAGATGATTGTGCGCGGTTATCTCTGCGGCTCTGCATGGCGTGCTTACAAGAGCGGCGTGCGTGAGATCTGCGGCGTAAAACTGCCAGAGGGCATGCGCGAGAACGAGAAGTTCCCTACCCCAATCATCACTCCTACCACCAAAGCCGAGATTGGCGCACACGATGAGGACATCTCTCGTGAAGAGATTATCGCTCAAGGACTTATCTCAGAGGCAGAGTACGAGCAATTGGAGAAATACACCCTTGCTCTCTTCGCTCGTGGACAAGAGATTGCAGCCAAACAAGGACTTATCCTCGTGGACACCAAATACGAGTTTGGTAAGCACGGCGACCAAATCCTCCTCATGGACGAGGTACATACTCCAGACTCCAGCCGCTACTTCTACGCAGAGGGCTATGAGGAGCGTTTTGAGGCAGGTGAGCCACAAAAGCAACTCTCCAAAGAGTTTGTGCGTGAGTGGCTAATGGACAACGGTTTCCAAGGCAAAGAGGGACAACAAGTACCAGAGATGACCGATGAGGTAGTAGCAGGTATCACCGCTCGCTATATCGAACTATACGAAGGCATCACTGGCGAAAAACTCGTCCTCAACGCTTCTGCCGAAGACCTCACCGCTCGTATTGAAAATAATGTAAAACAATATTTAAACGCGAAATAACGTGGCAGGTTTCTTCGGGACTATTTCTACAACCTCCTGCGTCACCGATGTCTTCTACGGCACCGACTACCATTCCCACCTCGGTACACGCCGAGCGGGTATGGCAACGTACGACACAGAAAGGGGCTTCAAACGAAGCATTCACAACATACAAAACTCGCACTTCCGAACCAAGTTCGAAGATGAATTACACGAGTTTAGTGGCAACGCTGGCATTGGTATCATCTCCGACACCGATGCACAACCTTTGCTCATCAACTCGCACCTTGGTCGGTTTGCTATCAGCACCATCGGCAAGATCAACAATATGGATGAATTAGTCAACCATTTGTTGGATCAAAACATGCACCTCACAGAGTTCAGTAGCGGACGCGTAAACCCCACAGAATTAGTAGGTTTGCTAATCGTTCAGGGCAAAGATTTCGTGGACGGAATCGAGAATGTGTACAAGCAAATCAAAGGTTCATGCAGCATACTTATTCTCACCGAAGATGGTATCATCGCTGCCCGCGACTCATGGGGACGTACACCTATCGTATTAGGTAAGCGCGATAATGCTTACGCGATTGCCAGCGAGTCCTCATCCTTCTTCAATCTAGGCTTCCAAACCGAGTACTTCATGGGCCCTGGTGAGATTGTTCGCGTATATGCTGACCACGTGGAGCAATTGCGTAAACCTAACGACAAGATGCAGATTTGCTCTTTCCTTTGGGTGTATTACGGCTTCCCCACCTCCGACTACGAAGGTCGCAATGTAGAACAAGTGCGCTATGCCTGCGGTCATGCTATGGGTAATAGCGACGACATGAAAGCCGATATTGTCTGCGGTATTCCTGATTCAGGTATTGCTATGGCGATTGGTTATTCGCACACTTCGGGCGTACCTTACCAACGTGCTATCACCAAGTACACACCTACATGGCCACGTTCTTTCACCCCATCGCAACAAGCCACACGCGACCTCGTTGCTAAGATGAAACTCATTCACAACTACTCTATCCTACGTGGCAAGAGTGTTCTCTTCTGCGACGATTCTATCGTGCGTGGCACACAACTCCGCGACAACACCCGTTGCCTCATCGAAGCAGGAGCCAAAGATGTGCATATGCGTATTGCATGTCCGCCTATCATGTATGGCTGTCCATTCACGAACTTCACCACATCGAAGTCGGACATGGAACTCATCACACGCCGTATCATTGCGGATTTAGAGGGTGAAGAAGCAGCCAATAATCCAGAGCGTATCAAGGCATATGCCACTACCGACTCCTTGGAGTACCAACGCATGATACGCGCCTTGCGCGACCGCTTTGCGCTCAAGTCCCTCAAATACACCAAGATAGAGGACCTCATCGCCGCCATCGGACTACCGAAATGCAAAGTATGTACCTACTGCTTCGATGGTGCCAACCCACAAGAGTAACAACATTGAACAATACTGAACTATGTTGAACAATACTGAACCCTTTAACAACGAAAAGTACATTCTCCGTCAGTCGGAGCATATCAAAGAACGCATTGCGCAGTTTGGTAACAAACTCTATCTAGAGCTTGGAGGCAAACTATTCGATGATTTTCATGCCAGTCGCGTACTACCGGGTTTTCAGCCAGATAGCAAACTCACTATGCTCACGCAACTACGTGATACATTGGAGATTGTGATTGTCATATCCGCATCCGACATCGAGAAAAACAAAGTACGTCAAGACCTGGGTATCACCTATGACGTGGATGTACTGCGTTTGCGCGACGAGTTTATGAATCGTGGTTTTGTGGTCAACTCCGTGGTAATCACCCACTATAGCGGTCAGACATCCGCACAGATGTACCGCCAACGATTGGAGCGACTGGGTATCACCACCTATTATCACTATACGATTGACGGATACCCCCACAACGTAGCACTCATTGACTCGGAAGAAGGGTTTGGTAAGAACGATTATATCGAGACTACTCGCCCATTGGTGGTTGTCACGGCTCCTGGTCCTGGTAGCGGCAAGATGGCGGTTTGCCTCTCGCAACTCTACAACGAGCATGTACGCGGTAATCAAGCAGGATATGCCAAGTTCGAGACTTTCCCTGTGTGGAACCTGCCCCTCAAGCACCCTATCAATATGGCATACGAGGCAGCCACAGCCGACCTCAACGATGTGAATATGATTGACCCATACCATCTAGAGGCATATGGCAAGACGGCAGTTAGTTACAACCGCGACACGGAGATATTCCCTGTATTAGATGCCTTATTTACAGGCATTTACGGACACAACCCTTACAAGTCACCTACCGATATGGGCGTAAACATGGTGGGCTTTTGCATAGATGATGACGCAGCATGTTGTGAGGCCAGCAAGCAGGAGATTATCCGTCGTTACTACCATGCATTGAACGATTTTGCCAATGGTGACATCAGCGAATCGGTAGTCAATCGTATTGCCCGTTTGTTCAAACAAGTGGGTATTAGCACCGCGGACAGACGCACAACGGTGGCAGCCAACGAGCGCAAAGAGCGCAATAATGCGATGGCAGTAGCAGCTATTGAGTTGCACGACGGTACCATCATCACCGCCGAAGCCTCTCCCCTACTCGGTTCGAGTGCTGCGCTCTTGCTCAATGCGACAAAGTGTCTCGCAGGCATTGACCACGATGTGAAACTCATCCCGCAAGAGATGATTGAGCCAATTCAACACACCAAAATAAGTTACTTACGAGGTCGTAATCCTCGATTGCATACTGATGAAGTGTTGGTGGCACTATCAGTCCTCTCCTTACACGATGAGAACTGCCGCAAGACCTTGGAAGCCCTACCCCAATTGGCTGGTTGTCAAGTCCACTCCACAGTAATGCTCTCCGAAGTGGACCGCAAAATCTTCCGCAAACTCGGTATCGAACTCACCTGCGATCCGATTAAAAAGTGATGAATACTTGCTTACTGCACAAGCAATTGTTCTCTTATTACTATAGTATTAAACCATTTAAACGCACTAATCAATAGCGCGTTTTTATTATATAAAAACACCTTATCTCTTGCATATTTACAAAAAAAATCGTACCTTTGCGGCATAATTTTGATTATTATGACTTTTTTCACAAAGAAAGCGGCATAAATAAAACGAAACTATACATTTTAATAGCATATGAAAAAGATTTTACTTGTGGCTGTAATCATATTCAGCACGCTCAATGTTGTAGCACAATTGCCTGATGTGCGTTTGCAAGACATAAATGGAAAAACCATTCAGACAGGTAGCATTACCAACAACGGCAAACCTATCATTATTTCATTTTGGGCTACATGGTGCAAGCCTTGTTTACGTGAGTTAAAAGCCATTCACGAAGTATATCCAGACTGGCAAGATGAGACTGGTGTTAAGATGATTATCGTCAGCATTGACCAAGCACAAGATGCAAACCGTGTAAAACCGATGGTAGATGGATTTGGTTGGGAGTACGAGGTATTGCTTGACCCTAATGGCGATTTCAAACGTGCTATGAACGTGCAAAACGTACCTCACGTGTTTGTACTGGATGGCAAGGGAAAAATTGTATATAACCACGCTGGTTATGTAGATGGTGGAGAAGAAGATATCTACGAAGCATTGCTATAACAAATCCAATACCCTCACTATCCCGTGTTAATTACGGTAGATACACGGTAGATATACGGTAGATACACGGTAGATAACCGAAACTATACCGAAGGTTAAAGTAAACATCACCTAATGAAAATAAAGAATCTCATACTCATTCTTGCCATTATCCCTACTCTATCATGGGCACAAGATACGGTAATCATTGTAGGTAGCATCCAGCATGAGGGATTGTTCCCTACCGATATGAGTGAGGTGCCAAAACAACCTGATTGGGCAAAAATCACCCACTTGAGTAACACCTATCTCGATTTAGGCATCCGCTGGGACCACAACACCAACAACAACGCTGGTTTCCGTGGTTTAGAATTCATTACCCGTGCAGAACTTACTGAATGGCCAATGTTGGGCTATGACACCGATTTTGGCGGTTATGGTATTAGTCACTTGCACCTAGGTGCTAATTTTGACTGGGGTAAAATTACGATTGGCGATGTGTATGGTCAGTTCGGTAGTGGCATGGTACTGCGCTTATACGAAGACCGTGCTTTGGGTGTAGATAACGCACTACGTGGTGGAAAGATTGAGGCAACTCCATACAAGGGAATCTACTTCACTGCATTAGGTGGTAAACAACGCCGCTATTGGAATTGCTATGACGACGGTGCATGGGGCTGGAACTACAAGCAAGATGCAGTACTTGGAGCGAACCTCGAACTAGGACTACAAGAGTGGATTCCTCAGTTGCAAGATGCAGGTGCTAACCTTACGATTGGTGGAAGCTATGTGAGCAAGTATCAGAAAGCAGATACCATCCTGTTTATTGACCCAAGTGCCATGCAGGCGTATATGTACAACCTGCCCGAGTGGGTGGGAGCAGGTAGCGTGCGTGCACAATTGCAGATGAAGGGATGGAACGCAATGGTAGAGTACGCCTATAAGGCCAATGACCCAAGTATATTGAATAACTATAGTTACAATCACGGCGAAGCACTACTGATGTCGCTCAGTTATTCGCAAAAGGGACTAGCTGTGTTGGCGCAAGTGAAACGCTCGGAGAATATGTCGTTCCGTTCGGATAGGCAAGCCAATCTCATAGCGGGCACCATTAACCATATGCCTCCGTTTGCGATGCAGCATACCTATATGCTCACATCACTTTATCCGTATAGTACCGATCTGATAGCTAACGAGTGGGCTTTCCAAGGCGAGGTGCGCTATACATGGAAGCGCGGTACGGCTATGGGAGGAAAGTATGGCACAACATTGAAACTCAATGCTTCACATATCCGAGGAACAAGCGATACATGGTTTGGCATGAGCGAAGAACCATACTATACCGATGTGAATTTGGAACTCAATAAGAAGATCAATAAGCAATGGTACATCGGTGCTATGGCTATGTATCAAACCTACAATAAGCGCATCATAGGAAAAAGCGGAATCGCTCGTTCTGGCATAGGAGTTGTAGAAGCCAAATATGCGATGAACAAGAAAGTGCAAATGCGTGCGGAGCTACAATACCTTTACTCCAGACAGTATGAAGGTCAATGGATAGCTGCATTATACGAATTGAGTCTATGGCGTCAATTGGTGCTATCTGGACAATGGATGTATAATATCGGCCATGCACCAGACGCTACCAATGGACACTACTACACTGTGGCTGCTACCTACACGCATGGTGCACATCGCCTCATGGCAGGATATACCAAGACAAGAGCAGGATTCAATTGCTCAGGAGGTGTATGCCGCTATGTGCCCGAACAACAAGGGGTAACACTTACATATAATTTCACATGGTAAATTTAATCAGGATTTTATGAACTCGAATATACAAATAACTCTTTGTTCCTTGCTCTTGGTTCTTGGCTCGCTACTGACAGCTTGCGAAGTAATACCAAAGGAAGATCGATTGATTCCTATAGAGATGGAGGAAACCAATCGCACGACGCTGATTGTAGAGTTTTCAGGATTACAATGCAACAATTGCCCTAACGCTGCCACTATGGCACACGATTTACAGGAGTATTATGGAGATAAGTTGGTGGTTGTAGAGATGCACCCAGCAAGCAACACGCTCACACAAGCAGCTCGTCCAGAGTGGGATTATACTTGCCCCGAAGCGGATGAGTATTACAAGCATTGGGAAATCCCATTTCTACCCTATGGAGTAGTCAATATGTCGCAGAAGGAAGAATACCAAACATGGGGGACCGCTTGCCAGCAATCTGCCTTGATGATTTCGCCAGTAACATTAACCCAGACGGTACATGTAGACTCCACTACCCTACAGATAGAGGCTACCATTGATAACTTATCATATGATAGGTTATCCTTAGAATATATTGCATGGCTAACCGAAGACTCTATTATAGGGCCACAGATAATGCCAAATAAGAAGACAAACAAAGAATATGTCCACAATCATATATTGAGAGACGCGATTACTAGCACATGGGGAACGCCAACAACTGTGGAAGGTGGTGAATCTTCATCTATCTCCCTCAATTATACCTTGCCCAATAATGTGGTGGCCAACAACTGCAATATTGTAGGAATTGTTATCAAAGATGGCACGGCAATACAGGTAAACGAATATAAACTTAAAAACATTGTCAAATAATAATATGAAAAAGATTTTTACAACCCTCTTAATGGCAAGTATGCTGCTTACAGCACACGCTAGTATGGGATTAAGCATTAGCTATTGGAATGAGAACGATGAAGAAGTAATCACCGAGATTACCAAGGACACTACCATTGTAGTTACTGAACATGAGTTAGATTTTATCACTGAAAAAGATGTAATGTCTCTCATGGGCTATGTCACTCCTGCCAACAAGGCGTTGAATGTAACCATTAATCGCTCAACAACCAATACTAATGATCAATTCTGCTTGGGTAATTGCTTTCAAAGTAATGGAGAGCTCAAGCAAGAGTTGTCTATCACACTGATTTCTAATATTGGAGATTGGCAAACCCATTTCTATCCCACTGAGGCAGGTACTACTACCATCGCCTACACCTTCAATGATGGTGTAAACCCAACGATCACTTTGACGGTGAAGTATAGTTATCTAACTAGTGCAGTAGAGGATGTGGTTGTGCCACAATATAGTGGCATTATCTATAGCATCCTAGGTCAGCAGATGTTATGCAATAACCTAAATGATTTACCTGCAGGTATCTATATCATAAATGGCAAAAAATTTATTAAACAATGATTAAGTGTATAAAAAAAGTATTAATGCTATTTCTTCTTGGCATATGTACTACAATTTATGCGCAAGAAATCCCTACCTCTTTTCCTAGAAAAACTTTAATGGAGCATTTTACGGGCGATCAATGCCCAAACTGCCCTGCAGGTATGAATGCTATCACAGAGTATATACAGACAAAAGATTCTTCGATTATTTGGGTTAGTCATCACGAGGGATATAATACAGACGAATATACACTCACAGAAAGTTCATCTATTGGCAAAGTGGTGGGACTCAATTCAGTGGGTGTACCTTCTATCTCATTGAATCGAACTCGATTAGTAGGTAACTTCAATGTGTTCCATCCTTCTTATTTGTTGAGTTATCCTTTAGAAATAGATTCTGTTGCAGAAGCATCCGTAGTGATTGATCACAGTTATAACAGCGAGACACGTCAATTAGACGCGACTATAAGCGGTCTGGTAGCCAACACTGAGATTGAGAATTATCTGCTTACTGTGCTTATCAAAGAAAATCGATTAGTCGGTAAGCAAGCAGATAGTCAAACCTCATGGAAAGCAGCCCCATGGCTAGAGTATATGCATACTCGAGTGGCACGTAAGTTCTTGACAGCGGCATTGGGTGATGAGGTAAAAGTAGAGAATCAAGCATTTAGCAAGACCTTCAGCATCACTATAGACAAAGCATGGGTGGCCGAGAACTGCTGCATCGTAGCGTATATCACACCATTGTCACCACAACGCCCTGTAATTAATGCAGAGCAAACACCATTAATAAAGGGTACAACAGGTGGCGAGCAGTATTTCCCATATGGCATCACAGAATCACAAGCGCCTGATAAAGACCCTATAACAATAGATTCATTGGTACAAACAAAAATTTCGGATACCATATTGGAGTTAAAGTTATTCTCCAAACGAACCATTCGCTCTAGTACGCAAGGTTCTGTAAAAGCCGTATTGTATGTTTATTTAAATACCGAAACAGAAAAATTAGAAACAGGCAACTACCCTATCCAAGAAGGCAATGCATTGGGTACTATTACACCAGGTTATCGCATTGATGAAGAGCGTACATTTGGCGGTTCGAGATTAGTATATGCCCAATCTGTGCCATTGACCATTGACAATGAGATTATCCCCGCACACGTATGGCGAATGAGTGGTGGCGAGTTGGTAGTAGATGAAACTGGTAATTTCACACTCAACATGCAGGCTTATAATGGTAAGACTGCACAAGCTATTTATACCGTACCTTACACCTCTGTAGAAAACACACCAATTTCTGCTATACAAGTACAAAAGATTCTATGTAATGGACAATTCTATATTTTAAAGAATGGTAAACAATATGATTTATTCGGTCATACTATCCGTTAATTAGATTACAACATTTTTTTAGATACAATAAAATAATAAAAAAGCGTTCAAATTGAACGCTTTTTTATTCTATATGTTTAAATTTTACCTTATTTCACGCGGAGTCCGATAGTATTAAATGTCTTATCCCCATGAATAATAAATAATTGACCATCCACCATTATCTTCTCTGTTTCTACAATATGTTTTTCTTTAATATTATCCAACTTTGTAGCACCAGTTGCATCATAAATGATATGCGCGGGTACATTATATGAATTCAAAGCATTAATTTCCATATATAGTTTTCCTTGTTTTTTCTTCACTTCCACCGTACCACTCACAAAGAAATACATAGAGGTAAAAGTATATCCATCATCCGTTAAATAACATGATGGATATGTATCAATTGACCCATCGCTGGCATTCACCGAGAAATAATCCTCGGATTCATCAATATAATAGGTGCCTTCAGGAATAACGATATCAGGATCAGCAGTTTCTGCATAAAAGTAGAGTGCCAACAACTCGTTATCCGTCCTCACATCAAAGAATATACTGCCATTCTTTGCAGTATTATCCTCTAGTGTTGTGTCATTACTAGTAATAATACAATCAATCGCACCTTCGGTCATATCATAATCTAAACGAGGTTTATCTACTTTGGTAGTCAGTGTGATATCATATTGCATGCCGTCTTGGGTAATAAATGAACCTATCAGCATGATATTCTTGTCCTCATCCATTGTCACTTTGGCATTGCCTTTTTCGATAGAAATAACATCATAGTCATTCTTGTCGGGATTCCATTTAACAATATAGGTGGAGTAACGACCACCAATGAAATTGATAAAATCGTAGTTTTTGCCAGTAAATCCGCCAAAAACACCATCATTGATGTATGTGCCTGGTATATCCTCTTCTGTTCTACCCAAGAGAGAGAGAGCGAACTCAATGGATTTATCAGCAGTTGTTCCTACAAGTGCAAAATAGCCATCTTTCTCCAATTTATTGTAGAAAGTGGCGTCATAGATATGGATTTCTTGTGTATCAATGACTGCAGGCACAGCATACCACAAGTCAATGTCATACATGACCGAATCAAATCCCAGCACATTAGCGGATAAATAGGTAGTGTCATTAGACTGCCATACTCGTCCCTCAGCCGCAGCGATGCTGATAGTGTCGTGGGTTTGACGATTAGCAATCATGCAGTAGGCGATATTGAAATTGCGCTCAGTGAAAGTTTCCCCCATTGGCACACCTATTATATCTAATGATATATCATAATTATCGTCCTTGTTGGAGAGCATAAAGTCATGATCTAGATCGGGATAGTATGCTACGCTTGATGGAGTATCAAAAGCAATATGCATAGTGTCAGTAGCCATAGGAGGTGTCCACGATAAATGGAGATTGTAGTAAATATTGTCTTCTCCAATCATATGCCCCGTGATGACGCAGTTGCGATTAGCATCTACTGCTAAAGTGATGGTGACAGAAGCTGCAGGTACCTTTTTCTGTGTTTCTATGTGTTTGAGGTCCATTACGCAGTTGGTGTAGGTGCCAGGTGGAATCGAGTCAGCATAGATAGCCCCCGTAAGTTTATACTCGCTGTTGTTGGCAAAAATATATGCCATACCGAACAGCCCGATGAGATCAGTGTCAAGTTTTAGATCATGGCACACCACATCGATTGTATCGATTGGGACTAATACCTCATTGTCTTTTGCGAATGCAGACGAAACAGCCAGCATCGCTACAAGTATGAATGTAAAAAGTCTTTTCATATACATTTAGTTGAATCTATTAAACTAAGCAATCGTCTAATGCCTTGGTGATAGCATCGCGATTCATATTTTGGCCGATGAAGACAAGTTTCTGCATGCGGTCGCCATAGCGCTCGTCCCAATCACGTTGGAGCATAGGGTCAGAAGCCATCATCTGCATCAGTTCTTCCTCTGGCATTGTGGCATAAAAAGTGCCTGCCTGCTTGAGGTCGAACTGCTTGCCTGCTTGCTCAAAAAGATAGCACATATCATATTCATCCTCAAAGTAGCACATCCCCTTGCAACGAATAATACCTTTGTCCCAATGACGGGCCACGAACTCATCAAAGCGATTGAGATCAAATGGTTTACGACGATAATACACAAATGTCGTTATACCATACTCATCGCCGTGGTTGTGACAATGGCAATGTGGATCATCACACTCATGAGCATGGTCATGGCAATGACAATGTGGATCATCGCATTCATGATGGTGGTTGTGATGATGCTCGTGATGGTGGTCATGATGATGGTCATGATGATGGTGGTCATGCTCTTCTTCCACATCACCTTCCACACCTTGAATCCAAGCTGCAGAAGTGGCTACTTCCTCAAAATCAAAAAGCTCGGTATCTAGGATTTCTCCAAAAGGCACATCGCAGTAATCGCAGTCAATTATCTTGGCTTTTGGCTGAATTGCACGAATGATAGCACGAATATGCTTACGCTCTTCTTCACTTACCTCTGACACCTTATTTAATAATATAAGATTGCAAAACTCTATTTGGTTAATCACCAATTCAGACAAGTCCGACCTATCAGACACATTTGACAGGTCAGCCAATTGCGCCATAAACTCATCGCGTAAACGGAGAGCATCAACTACAGACACCACAGCATCAAGCTGAGGTACTGGTGCTGAAGATGCAGGAACCATTGATGTATAAGAAGCAATTGTCTGCGCAATCGGTGCAGGTTCGCAAATGCCCGACGCTTCAATCACTATATAATCAAAAGTGTTTACAGCGCAAAGATCGCGGAGTTGTTGCACCAAATCCATCTTTAGCGAACAACAAATACAGCCATTTTGGAGCGCAACAAGGTTGTCATCTTGTTGCGCTACCACTCCACCCTTTTGTATAAGTTCGGCGTCGATATTTACTTCACCTATATCATTGACTATCACAGCAAATCGTATCCCCTTCCTATTGGAGAGGATACGATTGAGGAGTGTTGTTTTGCCACTGCCGAGGTAACCAGTCAACAGCAAAACAGGTATTTTATCGCATGGCTGCATATTGGATATATATGTCGTAATAATGGTTAAATAGTTCTTTTTGTTGGTAGCGTTCCATGTTTTGGAGCACATAACCCAGCACTGCCAATTGATGTTGCAATGTTGATTGAGATGAAGCACGTTGCTCTTTGGCAAGAGATTTCCCCCACGCCAAATACTCTGCACAATTATCTGCTACCTCAGTCATAATTGCATTGGCTTTGTCCATTTCGCCTAACTGATAGTAGTAAACAGCCATAGTAGCCGACGTGTAGTCATATGGAATATTATAACCAGGAAGCATTTTTTCTGCAAAGTCCAAGACTTCTAAGCACTTATCACGTTTACCCTCATTGTAAAGTGCCTCAGCGAGCTCCATAAACATCATACGATGAGTACGACACATACGCATAGTATTTTCATCAATATAAATACCGGGCACATTCATATTGCCATATTTGAACTTATGGAGCATATTGTCATACATTACCTCAGTATTCACGCGAGGACGTCCATTGGCACTACGCTCTGGAGTAATACGATATGCCAAGCCTGTTAGTTCAAGATAAGGGTCAAGACCCAAATGATAGTCATTACCAATGGTAACTGCAAAGTACATGGGTCGTTGCCATTCGTTGGTAGAAAGCATCTCCATAACCATCATCTCAGAACGTGTAAAGCGACGTGCTTTCTTAATATTAACCTTTTGACTATCAGGAGAAAGCACATACAGTTGGTCGCTTGGTATATATCCCTCCCCATCGCGTTTAGTGCGAGGATCGGTAGAGTGCAAAAATTGGAATGCTTTCTTCACTTCAAGTGGAGCATTTAATCGATTCTCCACCCATACCACTTCGTTCTTGCCAGGCATATAATCCTTCTCTTCCCACGAAATAGGCAATCCAGGCGAGTTGTAGTATGGTCGCTTCATTTGATCAATATACCAATCTGTTTGCAGATAAGAGAGGTTACAAGCACGCACATCGTTGCGTTCCTCCTCTACCTCGATATTATACCAGAGAGGGAAAGTATCATTGTCGCCATTACAGAAGATAATTGCTTCCTTATCGCAAGATTTCAAGTAGTTAGCACCGAAGTCACGTGCTGCATAGCGATTAGAGCGATTATGGTCATCCCAGTTTTGTGAAGCCATTTGTACAGGCACCAACAGAGTTACAAGAATAGCCACGGCAGCCACGGCAATACGTGCCTTCTCGTTTTTCACTACTCGATTGAGCATATCAATAATTGCCATTACGCCTAAGCCAATCCAGATACAGAACGCATAGAACGATCCCGCGTACGCGTAATCGCGCTCGCGCGGTTGATAAGGTGTCTGATTCAAATAGACCACAATAGCCAAACCTGTAAGGAAAAACAACAAGAAGACTATTGCGAACGAACGAACTCCTTCTTTGTTTTTACCCTCGTTCTGACGCTTGCCAAGTTGCCAGAACATACCAATCAAACCTAAAAGAAGCGGCAACATGTAGTACACATTATGTCCCTTATTTTCACGGAGTTCTGAAGGAAGTTTAGATTGGTCGCCATACATCATATTGTCAAGGAATGGAATACCCGATATCCAACGACCCTTGGTGAGTTCACCATGCGATTGAAGGTCGTTCTGACGACCGGCGAAGTTCCACATAAAGTAGCGCCAATACATGAAATTGACTTGATAACTAAAGAAAAACTTTAGGTTCTCGCCAAACGTTGGGCAATAATCAGTCTTGGACTGTCCACAATATTCATAGCGAATCTTTTTACCCTTGACATCCGCCCACGATTTGTAGGCATCCACATGGTGCGATTGCGAAGAGTGCATACGTGGGAAGAGCATTTTAAACTCATCCATATACTCGTATGAGTTCTTGTACCCCGTTACTACGTAGCGGTCTTTTTGTCCCTCCTCTTTGGGTGCAGGAGCGTATTGCGCGTGACCTTGCTTTTCTACAGGGATACACATATTGCCCTTCACTTCGAGTTTTACAGGCGCATTATAGGTCTGTCCGTAGAAGAGTGGCGTATCGCCATACTGTTCGCGGTTGAGGTAGTATTTCAGCGAGAAAACATTATCTGGCGAGTTTTGGTCCATTGGAGTGTCCGCAGCCGAACGAATAACGATAGCCGCATAGCTGGCATAGCCAATCACAACAACTGCTACCATCATAGCTATCGTATTCAGCCAACGTGCAGGGATAACATTCTTCTTTGAGAATAGCACAATCAGCATCACATTGATGAGGATGACACCTATAGCCCAACCTTCTTTGATAAATGGCACACCTGCCAGCGCCATTGCCAACACAAAGGAGATGATGGTGCGGGTATTGATAGTTGTTTCTTTCTCAATCACGGTGTAACTCTCCCAAATAGCCCAAACGAGTGCTGCTGCCATCAGTACTAAATAAACTGCCAAACCTGTATTAAATGGACAACCTAACACATTGGTAAACAGCAACTCAAACCAACCTGCTATAGTTGGTACACCAGGGATAATACCATATAGAATCACCGCCAATATTGCTACCGACACGCCAAAAGCGGCGCATACGCCTTTCCACGAAAACTCGTGACGACGGAAGTAATATACCAACACGATTGCTGGGATAGTAAGAAGGTTAAGAAGGTGAACACCAATACTCAATCCCATGAGATAGGCAATCAGTATCAGCCACTTATCCGAGCCGTCTTCGTCTGCATGCTCATCCCACTTAAGGATCAGCCAAAAGACTACCGCAGTGAAGAGCGATGACAACGCATACACCTCGCCTTCGACTGCAGAAAACCAAAAAGTGTCAGAGAATGTGTATGCCAATGCACCCACCAAACCAGCACCCAACAAACCGATTCCTTTCACTAACGTATTGGGTTGTACCAATTTACGTCCTAAAGCCGTGATTGTCCAGAAAAGGAACAATATAGTGAACGCTGAAGCCAATGCAGAAAGGGCATTCACGCACATTGCCACGTGCGCCGAGTCGCTAGCAAAGAGCGAGAAGAAATGTCCTAATAGCATAAAGAATGGTGCCCCGGGTGGGTGACCAACGTCTAACTTATGTGCACTTACAATAAACTCGCCACAATCCCAAAACGAGGCTGTTGGCTCCATCGTCAAAAGATAGGTTGCAGCAGCAATGGCAAACACCAGCCATCCGCAAATCCTATTCCATAGTTTGAAATTTTTCATTACGTTACTTTGTATTATTTTGCGTGGCAAAGCCACTATTTAGCCAATTAACTTGCAAAGGTACATAATTATTTCCATATATGCAAATTCCAACCCGTTTTTTTCATCTTTTTTTAAACCTCCCACTTCTTGCGGTATCCTGTACGCACCGCACTATTACCGCACAATAACCGGACAATAACCGCACTATTCGTAGTATACACTGCACCTCCGAAAAAAGTATTATTAAAACTAAAATCAACGAAAAATTCACTCTTTCTTGCATATATCAAAAAAAAGCTGTACCTTTGTGGGCTAAATTGGTGGATTACACCATGCTAATTTTGAAATAAGAACACAATAATTTGGTATAATCATGAATTTGAATGACAGAGTGATTGCAGTCATTGGACTGGGTTATGTAGGATTACCTTTGGCTATTGAGTATGGAAAAAAATACCGTGTAATCGGTTTTGACATCTATCAAGCACGCGTGGATGAACTCAATCGCGGTGAGGATCATACTCTAGAAGCAGACCTCGCAGGCATGAAGCAAGCACGAGATGCCTACGAAACAACAAAAAAAATTGGTTTGACCTTCACTAACACCCCCGATGACTTAAAGCAAGTGAATACCTACATCGTAACCGTACCTACTCCGATTGATAGATTCAACAACCCAGACCTTACGCCGCTACTAAAAGCCAGTGAGACTATTGGCAAGACATTGAACAGAGGCGACTTAGTAATCTATGAATCTACGGTTTACCCAGGTTGCACAGAAGAAGACTGCGTACCCGTATTGGAGAAGTTTAGCGGCTTGAAGTTTAATGTTGATTTCTTCTGTGGCTACTCGCCAGAGCGTATCAATCCTGGCGATAAAGTGAACACCTTGACCAAGATTAAAAAGATTACTTCTGGCTCAACACCCGAGATAGCAGACTTGGTGGACGCGTTGTACAATTCTATTCTCGAAAACGGTACACATAAAGCGCCAAACATGAAAGTGGCAGAGGCAGCAAAAGCAGTAGAAAATAGTCAACGCGATGTGAACATCTCTTTCATGAATGAATTGGCATTGATCTGCGACCGCGTAGGTATTGACACCAATGATGTGATAGAAGCAGCTGGCTCCAAATGGAATTTCCTAAAATACCGTCCAGGTTTGGTAGGTGGCCATTGCATTTCCGTGGATCCATACTACCTGGCTCATAAAGCCAAATCACTGGGTTACGATCCACAAGTGATTTTGTCTGGCCGTGCCGTGAACAACTCTATTGCAAAGTTTATCGCAGATAAAGTGCTGAAACTAATGATTCAAAAGGACCACAAAATTAAAGATTCAAACGTGCTGATTTTAGGTGTAACTTTCAAGGAAAATTGTCCTGACTGCCGCAACACCAAAGTAGTTGATATCGTGGACGAATTGGAGGAGTTTGGCTGCAAAGTGGATATCTACGATCCATGGGCAAGCAACGAAATAGTAAAACATGAATATGGCAAGGAACTGATTCCTGCAATCAATCCAGAAAAAGAGTATGCAGCTGTGATTGCGTGCGTCAGCCACAACCAATTCAAGACATTCGATTTCAAGAAACACAAAGACAACAATGCTGTTATCTTCGACGTAAAGGACTTTGTCGATCGCAGCTTAGTGGACGGTAGATTGTAATTCAAAATTAGGCCTTAGAACCAAAAATGACAATAGCAGTAGCCGGAACGGGATATGTAGGTTTGTCGATAGCAACCCTATTAGCACAACATCATAAGGTGTTGGCAGTAGACATTATACCCGAAAAAGTAGAGACGATCAACCGTCGCCAATCACCAATTCAAGACGAGTATATTGAGAAGTACTTCGCAGAAAAAAAATTGGATCTGACGGCAACCTTAGATGCCGAATCGGCATACAAAGAGGCGGAGTTCGTGGTAATTGCTGCACCCACCAACTATGATAGCCAGAAAAATTATTTCGACACATCAGCAGTAGAGTCGGTCATCGAATTGGTCCTAAAGATCAATCCACAAGCAATCATGGTGATAAAATCCACAATTCCTGTGGGTTACACAGAGTCGGTTCGCAAGAAGTTCGGCACAGATAACATCTTGTTTTCGCCAGAGTTCCTACGTGAAAGCAAAGCATTATACGACAACCTCTACCCATCACGAATCATCGTGGGTACAGATTTAAACAATCCTCGATTAAAAGAAGCTGCGGAACTATTTGCAAAATTGCTACAAGAAGGAGCTATCAAAGAAGATATCGACACCCTTTTCATGGGCTTTACAGAAGCAGAGGCAGTGAAACTGTTTGCTAATACGTACTTGGCTTTACGAGTCAGCTACTTCAACGAACTGGACACCTATGCCGAAATGAAAGGACTTGATACGCAGTCAATTATCAACGGTGTATGTCTTGATCCACGAATCGGAACGCACTATAATAATCCTTCGTTTGGCTATGGCGGCTACTGTTTGCCAAAAGACACAAAGCAGCTGTTGGCCAACTATCAAGATGTACCAGAAAACTTGATTGAGGCGATTGTGGAGAGTAACCGCACGAGAAAAGACTTTATTGCGGATCGCGTATTGGCGAAAGCGGGATATTACGACTACTACAACAATGGTCAGTATAACGCTCAGGAAGAACATGCGTGCGTGATTGGTGTATATCGATTGACTATGAAGTCAAATTCGGACAATTTTAGACAATCGAGCATCCAGGGCATCATGAAGCGCGTGAAGGCGAAAGGTGCGCAAGTGATTATCTATGAGCCTACTCTACCCGACGGAACGACTTTCTTTGGCTCGTTGGTGGTGAACAACTTAGAACAATTCAAGCAACAGTCACAGGCAATTATTGCCAACCGCTATGATGTATGTCTAGAGGATGCAAAAGAAAAGGTATATACGCGCGATATATTTAGGAGAGATTAACTTTCCTTATACCAAATCTTAAGTATTACACACAACATGTCTGAATATAGGATGGAGAAAAAGCATTTTTTTCTCCACCCTACTTTGTTGCCACATAACGCACTGATTAACAGGAAGTTACACGGGGGGGGTAATTTTAAATTTCGGATTAACAAAAATAAAAGGATTATTTTTCTTAAATATTTGCACATATCAAAAAAAAGTTGTAACTTTGCAAACTTTTATATAAAATATAAAATCTCACTTACATGAAAGGTATCGTTTTAGCAGGAGGTTCGGGAACACGTTTGTACCCCATCACCAAAGGCATTAGCAAACAATTGATGCCAATTTATGACAAACCTATGGTTTACTATCCAATCAGCGTGCTGATGTTGGCGGGGATTCGTGATATATTGATTATTTCAACGCCATACGATTTGCCTGGCTTCAAACGATTATTGGGCGATGGTAGTGATTATGGTGTGAACTTCACCTATGCAGAGCAACCTTCGCCAGACGGTTTGGCGCAAGCGTTCACGATTGGCAAGGAGTTTATCGGTGATGATAGTGCATGCTTGGTGTTGGGTGATAATATCTTCCATGGTTCGGGCTTTACGCAAATGCTTCGTGATGCTGTCCGTACAGCAGATGAGGAGAAAAAAGCAACCGTATTCGGTTATTGGGTGAGCGATCCAGAGCGTTATGGTGTAGCGGAGTTTGACAAAGAGGGCAACTGCTTGAGTATTGAGGAGAAACCACAAAATCCCAAAAGCAATTATGCGGTAGTGGGATTGTATTTCTATCCCAATAAAGTGGTGGAGGTGGCAGCGAATATCAAGCCATCTGCTCGCGGAGAGTATGAGATTACGACTGTAAATCAGGAGTTTTTGAAGGATGGCGAGTTGAAAGTGCAAACTCTAGGTCGTGGCTTTGCGTGGTTGGATACTGGCACACATGATTCGTTGTCGGAAGCAAGTACCTATATTGAAGTATTGGAGAAACGTCAAGGCTTGAAAGTGGCATGCTTGGAGGGTATCGCATACCGTCAAGGATGGATCACAGAGGGGCGTATGCGTGAGTTGGCACAACCAATGCTAAAGAATCAGTATGGGCAATATTTGCTGAAGGTGATTGATGAAGTAAAAGAAACGGGTAAGGCGAATCTGGATTGATTATGGAAGTTATAAAGACAGCAATAGAGGGCGTGTATATCATTGAGCCAAAGGTGTTTGGCGATGCTCGTGGATATTTCTTTGAGAGCTTTTCACAGAGAGAATTCCAAGAAAAAGTGGGTGATATACACTTTGTACAAGACAACGAAAGCATGTCGAAGTTTGGTGTAATGCGTGGTCTGCATTTTCAACGCCCACCTTATGCGCAAAGCAAATTGGTACGTTGCGTGAAAGGAGAGGTGCTAGATGTGGCTGTGGACATTCGCAAAGGTAGTCCTACTTATGGGCAACATGTAGCGGTATTGCTGACGGAGGAGAATCATCGTCAATTCTTTATCCCTCAAGGGTTTGCACATGGTTTTGCCGTTTTGAGCGAGAGTGCTGTATTCCAATACAAATGTGACAACTTCTATCATCCTGAGGCAGATGGTGGTATTTCGATATTGGATGAAACGTTAGGAATTGATTGGGGATTGACAATGGAAGAGGCATTGTTGAGCGAGAAGGATACAAAGCATCCCAAGTTGGCTGAATTTGATTCGCCATTTGTGTATAAAGAGAATTGCTGATTATGAATATACTGGTAACAGGCGCAAATGGGCAACTCGGCAACGAGATAAGGATAGTGGCTAAAAATAGTCGCGACACCTATATATACACCGATGTGGTGGAGGTAGAGGGCGTTGAAACTACTCTGCTGGATATTACGTCGTTGGAAGCCGTGCGCAAGATAGTACAGGAGAATGATGTAAAGTGCATCATCAATTGTGCAGCTTATACGAATGTGGATAAGGCAGAAACAGACGAAGCATCTTGCGAACTGCTGAACGCAAAAGCGGTTGAGAACTTGGCAGTTGCAATGAAAGAAGTGGATGGATTGCTCGTGCATGTATCCACCGATTACGTGTTTGGCGGCGATCCATACAATACCCCTTGCAAGGAAGATCAGAAGGGCACACCGACGGGAGTATATGGTAAGACGAAATTGCAGGGCGAGAAGAATATTTTGGCATCAGGCTGCCATCATATAATTATTCGCACAGCATGGCTGTATAGCGAGTTTGGAAAGAACTTTGTGAAAACCATGTTGAATTTAACAGCCACTAAGCCACAATTAAAAGTGGTCTTTGACCAAGTGGGTACACCAACCTATGCATATGACTTGGCGGTGGCGATTTATGAGATTGTTAGCGAGCGCAAGTACGAGAGCAAGGATGGTGTATATCACTTTAGTAATGAAGGTATTTGCAGCTGGTTCGACTTCACAAAGATGATTGCAGAATACGCAGGAAATACAGAATGCGACATTCAGCCATGCCATAGCGATGAGTTCCCTTCGCCAGTGAAGAGACCTGCATATTCGGTATTGGATAAGACAAAGATCAAAGAGACTTTTGGTGTAAAGGTGCCTTATTGGACATATTCGCTGAAAGTGTGTTTAAAAAATATACAGAGTAATTAATATAAATATGACTATAGCAGTAGCAGGAACAGGATATGTAGGTTTGTCGATGGCAACCCTATTAGCACAACATCATAGGGTTTTGGCAGTGGATATTATACCCGAAAAAGTAGAGACGATCAACCGTCGCCAATCACCGATTCAAGACGAGTATATTGAGAAGTACTTCGCAGAAAAACAATTGGATTTGACGGCCACTTTAGACGCAGAAATGGCATACAAGGAGGCGGATTTTGTAGTGATTGCAGCTCCGACGAATTATGATAGCCAAAAGAACTATTTCGACACCTCAGCCGTGGAGCAAGTGATTGAGTTGGTACTGCGCGTGAATCCCAAGGCAATCATGGTAATAAAATCCACTATTCCTGTGGGTTACACGGAAAGTGTACGAAAGAAATTTGGTACAGAAAATATCTTGTTCTCGCCAGAATTCTTGCGTGAGAGCAAGGCGTTGTACGACAATTTGTACCCTTCACGAATTATCGTGGGAACGGATACGAAGAATGAGCAATTGGTGAAGGCAGCGAAGCAGTTTGCTGGGTTGTTGCAAGAGGGTGCGATTAAGGAGAATGTAGATACTTTGTATATGGGTTTTACGGAGGCAGAGGCGGTGAAGTTGTTTGCCAACACCTACTTGGCTTTACGAGTCAGCTACTTCAACGAACTGGACACTTATGCCGAAATGAAAGGACTTGATACGCAGTCAATTATCAACGGTGTATGTCTTGACCCACGAATCGGAACGCACTATAATAATCCTTCGTTTGGCTATGGCGGATATTGCCTACCAAAAGACACAAAACAGCTATTAGCAAACTACCAAGACGTACCAGAAAACTTGATTGAAGCCATAGTGGAGAGCAATCGGACTCGTAAAGACTTTATTGCAGATCGCGTTCTCGCAAAAGCGGGGTATTATGACTACTACAACAACGGTCAATACAATGCCCAAGAGGAGCATGCTTGCACAATCGGCGTATATCGATTGACCATGAAATCAAACTCTGATAATTTCCGTCAATCCAGTATACAAGGAATCATGAAGCGAGTGAAAGCCAAAGGTGCGCAAGTGATTATCTATGAGCCTACTCTACCCGACGGAACGACTTTCTTTGGGTCGTTGGTAGTGAATGACTTAGAGAAGTTCAAGCAACAGTCACAGGCAATTATCGCCAATAGATACGATGCGTGCTTGGAGGATGTGAAGGAGAAAGTGTATACGCGAGATGTATTTATGAGGGACTAAACTTAGAACAATAATGATAAAACATAGAACAAGATGCTCGAATACAACATTAATCTAACGGAGAAGAGAATTCTAATCACAGGAGCTGCAGGATTTATCGGTGCCAACATGGCAATGCGTTTAATTAAAGATGCTCCAGGTGCACACATTGTTGGCATAGATAACATGAATGACTATTACGATCCAACTCTTAAGGAATTCCGTCTTTCACAAATCGAACAATTAGCAGGCAACTGGACATTTATCAAAGGCGATATCGCCAATCGAGTACTGCTTGACGAATTGTTTACAAAATACAATTTTGACATAGTCATCAATTTGGCAGCACAAGCTGGTGTACGATACTCAATAACAAATCCAGACGCCTACATCCAATCAAATTTAATTGGGTTTTACAACATTTTGGAGGCATGTCGACATAGTTATGACAATGGCAATAAAGGTGTAGAGCATTTAGTGTATGCCTCATCATCTAGTGTGTACGGAAATAATAAAAAAGTGCCCTACTCTACAGATGACAAAGTTGATAATCCCATTTCGTTGTATGCTGCCACCAAAAAATCCAACGAGCTCCTCGCGCACGCCTACGCAAAATTGTATAATCTTCCCTCCACAGGATTGAGGTTCTTCACAGTCTATGGACCTGCTGGACGTCCGGATATGGCATATTTCGGTTTTACCAACAAACTTCGCAAAGGAGAAACAATTGAAATATTCAATTATGGAAACTGCAAACGTGATTTTACGTTCGTAGATGATATCGTAGAGGGTATCTCACGTATCATGCGCCATGCTCCCGAGCGGAAACAAGGCGAAGACGGTCTGCCTTTGGCTCCGCATGCGGTATATAATATCGGTAATTCACAGCCTGAAAACCTACTAGATTTCGTAGATATATTGCAGCAGGAACTTCTTCGGGCGGGTGTTTTGCCCCAAAATTATGATTTCGAAGTTCACAAACAATTAGTGCCGATGCAAGCAGGCGATGTGCCTATAACCTATGCAGACACTTCCGCCCTTGAACGTGATTTCGGTTTCCGCCCACACACTCCCGTTCGTGAAGGATTACGGAAGTTCGCCGAATGGTACAAGAAATTTTATATGTAAGGTTAATTATCCCTATTAGCATGTGTTGGTTTCTATATTCCTTTAGGTTAGACTATTAATTGCAACAAATGGTTCTATCTTTGTAACATGTGGTACAGTAAAACTAAAATGGGGCGATTCTTAATAAAGTAAATAATATGCCTATTAATAATGGACATAAAATAGTCAAAGCCATCAAGTGGTCAGTCTTTGCAGAGATTCTAGCAAAACTAATCTCACCTATCACCACCATTGTATTGGCACGATTGCTGACTCCTGATGCCTTCGGTATAGTAGCTACTATAGCGATGATTGTCTCGTTTGCAGAGATATTTACGGATGCTGGCTTCCAGAAATATGTAATACAGCATGAATTTGCAGACGAGAAAGATAGAGACGAAAGTACCAATGTTGCTTTCTGGAGCAATCTAGCATTATCTTTTGTTCTATGGGGTATAATTGCCGCTTTTAACAAACCATTGGCTACAATGGTGGGCAATCCCGGTTTAGGACATGTAATCACAATAGCAAGCGCTTCACTACCTCTTCAAGCATTATCAAGTATCCAAATGGCAAATTACAAGCGGGATATGAACTTTAAAACATTATTTAAGGCGCGTATGCTTGGCGCAATAGTTCCGATAGTAGTGACTATTCCCTTAGCTTATCTAATGCGGTCATATTGGGCTTTGGTAATTGGAACTATTTCCGTTAACGCAGTAAATGCCATCGTACTCAGCATTTGGTCAAAATGGAAACCACGGTGGTACTTCTCATGGATAAAGTTACAGAAGATGTTGTCATTCAGTATTTGGTCAATGATTGAATCAGTAAGTATTTGGTTGACGAATTATATTGACATATTCATTGTAGGAATATCATTAAGTCAATATTATGTGGGGCTTTATAAAACTTCTATGACAACAGTTGCTCAAATTACAACACTTATTACAGCAGCAACTACACCTGTACTATTTAGTGCACTATCACGTTTGCAGGATAATCATCAGGAATTTGAGTACTTATTCATGAAATTTCAGAAATTAGTGGGTATGTTAATAATTCCAATTGGTGTCGGTATATTCTGTTTTCGTGACTTCATTACTCTCATTTTGTTAGGTGATCAATGGTTAGAAGCTTCATATTTCATTGGATTGTGGGGTTTAACTTCGGCTATTACTATTTTAGTACACTACGGCAGCGAAGCATATCGCAGCCTAGGTAAGCCAAAACTTTCCGTACTTGCTCAGACATTACATATTGTAGTGCTCTGGCCAGTAGTTCAGATTGCCGTACAGCACGGCTTTGAAACACTATGTACTGCGCGTGCTCTCGTTAGAATAGAGCTCATTCTTGTACAATTAGCTATTATGTACATCGTACTAAAACTATCCCCATGGAAAATGATAAAAAATATATTACCATCTTGCATGGCGGCATGTGTACTATTTGTTTTTGGCAAATTAATGTTAGAATTTAGCACATCATTTCTTTGGAACATCTTTGCCATTTCTGTTTGTGCAATAATATACCTGTGTATCATATGTACATTTAAAGATGAACGGAGAATATTAACAAAATTTATTCGAAAATTACAGTAGTGTATGGATATATTAATTGCTGGTGATTTCTGCCCCAAAGACAGAGTAGCGACAATACTTGGGTCTTCGCAACAAAAAGAGATATTAAAAGATATTGCTCCTATCGTTAAACAATGTGATTTATCCATTGTTAATTTGGAGTGTCCTCTTTTTGATATAGATGCGAAGCCAATTATCAAACAAGGACCTAATTTGAAGGGAAATCCTATTGCTTGTGACTTACTACATGACTGCGGTTTTAATCTTGTAACATTAGCAAATAACCATATTTTGGACTATGGCGAAGAAGGTATAAAACAAACATTGTTGACATTGGATAAAGCAAAATTAAACTATATAGGTGTCGGCACAAACCTACAAAAAGCATCGCATATTCATTATTTTGAAAAAAATAATCAAAAAATAGCAATTATTAATTGTTGCGAGCATGAATTTTCCATTGCTTCAGATGAAACCGCAGGTGCGAATCCATTAAATCCTGTAAATCAATGGTACGCAATCAACGAGGCAAAAAATAAAGCAGATTATATCTTGGTCATTGTTCATGGCGGGCATGAGCACTATTCTTTACCCTCTCCACGTATGCAGGCAACATATCGCTTTTTCATTGATGCTGGAGCTGATGCCGTCATCAATCATCACCAACATTGCTATAGTGGCTATGAAATATATAAAGAAAGACCAATATTTTATGGATTAGGCAATTTCTGTTTCGATTGGGAAGGGAAGCGCGATTCTGGATGGAATTATGGTTACATGGTTGAACTACATATTGACAAAAAAATAGACTTTACAATCTATCCATACGAACAATGCAATCACACTCCCAATGTAAAATTATTGCAAGCAGATAAAGAGAAAAGAATAAAAGATGACATTCAACAACTAAATACAATCATCGCTTCTCCTACTCTTTTAAAAAAAGAACATGAAACGTGGATGGCAAAAGATGAAAGGAATTGGCTAATATCACTAAGCCCTATTACAAATCGCTATATACAAGTTCTCATGCGGCGTAAATATTTACCTATAAGAATGTCGAAACAAAAAGTGATTGCATTACTTAACAAAATTGCATGTGAGTCACACAACGACAAGTTACAATATATTTTAAAAGAACAAATACGATGACAACTTTAAAGAAATTTTTTACATATATAATCTACCATCCCGAAAGGATTTTTCTTCGACTATGGAACGGAGTCGCACCAATCATATCCGATCAATTGTTCCTTGCTGTCAAATTCAGACTGACTATGGGATATTGGATGGATTTCGCTCATCCAAAGACATACAACGAAAAACTGCAATGGCTCAAATTACATGATCGTAAACCTATCTATACCCAAATGGTTGACAAATATACCGCAAAACGACATGTAGCAGAGCGAATCGGTGAAAAGTATATCATTCCCACTATTGGAGTATGGGAGCGACCAGAGGATATTCCTTGGAACGAGTTGCCAAACCAATTTGTAGCTAAAGTGACTCACGATAGCGGTGGAATTGTAATATGCAAGGATAAGAGCCAACTAAATATTTTTGCTGCAAAACAAAAATTATCCAATGGCCTCAAACGAGACTATTATGCCGTTTCACGCGAATGGCCATACAAAGATGTAAAACGTCAGATTATTGTGGAGCAGTATATGGTTGACGAGAGTGGACACGAATTGAAAGATTATAAGTTTTTCTGTTTTGACGGTGAGCCCAAAATGCTGTTCATCGCCACTGACAGAGAGAATACTAACGAGGATACAAAGTTTGATTTCTTTGATATGAAATTCAACCTCCTACCATTCACCAATGGGCACAAACACGCCAAGGTGTTGCCTACTAAGCCAAAGGGATTTGACACAATGGTAGAGCTAGCCCGCAAACTATCTATTGGAATACCTCATGTTCGGGTAGATTTTTATGATATTAACGGACAAGTATATTTCGGAGAATTAACTTTCTACCATTGGAGCGGTTTCGTCTCGTTCGAGCCTAAGGAATGGGATTATAAAATAGGAGAATGGCTGTCAATCTAATATGAAAAAGATTTTCAACATATTAAATATATACCTTTTTCTTGCGGCATTATTTATGTTACAAGATGTGGTTTATAAGGGGGGAACGACATTATCCAAAGTGATTATTATAGCTTTCACAATTACGTCTTTTCTCTACGCGCTTCATGCCAATATCCATTACAAATTGCCCTTATATTTTAAAGGACTTAATATTCTGTTGATACTGTTCACACTATATGGTATTTGGCATATTGGAGTATCAAACATAGACTATGTTAGATCAAGAGATGGAGAAGTTGCATCACACATGTATTTGTTATCTATATATATATCGCTGCTGCCAATATATGTTTTTTATGTAACAACAATGAAAGGACAACTTAATTTGTCTAAAATACAAAACATTGGCATTCTATTTATAATACTCTATGTGATAAAATTCTTTGCATATCAAACTAATGCCACCGACTCCGATGAAGTAATAAGCCTTACCAACAACAACGGCTACCTATTCGTATCTTTTATTCCTTTACTTTTTTACTATAAAGACAAGCCTATTCTCCAATATCTTTTATTTATGATATGTCTTGTTATGGTAACACTGTCTATGAAACGTGGAGCAATGTTGACGGCATCAATATGTGCTTTAGTATTTTTAACAAGTATGTGGACGCAAGGACAAAAAAATACTCGTTTCAGACTATCTATTATTATTGTTGTTGTATTTTTTGGGGGATTATATTTCATACAACATTTATTAACGACTAATGAGTATTTTGTACATCGCGTTCAATCAACTTTAGACGGGAATAGTAGTTTGCGAGATGTACTATTATGGGATATGTGGAATTATTTTTACAATGAAGCATCATTAACAACACAACTCTTTGGTGGTGGAGCAAATTTCACTCTCCAAGTCGCAGATAATTACGCACATAACGATTGGATGGAGATATTAATAAATCAGGGCATTTTGGGAGTGTTTATATATGCTATATATTGGATTACATTTTACAAGACATATAAAATATCTAGAATCCACCATGATTTAAGAACAGAAACTTCAGCATTACTCAACGTTCTTGTTGCATGTTTTGTAATGACATTTTTTTCAATGTCTTATTCCAATATGCAAATATGCATGACAATGGCACTGGGAATAAGTTTAGGTCGAATATCTCAACATACTACACAATCTTAATGAATCATCTACTCATCATATCCGATGGATACCCTAGTCCAGGACTTCCATACTCCGCTTTTATAGCAAATATGGCGGAAGAAATGACTCGTCAAGGGGTGATTGTAAATGTAATTGCCCCCCAGTCATTAACGAAACATTGGCTGCGCCATGTTCCATTAGCACCAAGATACTTTACACAAAATATTTCAGGAAGAACCATTCACATATATCGTCCGTTATCAATTACAATGGGAGATGGAAGATTCGGATTTATTACTCAATGGTTTAATCGCTATGTAACCTTTCGAACAGCCCAGAGACTCAACAAACCAGATGCCGTATATGCTCACTTTTGGCTGAATGCAGTTAATGCTATTGATTATATACGAAAACACTCACTCCCATTAATAGTTGGTACAGGGGAAGACAAGATTCCTATTGAACAAATAAATCATACAGACAAAACATGGCTATATAACACAGTAAAAAATGTAATCTGCGTCAGCACTAAAAACAAAAAAGAAAGCATAGCCCATGGTCTAACATGTGATGCATGTTGTCATATACTCCCCAATGCATATAACCCTGAAGATTTTTATCATGAAGACGGAATGCTTATACGAAAGAAATTAGGTATAAAACCAACTGATTTCGTAGTGGCCTTCTGCGGGCGATGGAACGAACGAAAAGGTGTTTTTCGTTTGGACTCAGCACTTAAACAATTAAACAACCCATGTATTAAAGCAATCTATATCGGCAGTCCAATGGATAATTGCAAAAAGGAGCCTGATTATGCAAATATTGTATTTAAAGGACAATTACCACATAATGAAATTGTGCATTACTTAAATGCAGCTGATGTATTCGTGCTACCTAGCCTAGCGGAGGGTTGCCCAAATTCCACTATCGAAGCTATGGCATGTGGTTTACCCATTGTTTCTTCAGATATGGCATTCAATTACGATATCTTGGATAGTACAAATAGCATCCTTATCAACCCCAATGATATCAATGCAATTGCTAATGCCATACAGTCCATGCTATTGAATACTACGCTTTGCAAGCAACTCTCACAAGGAGCACTCGCTAGCGCTAGTATCTTACGTATAGCAACCCGCGTTCAAAAAATACGACATATCATTCACTCTTCTATCAAACAAAATAATAATGAAAAATCCAACTAATAGAATAGAATATTTAGATTTAGCAAGAGCTATTGCAATTATTTCAGTGTTATTCTTCCACTATCCATTCCGTGACAATATTCCTGGATTAGGTGGTTTCTTCAACACATACTTCTTAACTTTATTTTTTTGTATTAGCGGTTTTCTCACATCCCCTAAAGAAGATATAAAATGGATCAGCAATAAAGCAAAACGTTTGTTGATTCCGCTACTTTCATTCTCCATCCTTTACTTTCCGTTTCTTGCATTCACACGTGATGCAAACATTTTTTCTACTATACAGTCTGTTTTATATGAGGACAGTAAAGGAGGCTATTGGTTTGTATATGTACTTTTTATGTGTTTTGGAATAATATGGATAATACATCGTGGATACAAGGTATTGCATTTTCCTCAATGGTTATACATCATTCTACTATTACTCCCATGGTTTATAAGTGTTGTATTAGGTTTCGTACTTCCTCAAAAAATATACTATTTATTTTGCTTAGCTTCATTTAGAAGATATTATTTATTTTTTCTTTTTGGAATGCTATTGAACAATCAAAAAATACAATTGATCACAACAAAGACAATCTCATATGTCCTTATTAGCATAGCATATATTTCGGGTGCGATTTTATTCTCTTGCAAGTATTCGGGCATAGAAACAAATACAATGTTTATGGTTTGGATGGTATTAAATATATTAGGATGTCTATGGTGGCTAGAAACCTGCAGACGTATATGTTTATATCATAAACTTAGCAATTTTACGTTATGGACTTCATCCGATAGTCTCGGCATATATTTAAGCCACTACTTTATACTAAGAAGTACCCGAGATATTCTCCCCCCCTACCTTTGCTCTTCATGGATTATGCTAATTCTTTATACATCAATAATTTACATATATACCATTAGCCTAACACGGCTCATACGAACGAATTCTTTTACCACAACCCTATTTTTAGGAAAATAACATTTTTATTAATAATTAATAATATTTTATTATGATAGTTGCATTAAATTTCATAGCGTTACCTGACACACAAACTACTGGACCATTCCGTTACATTCATAATATGCTAAATGTAATGAATGAGTATGACATATTAGATACTCATTTTATTGTATATAAGCAGAAGCATATACCTGCGGAATTGATTGGTATTCCTCAAACAGCAGATGTAGAATATATCAATGTACCTACTCTAGGACGAGGTCTAAAACGCGTTATATTTGAACAAACATTATTTTATCGATATATAAAACCTTGTGACGTATTCTATAGTTATTGCACTTCCATGCCATTATTTGTACACGCTAAACGCGTATTCACTTTACACGACATTTATTATATCACCAATTCCGAACGATATAGATGGTTTCAACGTGCCTATCTAACAATTATCACTCGTATTTATGCTCGTGCTGCACATGAAATATTGACCGTCTCTCGCTATAGTTTTGAACAAATACGAAAATATATTCCTATAACCAAAAACAAACTAACCATTACCTACAATATGTTACCTGTCAACATTGGGACATCCACCATTGTAGAAACGGGGGACAAACCATATTTCTTATTTGTAGGCAGTATTCAACCTAGCAAAAATATTGTACGAATGATTGATGGTTTCTGCCGTTTCAACATACAAGGAACCTATCAATTAATTATTGTAGGTAAGCCCAATCCTCAATACCCCTCAATTTTAGCGCACATACAAAATGCAGATAATGTCAAATATATGGGATATCTAAATGATGCTCAAATTACTTACTTATATCAGCATACAGTTGCAGTCGTCTTAGTCAGTCTATGCGAAGGTTTTGGCATTCCCCCATTAGAAGGATTTCGTTTTGGTGCACCTGCTTTAGTTGCCAATACTACTAGCCTTCCAGAAGTAGTCGGTAAAGCTGGCATAAAAGTAAACCCACGAGATATACAAGCTATTGCTAACGGATTTACGCAGGTTGTAAACAATCATGCACAATTATCGAAACACATTCCTGAACAATTACAATTTTTTGATAAAAATCATTCCTGCGAAAAATGGATGGAAAGTTTACATATTATCTACAAACACAAATAAACAATCACACGAATTTAACAATTTCTAACGCAAAGATAGTTGATAACACCAATTTTTGGAAAAATCACAAAAAACAATATTTAACATCTAAATTTAAAAATTATGAATATTGCATTATTAACTGCAGCTGGTAGTGGAACTAGGATGGGGCAAGATATTCCCAAACAATTTATGAATATTGATGACTGCCCTGTTATTATATACACCTTACTTCCTTTTCAAAAACATCCTGAAGTTGACGCAATTGCTGTCATTTGTTTAGAAGGTTGGGAAAATATGCTCAAAGCATATGCAAATCAATTTGGTATCACAAAACTGAAACATATTTTTCCTGGAGGAGCAACGAATCAAGATTCCATCCATAATGGATTAGTGGGGCTCAAAGAAGTAGGTTATTCTAATGATGACATTGTAATTATACAAGATGGAGTTCGTCCTTTGGTTTCATTTGAAATTATTTCTCAAAATATTGAAACTTGTCTTCAATATGGATATGCAATTACAGGATTACCATGTAAAGAGGTAATAATGAAGCATCAAGAATATAATAACACATTAGAATATCTACCTATTAAACGTGAACAACTAATTCGAACCCAGACACCCCATACATATAAATTAGGAAAACTGCTATCGATACATCAAATGGCAGAAAAACAAGGACTTAACATGGCAGCATCATGTGAGTTAACTGCAAAACTTGGATATAATGACCAACATTTAGTGATTGGTAGTGAAAAAAATGGACTTAAATTAACAAATTTAGAGGATATCGAGTTGTTTAAGGCTTTAAAACATGTTTCTAAAGATTCTTGGCTAAAATAATTATGACTGCAAATTTAATAGATTTTTTACCATTATATAAATTAACCCACAAGCATGTATTGATTACAGGGGCTTCTGGACTAATTGGTAGTGCCATTGTAGATATGTTAATAAAACATACCTCTGCAGAGGTGTATGCAATGTTTCGAGACAAATCACAAGGAGAACAACGATTCAAGCAATATAAAGAAAATGAGCGGCTTCACTTTGTTATAGGAGACATCAATGAACCATTAAAAGTAAACATCCATTTTCAATATATTATACATGCTGCTAGTAATGCAAACCCGACAGCTTATTCGATAGACCCAGTGGGAACCATTTGGACAAATATTAATGGAACACGTAATTTATTGGAATATGGGCGAACTCATAATATTGAACGCTTTTTGTATGTTTCATCAGGAGAAGTTTACGGAAATGGCGAAAATACGGTTTGGTCTGAAACGGATTGCGGATTTATTGATAATTTGGATCCACGTTCATGTTATCCCTTGTCAAAAAGAACAGCAGAATCACTTTGCATATCCTATGCCGATCAATATAATTTAGATATAGTCATTGCACGTCCATGCCACACATATGGACCATTTTTTACAGAGAAGGATAATAGAGCATTCGCTCAATTCACCCGTAAAGCTAGAAATAAAGAAAATATAATCTTAAAAAGTGCTGGTGAACAATATCGTTCATGGATTTATATTGATGATTGCGTATCGGGTATTTTGACAATCCTCTTAAAGGGTGTTACATGCAATGCCTACAATATAGCTAATGAGAATAGCAATATTACAATCAAAGAATTAGCAGAGCGAATTGCAGAAGTTGCAGGTACTAAGGTCACATTACAGATTCCTGAAAATATAGAATCCAAAGGGTATTCTAGAATAAAACGTGCTATCTTTAGTGTTAATAAATTAAAAGCTTTAGGGTGGGATACAAAAGTGTCTATAGACGAAGGTATTTATAAAACAATCAACAACTTATGAATATTACACAATTAATACAGCAAGCTAATATAGAAGTTAAAGAACTATCTTCAGAAGATCTTAAAAGATTACAAAATGTTCTATTAGATATGTTTAGGGATGTTTATTCTGCTTGTCAAAAGTATGGAATAAGTATCCTATTAAGTGGTGGCTCATGTTTGGGGGCCGTACGTCATCAAGGATTTATTCCATGGGATGATGACCTTGACACAATTATGGTACGGAAAGATTATGAAAAGTTACCACAAATTTTACAACAAGAATATGGTAACAAATATCGTTGCGTCGGTGCTAATATCTCTAACGTCCCAAAATTTCCGTTTATGAAAATACAACGTACTGATTGTATTACACAAGATATCTATCATTCTGAAAACAATATTCAATATTTAAGCATGGACGTCTTCCCTATTGATAATATTCCCGATAACATTATTAAGCGGTTGTGGCATGGTTTTTGGCTCAATGCCATACAATATATTGCTTTATGTATATATTTCTACAAAGAGAGAAACTGTTGTGCGACACAGATTCTGCAAGCATCAAAAGACGGAAGAAAAACAATTAATACCAGATTATTTATTGGTAAAATTGCTTCATTGTTATTTAATGAATCTAATTTATACATTTTCTTTGATCGTTATGCTTCAAAATATCAACATATAGAGACTACACACATATCGATTCCTACAGGTAGAGAACATTATTTTGGAGAAATTCATACACCATCCAAAATCATACCTGCAAGTTATATGAAATTTGCTGACATTATGGCTCCACTTCCTAAAGACTATGATACATATCTTCGTCGATTATATGGAAATTACATGGAAATACCACCTCTCGAAAAAAGAGAGAAACACTATTTTGTAAATATTAAGTTCCCTGAAGAATGAAAACACTACCAGCGTACTCTGTTTGTACATCAGTCTACAAAAATGACAACCCAATGCATGTTAAAGAGGCATTCGACAGCATGCTCATCAAACAAACAGTTCCCCCATCTGAAATTGTACTGGTTGTAGATGGTCCTATTTCAAAAGATTTACACAGTTTGATTACAGAATATAACCAGCAATATAGTTCTATATTCAACACTATATTTCTAGACAAGAATCAGGGGCTTGGAAATGCCCTGAAAATTGGAGTAGAACAAGCGAGATATGAATATATTGCCAGAATGGATAGTGATGATATTTGTATACCCAATCGCTTTGAACAACAGCTCAAATTTATGCTAGCACACCCTGAATGTGATATTGTTGGAGGTTATATAGAAGAATTTATTACTCAGCCAACAAATGTAGTAGGAAAACGAGTTGTACCATTAAGCAATAAAGATTTACATCGATATTTGAAATATCGTTGTCCATTTAATCATATGACAATCATGATGAAAAAGAGTGCTGCATTATCTGTCGGTAATTACATGGATTGGCATTATAACGAAGATTATTATTTATGGATACGTATGGCATTAGCTGATTGTACATTTGCAAATATAAATAATGTATTAGTAAAGGTACGCGTTGGTAAAGAAATGTATCAGCGTCGAGGAGGTTGGAAATACTATAAAAGTGAATATGAACTTCAAAAATACATGTTAACACATCATATCATTACGTATCCACTCTTTCTTTACAATTCTACAATTCGTTTTATTGTTCAAGTTATGATGCCAAATACATTGAGAGGATGGATTTTCCAGAAAATTGCCAGAAAGAAACACTAACCAATTGATATAATCAAGTATAATATATGATTGCGAAATTTATTTTTGATAGAACAATATCTATATTGGGCCTTCTATTTTTTAGTTGGTTATTTTTAATCGTAGCAATTCTCATTAAAATAAAGATGCCAGGTCCTATACTCTTTGTACAAGAAAGAATAGGTAAAAATGGTAAAATTTTTAAATGCCATAAGTTTCGCACAATGACAATAAACCATAGTGGATCTAGTATCTCAATGGCGGGTGAAAATAGAATTACCCCATTGGGTGCAATACTTCGTAAATATAAGATTGACGAGTTACCTGGTCTGTGGGATGTATTTATTGGAAAAATGTCCTTTGTAGGACCACGACCAGACGTTCCTGGATACGCTGATAAATTACAAGGGAAAGAGAGAGAGATTCTTAACCTTCGTCCTGGTATTACGGGTCCAGCTTCGCTCAAATATCGCGAAGAAGAATATATCATTGCCGCGTTTGTAGAACATATACTACATGGTAAACAGTTCCCAAAGGAGATTACTTTACCCGACGAATTGCCCAATTTTACAGGACAAACAGCAGAAAATATTGCCAAATGGTACAATGATAATATCATTTATCCTGATAAAGTGAGATTAAACTATTTCTATTATCACAACTATAGTTTTATCAAAGATATACAGATGATTTTTGCTACCGTGTTAGGTAAACGCATACCTTATGCAGGGGAAATAATCTAAACTTTTGTAGGTAAATTTGTTAATATGCAAAAAAAGTAGTACCTTTGTAGGCTAAAAGATTTATAACATACTAATAGCACATAATTAAACTATCATGAGTAACGAACGAAAAATGATTTACCTTTGTCTAGCGCATATGTCAGACGAGGGGTTGGAGCAAAAATACATAAAAGAAGCCTTTGACACCAATTGGGTTGTTCCATTGGGGCCAAATGTGAATGGTTTTGAACAAGACCTTAAAGAGTTTGTTGGTAAAGATCAACAAGGTAATGAGAAAGAAGTGGTTGCTCTGTCTGCAGGTACTGCTGCGGTACACCTTGCTTTGATTGCATGTGGAGTGCAAGCAGGTGATGAGGTATGTGTACAATCATTTACATTCTGTGCCTCATCTCATCCAATTACTTATCTTGGTGCTACACCCGTATTTATTGATTCTGAACCAGATACATGGAATATGGACCCAGACTTGTTAGAGAAAGCCATCTTAGACCGTATCGAGAAAACAGGCAAGAAACCAAAAGCAATCGTACCAGTGGCCTTATATGGTATGCCATATGATTGCGAGCGCATCATGGCAGTAGCAGAAAAATACGATATTCCTGTGATTGAAGATGCTGCAGAAGGATTTGGTTCGAAGTTCAAGGGACAAGTATTGGGTACCTTTGGCAAGTTTGGTGTGCTTTCCTTCAATGGTAACAAGATGATTACCACATCTGGAGGCGGTGCATTGGTATGCGAAAATGCTGAACTCAAAAATAAAGTGATGTGGTATGCCACTCAAGCACGCGAAGCATATCCATACTACCAACATGAGGAGGTAGGTTATAACTATCGTATGTCTAATATTTGTGCGGGCATTGGTCGTGGACAAATGACTATCGTAAACGATCATATTGCTCATCACAAGCATGTGCAAGCACTTTATGAAGAATTACTTGCTGATGTAGAGGGAGTTACAGTACATAAAGCGCCATCAGAGGACTATGATTCCAACTATTGGCTGTGTACCATTGAATTAGACCCTACTTTGCGCATCAAAGGCCAAGAGAATGCTTATAAAGAAGTGATCAAAACAGCCGTAGGCGGCGCAGCAGGTGTTATTCATGCTGTAGATACCGCAGTAACTGATTGTCAGCCAAATGATAACGTAGAAGCCCTGCGAGTATATATGCTCAATGCAAAGATTGAGGCACGCCCAGTTTGGAAGCCAATGCACAAGCAACCAGTCTATAAGAATGCACCAGCATATGTGAATGGAGTAAGTGAAGCGATATTCAAAGTAGGTATGTGCTTACCTGCCGGACCATACGTATCGGATGAAGATGTACGTTATATTGTAGAAACTATCAAGTCTGCTATCCTTCGGTAAGAGTTCGGTATCCCTTCGGTAGCGCAAAGTTAGCAAATTATCAAAGTAATCTTGTAACAAGATTTGATATGGAAATAAAAAAGTATAAAACACCTAAAACATTGAGCATATGAAACGAATAAAAGAGATATTCACAACCGACATGTTCTCACATTTTACGAATATCAGTTACTTACCTCGTTGGGGAGTATTGCTATTGGATTTGTTGATTATCTTTATAGCTTTTAGCGTAAGTTTGGTAGTTGGTAGCAATTTATTCAAATATGGATTTCCAGCAGCATTGATACCCGTATGGGCACAACTATTGGCTGTAGTCGGAGTACAGGCAATATTCTTCTTTATATTTCATACCTACTCAGGCATTTTGCGCTACTCTACTTTCGTGGATACCATCAAAGTAGCCATATCTGTGGTCTGCGCAGGAGCATTGCTTATCATTGTTAATCTAATCTTCAAACATAGTACTACATCTCCTACACCATTCTTTACGACATCATTGATAATCTACGTATTCATAGCTATCTGCTTGTTGTTTGGATGGAGAGTGGCTATCAAAACTATATTTGAATATATATCAACAAAAGCGCATCGTACAAAAAAAGTATTCATTTATGGTACTCAATCTGCAGGTTTATCCATTGCGAAAATGTTGAAATCAAACGTCAATAGTCCATATCGCCCCGTAGGATTTATCACTCGTCATGCGGAAAATCTACAACACAGTTTGTTGGGAATGAAAGTATATCCAGTGGATGATAAACTGATTTTTGCGATGAAAGCAAAAAACGTAAATGACGTGATTGTGTCTCCATTGGTAATGCAGAAAATCAATCCGTTAAAGGACTTGGAGATATTCCTTGAAAACAATTTTAACCTACTAGTAACTCCGTATTTTACCGATTTCTCCACGGAAAAAGTGGAAGAATCTATTGCACAAAAAGTTGGTCGCATTGAATCTATCAAAGTGGAAGACCTGTTGGAGCGCCCCACAATTAATTTGAATCATACTGGAATTCAACAGATTTTAGATGGCAATACCGTAATGATTACGGGTGCAGCAGGTAGTATTGGTAGCGAAATTGTGCGACAAGTAGCCAAGAGAAATCCAAGCGGAATCATACTATTAGAAATGGCAGAATCTCCATTGCATGATTTGATTATAGAACTCCGACCACAATTTCCTACAATCAAGTTTGTTCACATAATTGCAGACGTGCGTAATCGCGACATGATTGAACCAATATTCAAAGAATACAAACCTGATGTAGTTTTCCATGCTGCTGCGTACAAACATGTGCCACTGATGGAAGATTTCCCACCACAAGCCATATTAGCTAACGTACTTGGAACCAAAAATGTAGCAGACTTATCAGTAGGATATGGAGTAAAACGCTTTGTCATGATATCTACCGACAAAGCGGTAAATCCAACCAACGTAATGGGAGCCTCGAAGCGCATCGCGGAAATCTATGTACAATCATTGTATTTGCAATTGGCAAAAACGAACAAAGATTGTACTAAGTTTATCACTACTCGTTTTGGCAATGTATTGGGAAGCAACGGATCAGTAGTACCATATTTTAAGAAGCAAATTGCTAATGGTGGACCGATAACCGTTACTCATCCTGATATTATTCGTTATTTCATGACTATTCCAGAAGCTAGTAGTCTGGTACTGGAAGCCGCTACGCTAGGAAATGGTGGTGAGATATTCGTTTTTGATATGGGACAACCCGTGAAAATTGCAGATTTAGCCAAGAATATGATTCGCTTAGCTGGTTTTGTTCCTGGTCGTGATATAGAAATAGTATATACTGGTTTGCGTCCTGGCGAGAAGTTATACGAGGAATTACTCAACCAAAAGGAAACAACTATTCCAACATCAAATGAGAAAATCATGGTTGCAAAAGTTCGTGAATATGAATATGATATGGTCTCAAAACAAGTAGAAGACCTTATTCTTCTTGCCCAAAAGGGCATGGTATTCCCCGCTGTGCAACGTATGAAGGACATAGTGCCTGAATTTAGAAGCAAAAATTCAATTTACGAACAATTAGACAAGTAAAACGTGACACCCATTCAACTGATTGCATTATTAGCCATATTTGCATTTGTGCTATCATGGATAATTTATCCTGCGGTATATCGATATGCGCAAAAGCATAAAATGGTAGATATCCCCAACCAACGCAAATTGCAAAAACAACCAACTCCACTTCTTGGAGGATGCGTTGTTGCGTTAGCAATTATAATCCCTTGGATTATTTCTGCACTGCACTTCGGTTGGAGCAGTTGGTATATAACCATTTGTTTTATAGTACTTTCACTCTTACTTGGACTTCTGGATGATATCTATGAGTTGCCCGCAATGTTGCGCTTCATTGTGGAAATCATTTTAGTAGGAGCATACATCATACTAAGCCATTCCTTGATAGATAATTTCAATGGCTTATGGAACTTGCAACAAATTTCTTCGTTGATTGCTATACCACTTAGTATTCTAGCAGGTGTAGGAATTATCAATAGCATCAATCTCATTGATGGTATTGATGGCTATTCATCTGGGTTTGGCATCATTAGTTGTACATTGTTTGGAGTATTTTTCCTACATGTACAAGACTGGGCATTCGCAGGACTAGTATTGATTGTTGCAGCTGCCATGGTACCATTTTTCTACTATAATCTCTTCAGCGAAAGCAAAAAAATGTTTATTGGTGATTGCGGAACCCTAATGTTAGGAGCAATTATGGCTGTAGCAGTTTTTCGCATATTATCTAAAGAATCTTCATATACTGTTGTTTTACAACAAAATATGGGATTAGTTGCGCTATGCATAGCAGTGCTTTGCATCCCTATTTTTGATACAATCCGTGTAATGTCTGAACGATTATTGCGCGGTGTATCTCCATTTACAGCCGACAAAACGCATTTGCACCATTTATTTTTAGAACATCAATTATCACACTTACAGACTACAATTATCATTTTATCTATTAATTTGGTAATTACTACTATTTGGTATATTAGTTACCGACTAAAAGTAAGCATTGATATACAATTATACCTTGTCGTAGCATTAGGCATCTTGTTCACATTTGGTTTAAGTGCTTTTCTACGTAAAAGAAATAAATAATCATATAACATAATTTTAACAACACATTACTATGGCGTTTTTTGGATTATTTAGCAAAGAAAAAAAAGAAACATTAGATAAGGGTTTAGAAAAAAGTAAGGAATCTGTCCTCAGCAAAATTGGCCGAGCAATTGCAGGCAAAACTACCATCGACGATGATGTACTAGATAACTTGGAAGAAGCCCTCATCACATCAGATGTAGGTGTGGAAACCACATTACGTATCATCGAACGGCTACAAGAGCGCGTAAAACACGACAAATATATGGGCACTTCTGAGCTCAACCGCATTCTTGTGGATGAAGTAGCATCACTATTGGCAGAAAATAACTCCACTCAAGTGCTTGATTTTGCTGATTCTTTACCATCCAAACCTTATGTCATTATGGTCGTTGGTGTAAATGGTGTGGGTAAAACTACTACAATCGGTAAATTAGCATATCAATACAAGCAAGCAGGCAAAAAAGTATATCTTGGTGCAGCCGATACCTTTCGTGCAGCAGCAGTAGAGCAGTTGTGCATCTGGGGCGAACGCGTAGGGGTACCAGTTATCAAACAACAACAAGGATCAGATCCTGCAAGTGTAGCATTTGATACCCTATCAAGTGCTAAAGCAAATGATGCTGATGTAGTTTTGATAGATACTGCAGGACGTTTACACAATAAAATTAACCTAATGAACGAGCTAACTAAAATAAAGAATGTGATGCAAAAGGTAGTGCCTGATGCTCCACACGATGTCATGCTCGTATTAGACGGTAGTACTGGTCAGAATGCTTTTGAACAAGCAAAACAATTTACCAAAGCCACACAAGTAACCTCGCTCGCAATTACCAAATTGGATGGCACAGCAAAAGGCGGAGTAGTAATAGGTATTAGTGATCAGTTCAAGATACCAGTTCGTTATATTGGTTTAGGAGAACAAATGACAGATTTACAGGTATTTGATCGACAAGAGTTTGTAAAATCGCTATTGCAAATACAATAATCTTTTATACAACCCAAGGATATTTTTTCTTTAATTCTTGGGTTTGTTTTTCCACCCGTTCTAAGAATCGAATAGCTTCTTCCGAATTTGGATGAAGAATTGAATGATGTTTATCCAACCACAATTGGTGCAGTGATTGCATCTCACTTTTGGTAGTAGCCGTTATAAATGTATCTACCCATCGCTGCCAAATATATTCTATTGCCACAGATGAGGGGTGTACCATATCTTCTGCATAAAACCTATAATCACGTAGTTCGTCTAACATAATTTCATAGGCAGGAAAATACGATACGTTGGTCAAAGCATCTATTGATTGCAGCAAGATGGCCTTACTTACCTGATTTTCATGAAGCCCGTCCTTAATGTGTCGAATTGGACTAACTGTAAATATCCAATGTTTGTCAGGCATACTATCAATCAGAGGTTGCCACATTGATACAATTTCTTTGACTGACAATCTCCTGCGAATAAAATTCTCTTTTGGCATTTTATGGCAATTCGCAATCACACAACCCAGCCCATTCTGAGATAATAATTCTTTATTGGGGAAATTATCACTATATTCATATACCCACGATGTACCAAAGGTGATTATCACTAATGATGCTTCTTTCAATTGATGTTGTAACTCACCAAAACTAGTTAAACAATTGTCAATCAGCTTACTCTTATCAACATCCGAGAAACAACCATGGTGCAACATAGAATGCCATACTCCACCCCATTCTACTAAAGGCAGGGTTTCTACCGACAATTCACTATTAGCCAATTGAATTGCTTGTGCAATTGAAGCGGGGTTGTACAATGTTCCTAACGGATTGACCGTAGTTTGAAAATAATATTCTTGAAATTTCTTACCTACATTATCGGCAAAGCAAGATCCTAATAAGAGTATCTTATCCTTATATCCAATAGTTCTAGTGGAAATGGGTATATTTACAGGTGTAATTAATTGCATATCTTCATTATTCAAAATGCATGACCTTAGCTGGAGAAATTTGAGTAATAATAGCAGATGGAGCCAACAAGATTAACCACGAAACCAAAAGCGTTCCGATATTCAAGACTCCCCACCATCCCCAAGGAAATGCCATAGGCACGTAACTAACATAATATGAAACAGGATCAAGTGGGATAATGTGTGTGAAATATTGCACCAAGCATAATCCAATACCTATTACATTACCCCATATCATTCCTTTACCTATCAACATCAAAGCTTGATTGACAAATATTCTCCTAATAAATTGATTATCTGCACCTAACGACTTAATTACCCCAATCAACGAGACACTATCCAATATCAATATAATCAACCCCGTTATGATACTAAAACCAGATACACATAGCATCAAAATAATGATAATCACCACGTTCATATCTAGCAAATCAAGCCACAAGAAGATGTGAGGATTCAGTTGCTCAATTGTCTGAGTATACAACGCATTACCCTCATCATCAAGTCGGTTAGCCGTAGCATAGTACACTGCATCCGCAGCCTCATCCAGGTATTGCAAGTCATCAAGTAGCACCTCCATACCCGAAACTTGATTATCTTTCCAACCATTTAGTTGCCGCAACAATGCTATATCACCCAGAATAAATAGCTCATCCATTGCGCTCATACAAGTATTATATAAACCTGTTATATACAAGCGTCTAACACGCAATTCATCACCTATGAAATAGCACAAGAAACTTTCCTCAACCTGCAAGCAAAGTTGCTTGGCTAATTCCGTAGAAATAATGACCTCATTGTTTTTAGTAGGCAGAGTTCCTGCCACAATATTATCTGAAAAATAATCCCAATAGTCTGTTCCCTTGAAAATAACACCTTGAAAAGCGCTATCTGTTTTTACAATACCTGGTTTAGAAATAAATGAAGCTACATTATCTACATGCGGAAGTTCTTTTAGCGTGATTTTCAATGAATCAGAAACACAAATTGGTTGAAGTTCAAAGGTCGAATTATTATCAAATCGTACCACCTGCACATGGCTACCAAAACCAGCTACTTTTTGCGAAATTTCTTGTTTGAAACCTATCACTACGCTGATTGCCACAATCATTACAACCACCCCTATAATCATTCCACCTAGGGCCACACGCACCGCAGGACGCGATGAGTGTTTGCTATTTTCTTCAGAAAAATATAGCGTTTTAGCTATTTTCCACTCTGCAGTATATTTTTTCACACCTTTTGGCATAATTTTTGCGGCGTTATTTTCGTATGAATCGAATTATTTACATATTCATATATATTTTTCTTCTATCGTTACCGATATTGGCTCAGCATCCCCGTTATCCTCAACGAACTCCGAAAGATATTGCTCACAAACAGACAGAAATGCTTGTCCGTGAGCTGAATATTACGGATAGTTTGTTACGCGACACGCTGTTTCATTTGCATCTTAAATATGCTCTTCTGCGTAAAGAAACCAATACACGCTCCGAGATTCTACTCCATATGCAACAAATTATCAACGAGTTGCAGAACATCCTCTCTCCTGAACAATTTGCTGTATTTATGAATCGCCAAGTTCAAACTACCCCTCGTTATCCTCAAGCCCAACATAATAGACTTATTCATTGCCACCATGGTGACTCTTTACAACACCTAGAGCACGAAGAAGAGCATATGCCCCCATTGCCACCAAAGCACCAACTACAAGACCACCAATAATATCAATAGGATAATGTACCCCCAGATACATTCTGCTATAGCAATTTGCCGCCACCCACAGCATCAAGCCACAGGTGGCTATTTTGTTGCGCCAAATGAGTGAGAAGAGCAACGCACACGCCATCGTGTTCGCTGCATGACTACTGACAAAGCCATATTGTCCGCTGCGATAGCCATTTACCAAATGCAACACACCTTCTAACTCGGGTACGCGCGTAGGACGTGGGCGAGCAACGAGGTCTTTCAGTATCCCTGAAGCAATAAAGTCCGCAGCACCTACCGCCAACGCTATCACCACAATCATTACCACGCAGGTAGGCACTCTTTGCAGCCATTTTACCGCCGTTGGAGCGGGCTTGCGATAGCGCCAAACCAATAATCCTATCAGCAACACATACAGCGGAATCCATGTCGCTTTCGCCGATATAATCCACATCAGCGTATCTGCCCATGGCGCATGCCATCCGTTGATTGCCAACAGAATCTCCGTGTCAATATGTAGTAGTTGCTCAAGCATATAATTTCTTCACTCATCACTTATAACTCATAGTTCATCACTCATTTAACAGCACTGCCGTATGGCATGCCACTACGCCTGCTGTTTCGGTGCGAAGGCGCGAACGGCCTAATCCTACAGGTACAAAGCCCTGAGAGATAGCCAATTCTACTTCTTGCTCCGAGAAATCGCCTTCCGGACCAATCAAAATAAGCACATCCCTACCCTTTCGCAGCGCGTCTTTGAGTTCACGTTTTTCATCCTTGTAGCAATGGGCGATAAACTTGTCTATATTCTCATTGCCACCATACTGCTGCATGAGTTCCGCGAAGTCCGTCAGCGGATTTAGTTTCGGCAAATAGGGTGTGAGCGATTGTTTGGCAGCCGAGAGGATAATCTTCTCCAGTCGGTCATTGCGCAAGTTCTTGCGCTCCGAGAAACGGCACAATAGCGGCGTAATCTCATCCACACCAATTTCTGTGCATTTCTCCACCATCCATTCCAATCGCTCAATATTCTTCGTGGGCGCAATCGCCACGTGCAAGTATATATTGTGCGTTTTCTCTTGCTTCTCTTGGCTGATAATCTCAAACTCGCAATGGCGAGGATGCGGATTCGTGATGCGCGCATGGTAGGTCGTACCATGACCATCGGTCAGCAAAATCTCATCGCCACGGTCATAGCGCAGCACACGCACACAATGCGCTGACTCCTCTTCGCTGAGGAAATGGCTAATTTCTATGTCAGGTGTATAAAATAAATACATTATCGTTTTTCTCTAACTTGCCTTATCAATTACGCACAATACACGCACTATTCACGCACAATAGACGCACAATAGACGCACAATTCATATCACTTACGTGGCAGATCTATTATAGTTCGCTCTCCTTCATACGCTCGGCGTTCTCCGCCACTTGCAGGGCATCAATCACACCCTGAATCTCGCCATCCATAAAGGCGGTGAGGTTATATATCGTATAACCGATACGATGGTCAGTTATACGCCCCTGTGGATAGTTATAGGTACGAATCTTCGCGGAGCGGTCGCCTGTGCTGACCATTGTCTTACGTCTCGCAGCAATATCATCAATATACTTTTGATGCTCCTTATCATATATCTGCGTGCGCAGGCGCGAGAGAGCACGTTCCTTGTTCTTTGGCTGGTCACGTGTCTCGGTACACTCAATCAATATCTCTTGCACCTCGCCCGTGTTAGGGTTCTTCCAGTTGTAACGCAAGCGCACACCCGATTCCACTTTGTTCACGTTCTGACCACCAGCACCGCCACTGCGGAAGGTCTCCCACTTAATCTCGCCTTCGTTGATATGCACCTCAAACTCATCCGCCTCTGGCAAGACCACCACCGTCGCAGCCGACGTATGCACACGCCCTTGCGTCTCGGTGACAGGCACACGCTGTACGCGGTGTACACCCGATTCGTATTTCAATGTGCCATAGACATTTTCGCCCGACACGTTGAAGATAATCTCCTTGAATCCGCCCACGGCTCCTTCGGAGAAACTGCTCACCGTCATCTTCATGCCGTGCGTCTCAAAGTACTTACTGTACATGCGGAACAAGTCACCTGCAAAGATACTCGCCTCATCGCCACCTGTTCCAGCACGAATCTCCATCACCACATTTTTGCCGTCCTCTGGGTCTTGAGGCAAAAGCATGAGTTTCACTTCTTCTTCCAGAGCAGGAATCTGTGGCTCCAACTCATCTATCTCTGCACGTGCCATCTCGCGCAAATCGGCATCCGACTCGTTATAGAAAATCTCCTTCGCTTCCGCCAAGTTATTGACTGCTTTCTTGTATTTCTCAGCTGACTCTAGCACACGCTCCAAGTCTCGGTACTCACGATTCAATCGCACATAACGTGCTTGATCGGCAATCACAGAAGGGTCTGTAATCAGCAGACTCACCTCGTGAAACTTGGCTTCAAGTCCATCTATTCGTTCTAATATATCCATTTACTTAGTTGTTAATTGTTTTTAGTTTGTGATTAGTTAGTGATTAAGCAGGGAGTAGACAAGGATTATTCTGATATTCTCTTGTCAATTCGCTCCCAATAAGCATCATCTGGGGATTCGCCCTCAGCCACTAATTTCAAGTTAGTCACAAACCGCATTAAACGCCAATCTATTGTTTCACTATACACTTTTCGGGTGATAAAAATGCGAAAGAACCAACCAAACTTCACATGCACATCCATGCCCATTTTTGCGGTAGTTTCGCTAGTTGGTAATATGTGAAACGTACCGTATGCTTCTTTCAACATCGAACCCGAATAATAAATATCCACCCGTATATCTCTCTGCGTACCTGACATAGTATCAGTTACTTGACTTTCTATCACGAGGTCTTCAAGAAATGGCTTTTCGTTCACTAGCACGTCCAAAACCAATTTCCCATATTGCTTATCTGGAAGATACTCCGATTCTTTCCATATCAAATAAAACGCATTCTTATTTGATTCTTCCTGCTTGCCTAAACCACCAAAGAACTTTTCAGAAAGCATCTTTGGGTCGTTTTGCAGGTAATAGATCATGGAGTCAATCACCACATTGCATTCTTCAGTACTAGCACCTACATTAGTCTCATAGGAAGTATGAAACATACCATTCGACAATGTAGTTAATACTGAAAACAAAAATGCAAACAACATCTCACTGCAAGAATCTAAACACTACACATTATCTTTCGCATTCAGCATTCGTTCCATATTCTGCTCACGATGAATCAGTTGCACCTCCACACCAAATTTTTCATTGATATGAGTTGCCATTTTTTCGGCTGCATATACAGAACGGTGCTGACCACCAGTACAACCAAACGAAACCATCAAATTCTGGAAGCCACGATCCATATATCTCTTCACCGAGAAATCCACCATATTATATGCTTCTTCCAAGAATGGTAGGATTTCGCCATCTTCCTCCAAGAACGAAATCACAGGCTCATCCATACCCGTAAAGAATTGATAACGTTCATATTTACCTGGATTATTGATTGCACGACAGTCAAAAACAAAACCACCGCCATTGCCAGAAGTATCAGCAGGTATTCCCTTTTTGTACGAGAAACTGAACACGCGAACTACCAATGGCTTACGAACCCCGACATCCTTAAACTGTTTCATCTCGGTCATTTCCTTCAGCACTTGAATCAAATAAGGATAATCTTCACTAGCATGCTTAAGCAGATGGCGAAGATTGTCTATGGCAAATGGAATCGACTGCAAAAAATGAGGTTTCTTTTCGAAATACCCTCTAAATCCGTAGGCACCAAGCACTTGCATTGTTCTAAAAAGCACAAAATGCTTCAGTGTTTCATAGAATACAGGTCTATCTACTGGCATGTATTTCTGCAATTCATCTATGTACTCTTCTATCAGTTCCTCACGCAAATCAGGATGGAAATTTGCCTTGGCTTGCCACAAAAACGAAGCTACATCATAATACACAGGTCCTTTTTTTCCACCTTGGAAATCAATAAAGTAAGGTACTAATTCACCATTCGAATCTTTGCAAATCATTACATTACGAGATTGGAAATCTCGATACATGAATGCACTATAATTGCTGCGCAATAAGATGTAAGCTAAGCGTTCGAACTCATTTTCTAATTTATCTTCCTGAAAATCCAGACCTGTAGCTTTCAAGAAGCAGTATTTGAAATAGTTTAAGTCCCACAGTATCGAACGTAAGTTGAATTCTGGTTGAGGATAGCATTGATTAAAATCAAATTTCTCTGCACCTATTACTTGAAACTTGGCCAACCCACGCACTACCTTACGCAGCATTTCTTTTTCTGGTGCACTAAAAACACCAGTCTTGCGCCCCTCTGCAATATAATCAAACAGAAGTGTATTACCTAAATCCTGCTGCACATAACACATCTCGTCATCGCTTGCTGCCAACACGCGAGGAACATTCAATCCTTTTTCCAAAAACAGCTCTGCCATATATAGGAAAGCATGGTTTTCTTCACGAGAAGTACCTTGCACACCTATCAGCGATACACTTTTGTCTTCGCTTTCTATACGATAGTATCTACGATTGCTGCCAGAGGCAGTTAATGCAGTTTGCTCACCTGCTTTTTTACCGGTTGCTTCAAAAAACAATTGACTTAATGATTGCGCCATAATTATCCAATGTATTTATTGCGCAAAAGTAGTAAAAATTTTGCACATATACAAGAAAAATCAAAGATTTTTATCTATTTTCAGCATAACGCGCACCATGCACACATATCAAATACTGAAACACAAAAAAAAGACACCTTATTGGTGTCTTTTGTGTCCTCCCAGGGACTCGAACCCTGGACCCACTGATTAAGAGTCAGTTGCTCTACCAACTGAGCTAGGAAGACATGCTTCGTTCCAAAAGCGAGTGCAAAGGTACTGCTTTTTTTTGAATTGACCAAATATTTTCACAAAAAACATACTTTTTTTGCATATTTCATAAAAATACAGTAACTTTGCATGCAATTTTAATCTTTATACTCAAAAATAACACCATTATGAAAAGTCCTTATGAATACCGCGCGCAAGCGCGCGAGGCGCTTCAAAACCGTTGGGGTGAAGCTGCGATTGCATCTGCAATTATTTTTGCGGCAGCACTAATTATCTCTATTCCTTCTGTGATTAGTTCGATCAATGGATCTGAATGGGGCGGGTCTATAACTACCCTATTGTCAGTACTCGTATTACCATTGCAATATGCATTTTATATTTCTTTGCTTGAGCGCACACGTGGCAACCAGGACGAATTGCTGCAATACACCGTCACATATTCGCGTCAAACAGCATATACCAGCACACGATTTTTGGTGGCTGGATTGCTGATTATTCTTATCAGTTCGCTGATAGGTGTAATCACATTGGGTATTGGTGCTATTATTCTGTCTTATGCCTATAGCATGGTGCCATACTTGCTGCATGACTACCCAGAGCTCACACCTCGTGAAGCGATGAAGATTAGCCGCGAGATGATGAGAGGACAAAAATGGGACCTCTTTGTGCTTGACATCACCTTTATCGGATGGGTCATTTTGGCGGTAATCACTTGTGGTTTAGGTTCGTTGTTTGTTGTGCCTTATATGCAAGCTGCTCGCGCTGCTTTCTACGATGATCTGAAGGCAGAAAGCATTGTGGATAATGAAAACGATGAACAAACAATCATTGATACTGATACCGAAAATTCAGAGCCAGAGAATACTCCCGAATGAAAGCTATGATTTTTGCAGCGGGTTTGGGCACACGTCTCAAACCGCTGACAGATAATTTGCCCAAGGCACTTGTGCCGTTGGCAGGCAAACCATTGCTGCAATGGCAGATTGAGCGTCTCAAAGCAGCAGGTATCACCGATATAGTGGTGAATGTGCATCATTTCCCTGATATGATTATCAATTACTTACGCGAGAACGACAACTTCGGTTGTCGTATCTCCGTGAGTGATGAGCGTGACATGCTATTAGAGACAGGAGGTGGATTACGCAAAGCACAACCCCTCCTAACCCCATCCTCCAAGACTCTCCTTCTTGATAGGAATTTGAAGCAAGATCCAATCTTAATCTGCAACGTCGATATTCTTTCCAATATTGATATCCCTACCCTGCTACAGGCATATAATCCTAATGAGATGGGAGTAGTGGTAGTCAGTCCACGAGATACACAACGATACCTACTCTTTGACGCCGACAACCGCCTTTGTGGTTGGACTAATATTGCTACAGGAGAAATAAAAGGCGAAAAAGCTATCAAACAACAGGGTAAAGACATGAACAAATTAGCTTTTTCTGGCATGCAAGTACTCAATCCACGTATTTTCAGTACAATGGACAAAGTAATTGCAGATAAAGGAGAGAAATTCTCACTCATTGATTTATACCTCAGCATCGCAGAAAAAGAAATTCTCAGAGCTTTTATCCCTGAGAATTACCGTATGATGGATGTTGGAAAAATCAACCAATTATCCGAAGCAGAAGCATTTGCACAAGCATTATAAGACACCCCCGTATCGGGGCGTTGCATCCGCCACGAATTGTGCGGTTATTGTACGGTTATTGTGCGGTTATTGTACGGTGCAAGCAGGAAAGCAACTACATAAACTCTTTCGGCACTATCATTTGCAAAGCGTGCTTCATGCAGGTTACTTGACATGGACCGGTCACGTCCATCACGATGCCATCCGCCTCAAAAGACTGATGTTGCTTGGTATGCATCAACAAATTATCTGCCACAACAGGATGAATAAATGGCAATTCGTGCAATCTACCATCAAACAAACGAGGAACAGCTTGGCATATCTCTTTGAACGAAGGCGGAGTCAGGAACATAGAATGCAACAAGCCATCACATGGATCGGCATTAGGATTAAGTTTCATACCACCACCTACATACGAACCATTCGCAATACTGGTAACAAACATTTTACCTTCCACCACAGTCTTACCATCTACATCTAATCGCAAATGTGGGTTCTTATATTTTGTCAGCGACCAAATAAGGGCGAAGAAATAGTTAACATGGTGACTACCAATATAATATTTCAAACTCTCTGCGCCTCTACATACCATAGGTTCGATACCAAATCCAAGCGAATTAATAAAGTAGCGACGATGTGGAATATTATTGCGCCAATACGTAACACACCCCACGTCAATAGGTTTAGAATTTCCTTGGAAGAAAATGTCTAACGATCGTTTAAAGTCCTTTGTCAGTCCCCAATGTCGAGCAAAATCGTTGCCAGTACCACGAGGCATCAATCCAAACTGAATTTTCGAACGCTGCTCCTCAGTCAAATCAGCACGCATAATTCCGTTGATAACCTCACTCAGCGTACCATCGCCACCTAATACCAAAATTTGATCACATCCTCGCTCTTCCACTAATTCGCGTGCCAACTCAATAGCGTGGTTAGCATATTTAGTCACGCGGTATATGAAAGGTTGACGTCTTGATTTCAATAGTTTCCACAAGTATAAACGTTGCATACGAAACGCACGTTTTCCTGATTTCGGGTTAATAATAATTCCTAACATAATCTTTCACAGGGAGTTATCCCCTTTCTAACATTAACAAATCCGCCCAAATTCTTAACAATCGGTTGCAAAGGTACAAAAAAAAATGCATACTACCAAATTAGTATGCATTTTTAATTATTTTAGTGCCCAATCAATTACTTGAAATAAGCAGCTACTTTATCATTCTCAACAATTTCTTCTTGGAAGATGTAAGCACCTGTTTTAGGGCTCTTAACCATCTTAATACACTTGGTATGGTTACGACCTGCGTTACCAGTGTGAAGGGTTGCGACCGCTTTCTTTGCCATAGTTCTAAGCCTTTCTAATTAGAGGTTAATTACTTGATTTCTTTGTGGATAGTATACTTCTTGAGAATTGGGTTGTATTTTTTCAATTCCAAACGCTCAGGAGTATTCTTGCGGTTCTTTGTGGTAATGTAGCGTGATGTACCTGGCATACCGCTGGCCTTGTGCTCGGTGCACTCCAAGATTACTTGGACACGTGCTTCTTTACTTTTCTTTGCCATAACGAATCCTCCTTGATTTTAGATGTAACCCTTCTCAGAAGCACGCTTCAAAGCGGCATCCAATCCGATCTTGTTAATAGTTCTCAGACCAGCTGCACTCACGTTCAGCATGATCCACGTATCTTGTTCTACCCAGTAGAACTTCTTGTGGAAGAGGTTCACATCAAACGTCCTTTTTGTGTGACGTTTTGAGTGAGACACATTGCATCCACCCATGGCTTTCTTGCCTGTAATTTGACAAATCTTTGACATTTTATTTTTGTATTTAGTTTATTTCTAAGCAGTTACCCCATTTTTCCACCCATTTTTCGCTTCACAAGACCGCATACCAATCCCTACTATACGCGAAAAATCATGCAAAATTACTATTTTTTTTTCATATGACCAAATATTTTTCTCTTTTTTTCTAAAAAAAATGCATATACCCTATAATAACCGTGCGCGCACTTGTGCGTATACGAAAAATATACTACTTTTGTATTCTGTAATTCAACGGCATAAGTCACTTGTGCCATAGCGATATTATAAAACTAAAAATCAAACGCAAATTATGAATAAAAAATTACAGTTTTTCACACTCCTGCTTGTAAATATATTCAGTATTTCATCGCTACAGGCAGCCATCGATATGCAGGCGCATCTAGCAACAGACGAAGCACAGTATGCCTATACTAGCTACTTATCTCAACAAAGCAGTTATTATACAGGCAATTACACCTACACTACTCTACTTGCTCAAACTGGCGACCAACTATTTGGTTCACTCAACACGCTGATGGGAAATACTTGTAAATTAGAGGCCTGGGGATTAGATTATGGCGACTTGCGTTATGCTTACACAGATGTGGATCGTGATTTAAATAAATCGGGCAATATTATCGGTTATTACGATGGATACTCATTTGCTGGAAAATGGGATAGTGGCAACACATGGAATCGCGAACACACATGGCCACAATCAAAAGGAGCCAACAAAGATATCCCTATGGGACATGATATGCAGTCAGTACGCCCGACAAGAAAAGCCGCTAATTCGGATCGAGGTAATACCGCCTACGGAGAAGGAGGTAGTTACTACGATCCTGATGATGAAATTAGTATTAACAATAGTGCATATAAGAAAATCAATCTCGGTACTTATCGTGGCGATGCAGCACGTGTGATAATGTATGACTATATAGTATATGGTCAAGCTGGTAGTTACAAGAATTCACTATATAATGGCAATGCACAATTACTCAACAAGTTAGGCAGTTCGGGCGTATTTGAATCATTACGCATTATGCTCAAATGGCATATGCAAGATCCTCCATCGCTAACCGAGATGGTTCGCAATGATGGTGCACAAGCTTATCAAGGAAATCGCAATCCATTTATTGACTTTCCGGAATTTGCAATTCAAATTTTCCTAAACAATAGCAACATAAAAACTCATAAGGTAAAGGTCAACACTTCTGCTACGCTTTGGCCAAACTACCAATATACCTTGTCGGATGGATTTATCGCCTATCTCACAGAAGCGGATGGTTCGCGCCCAGAATCAGTGGATGTAACAGGGGCCACATTTTCGTATGATGCAACGATGGGACGCCTTACCATTACCAACGTAACGAGCGACATGGTGATTTCAACCAACGGAACAACAGCCATAGATGACATCTATTATTCCAATAAAATTGTTATTTACAACATCACTGGCACAATTATTGCAGAGATTTCTTCAGAAAATCTTTCATCCACTCTACAAACATTACCTTCTGGATTATACATTATCCAACAAGGCAATCAAGCACGAAAAATAATGCGATAAACCAATGATTAGCAATAGTATATACCCCATCCTATCATTACCATTCATAGGCACCATAATGGGTGCAGCAATGGTATTCTTGCTCCGAGGAGGCATGAAAGACTGGGTACGCAAGTTGCTTTTAGGTTTTGCATCAGGTGTAATGATAGCCGCATCTGTATGGTCGCTTCTCATTCCAAGTTTGGAGATGAGTGCTGAATCCACAACCATAACATGGTTACCCGCAGCCGTAGGATTTGTAGGAGGCATACTCTTCTTACTGCTACTTGACACCCTAATTCCTCACTTGCATATTGGTGCTAGTTCTCCCGAAGGATTAACACCGAAAAAAGAATGGAAGCGAACAACGATGCTTTCATTGGCCATCACCTTGCATAATATTCCTGAAGGAATGGCAGTCGGAGTGATTTTAGCATCATCTATGGTCGCAGAAAGTACGATTTCCATGTCTGCCGCATGGGCTTTAGCCATAGGAATTGCAATACAGAATTTTCCAGAAGGAGCAATACTATCTATGCCTCTACATTCGGAAGGTGTGAAAAAAGGGAAAGCATTTATGATAGGAGCTTTGTCTGGTATTGTAGAACCTATTGCTAGTATACTAACCATTCTTCTCATAGGATTAATTGCACCTGCTTTACCCTATTTATTAGCCTTTGCTGCAGGAGCTATGATGTATGTTGTGGTGGAAGAACTGATTCCAGAAGCACAGGCAGAACCTCATAGCAATATTCCGACATTAGGTTTTACAACAGGATTTGTACTGATGATGATTTTGGATTACGCACTATAAATCCTAAACCAAAGCATTCGGTTATGAAAAAAGAGCGAACATTCGCTCTTTTTTCATATCAAACTGATTTATAATAACATATGCATATCTTTTTCTATTTGCTGCTGCAAGTCTGTAAGAGAAGCAAATTTTTGCTCAGGACGTACAAAATCCTTAAAATGGATAGAGAGTTGATGTCCGTACAAATCACCTCGATACCCAACAATATGCGCCTCTACTGATAGTTGTTTATTCCCTACAGTAGGATTATGACCAATATTAACCAACACCGAATAAATAATGCCATCTATCTGTGTATTGGCCGTATATACACCTGAAACAGGTAAATGCTTTGCTACATCTATGTGGATATTGGCCGTTGGAAAACCAATTTGATTACCAATACCATTGCCATGCTCTACTATACCCGATAAAGAGTATTCATAACCTAATAGACGGTTAACCTCTTGAATATTTCCTCTGCTTAATAGTTTGCGAATACGAGTGGAACTTACTGGCAGTCCGTCCACTAAACACTCATTTGCACGCTCTACACATAGTCCTATATTACGGGCTATATTTTCGTATTCAGAGAAACTCTTCAGTTGGTCAGATCCGAAATGATGATCGTACCCCATAAGTAATACTTCTACATCCTCTTGCTCTTGCAAATAACGCATAAATTGCTCAGCAGTAAGATGTTGCACATCAGCAAAAGAAAGCACACGCACCTCAGCATGAAGCATCAACAATTGTTGACGCTCCATTGAAGTGGTAAGCATAGCAGGAGCGACTCCCGTCAAAATCTCTCTCGGATGGCAATCAAACGTAAAAATCAATGGTTTCAAACCGCGTTCACACGCCAACTCGTTGAGCTGTGCAAAGAGAAAACGATGTCCGCAATGAACTCCATCAAAAAATCCGATTGTCGCTATACGAGGCATGAATAATGTAAATTATCAGAGTTTGATATAAATTTTCTTGCGATAAAGGATATAGCCAACAGCCCACATCAATAGTACAAGACTGAGCGCACATGCCAATGAACCACCCTGGTCGCCCAATAATGGTTGCATACACTCACGATACCAGAAACCCCATACATTGTATGTCTTCTCTTGGAAATCGAATCGAATCTGCGCAATAGTGACTACAAACCAGGTACTCAAGCAGAAGATAAACAATGGATTAACACCAAATGTTTCGAAGAACTTGTACCAGTTTTTAGCTACAGCATGGTGCACTTTTTGACAAGTTGTAGTAGGTTTAACTTCGCTTAGTTGTGGTAAACGAATATCCAAAATCCAAGTCAAAATACCCAAAATGCAACTTGCTAAACCACAAGTAACCAATACATAGCTAGCAGACCACATAGCCTTATTGATAGGATACGCATAATCAAGACAGAAGCCAAGAATCATCATTATCGCACCAGCCAAAAGAGCACGAGTAACCTTACCCCAAAGGTCTTTTTCAGTCATAATTAGCTTACCTATCCAAGTACCAATAAGTACGTGCGCAATACAAGGAATGGTAGATAATACACCCTCAGGATCAAAACCAATGCGCTCGCCAGCAGCATTGCGCATATGGTAGATATGATTATCACCCAAAAGTTTGAGATCCACGATGGATTCCATATTTTGAGCGTTAAGTTCAAAACTATTTGTAACACTCTGTAAGATACAGTAAATCAGCATCAAAGTTGCTGAAACCCACAAAATACGTTTGGGCTTGAAGACAATAAGAAGCAAGCCTCCGAATAAGCTGACAAGACCTAAACGAGGGAAAACGCCCAAGTATCGAAGGTTCGCAATAGGATACGACCACATGGCAGTTACAAAGTCTGCCCCTTTGATGAATTGGCGAAGTGCCATTCCATACCAACTAAGTGCCCAACCTATCAATATAATCAGCAAACCACGCACAATAATCTTGCGTGCAGTAGGCCATGTGAAAGCAAAATCCGATTTACTATGGCTGATATACATCGCTACACCCATACAAAAAACAAAGAATGGGAAAACGAGATCGGTAGGAGTACAACCATTCCATGCCGCGTGGCGAAGAGGCGCGTAGATATGTGACCACGAACCAGGATTGTTCACCATAATCATTCCCGCAACAGTAATGCCGCGAAGAATATCCAACGAGAGAAGTCGCTTGCGTTGGGTAGGAGAAGTAAGTGTTTGTGTCATAAAACTTTGGTTAGATTTATGTTAAACTATATTAAAATTACCTTTTACAACAATAGCCAATTTGTTCGGCAAAAGTATAGCAAAGGTATAGAAGATACAGCTAAAAGCAAGATATTAAAAAAGGTTAAATTTACATTAACCTATTATACTTAAAAAAACAGCCCCCCGTTTGCGCGGAGGGCTGTTTTAAAAACTTTATTACTCTTGGTTGAGGGTTACGCGCTTGAAGTCGATTACATTAACATTGTTCTTCTTCAAAACGTCCTTCACGAGCTCTTTACTCTCACTCATGATGTATTGTTGCTCTACCAAAGTATTCTCTTTTAAGAACTTACCAAGACGTCCTTGTGCAATCATCTCTACTTTCTTCATGTTGATGTTTGCCTCTGCCTCTGCAGGAACAGTAGCACGGATTTGGCGTGCAGTCTCAGCTTGCTCAGGGGTCAACCAACCTTTAGCCATGTTAGACTCGATGTGATCATCGCTATCAACGTGAGCTGGGTTGATACCTGCCTTGCGGACAGCTTGCTCTACAGCTTTGTTGATCTCGTCTTGTTTGGTTTTATCAATAGCAATAGAAAGTTCTTTGTCTTTTACCTCTTGAGCTACATGGTCAGCATCCAAAGCGATAGGTGACATAGAAGCTACTTGCATAGAAACACCGTGGAGCACCTCTGCGTTAGCATCTTCTGCATCAGCAGCAACGAGTGCGCTGAGTTTGTTACCAAGGTGGTTATAAGCATCTACCTTAGGAGCAGCGAGGAAAACATAGTCACTGAGTTCCATTTTCTCGCCAGTAACACCAGAACGCTCAGTAACTGCATCAGCAACGGTAAAGTCACCCAATTTGCAAGCTTTAAGAGCCTCGAGGTCAGCAGGTTTCTCAGTCATAGCTACCTCAAGGATAGCTTTAACCATATTAACGTAATCTTCGTTCTTAGCAACGAAGTCAGTTTCACACTTAACAGCTACGATAGCACCAAAGCCATTCTCAGCTTTAGCGAGTACGCAACCCTCAGAAGCCTCGCGCTCGCTACGTTTTGCAGCGATAGCTTGACCACGTTTGCGGAGCAAGTCTTTAGCCACATCGAAGTCACCGTTAGCTTCCTCCAATGCTTTCTTTACGTCCATCATACCTGCGCCAGTGATGTCGCGCAGTTTCTTAATATCTGCTAATGTAACAGCCATATTCTTAATTTTTAATCAGTTACGAAATTATTCAGCCTCTGCTGGAGCTTCTGCAGTTGCAACTTTCTCAGCCTCTGCTTTAGGAGCAGCTTTGCGTACGCGTTGACGACGCTCTTTTGGAGCAGGAGCTTCTCCAGCAGCTTGTGCAGCAGCAGCCTCTTCATCAGCCTTCTCTACCTTACGCTCTTCAAGCCCCTCTTTGATAGCCTCGCATACAGCGGTCAAGATAACCTCAATAGACTTGGTAGCATCATCGTTTGCAGGAATAACGAAGTCGATATCGTTAGGATTGGAATTGGTATCAACAATACCAAATACAGGAATACCCAAACGGTTAGCCTCAGCAACAGCGATGTGCTCTTTCATTACGTCCACTACAAACACTGCGCTTGGAAGACGTGTTAAGTCAGAGATTGAGCCAAGGTTCTTCTCTAATTTTTCGCGTTGACGAGTAATTTGGAGTTTCTCGCGTTTAGAGATATTGTCGAAGGTACCATCAGCCATCATTTTGTCGATAGCACTCATTTTCTTCACAGCCTTACGGATAGTAGGGAAGTTGGTAAGCATACCACCAGCCCAACGCTCTGTAATATAAGGCATTGCGATTTCTTGCGCCTTTTGCGCTACTACCTCTTGACCTTGTTTCTTGGTAGAAACGAAAAGGATTTTACGACCTGATTTAGCGATAGCCTTGAGAGCTTCAGCAGCTTCTTCAATCTTCACTACAGTCTTGTTGAGGTCAATGATGTGGATACCATTACGCTCCATATAGATATAAGGAGCCATAGCTGGATTCCATTTACGTTTGAGGTGACCAAAGTGACAGCCAGCCTCGAGAAGTTGATCAAAATTTGTTCTCATTTTGTTTGATTAGTTTTGAATTATTTATACATAATTTATCCGTCTGCCTCCGCTACGCAGAGAATCGCGCATAGGAGGAATAACAGAGTAATCCGCGGTGAGCAAAAATTTGCCACCACGGAGTCACTGCTATTTGGATATTAACGTTTACTGAATTGGAAGTGTTTGCGAGCTTTTGGTTGACCTGGTTTCTTACGCTCTACCTCACGAGCATCACGTGTCATGAAACCTTCAGCCTTCAGAGCTGGCTTATCTTCTGGGTTGATTTTCACCAAAGCGCGAGCTATTGCTAGACGCAAAGCTTCAGCTTGACCTTTATAGCCACCACCATCGAGGTTAACCTTGATATCGTATTTCTCTGCAACCTCCAACTTGTTCAATGGTTGTTTAACCACATATTGAAGAATTGGACTTGGGAAATACACCTCTAAATCACGACCATTGATAGTGATCTTGCCATTACCTTCTTGTACATAAACGCGAGCAACTGCTGCTTTACGACGACCTAATGCATTAATCATTTCCATATCTTCAATTATTTAAGGGTGTTGATATCAATTTGTACTGGTTGTTGTGCTTGTTTGTCGTGCTCTGCACCTTCGAAAACGTAAAGATTGCCAATGATTTGACGACCAAGGCGATTCTTAGGGAGCATACCCTTAACCACTTTCTTGATTAAGCGATCAGCACCTTTCTCCAACATTTGCGCAGGAGTCATCTCGCGTTGACCACCTGGAAAACCAGTGTAGCGAACATAAACGCGATCATTCCACTTGTTGCCAGTGAGCTCAACCTTAGCAGCGTTGATGATAATCACATTATCACCACAATCCACATTAGGAGTGAAGTTTGGTTTGTACTTACCACGAAGGATTTTAGCTACCTTCGAGCACATACGGCCAAGAACTTGGCCTTCAGCATCAACTACAACCCAGCCCTTTTGAGCGGTTGCCTTGTTAGCTGATACAGTCTTGTAACTTAATGTATCCATTTGTTTTTTTTGTTTTGACCATGCCGACAGACCACTTTACGCGCCCACTCTCGAGCCACAACTGCCCAACATAGCGAATTAATATAAATAAAGTTTTAAAAGTTCAACTTTTTAAGGGTTCATAAGGAGTCAAAACCTAATTGCCCGAAAAAGCGTGCAAAGTTACAACTTTTTTTCCAATTGACCAAATATTATGACATTTTTTTCGCAAAATTCCATAGGTAGCCATTCTTTCCATGGATTTTCTATGCCATATACGTATTCTTTTTGTACTTCCTTATAATGCCGAAGAGGTTGTGTGACAATTTCCGCAGTGTTATTTTCTCCTAATTTACTAATCTTTTTAGAGTCCCTCATTTTTGCAATACGTTCATCACGTAATGCCTCCTCACGGTCCATATCTGCTTGAAGACGCTCGATTACATTAGGATAAATCTTATTGAAAATCTGCGGGTTGTCTGTAAACCAAACCAATGAAGAATCAAATTGCGCTTGAGTAATCCCATGCTTATCAAGTACCGATTGGTAGTAAGCAGAAAGTTCCTGATTATGTCCATAGTTATATCCAGCCACTTGAATAGCACCATCAGCACGATGAATATCGTACAACACCGCACGCATTTCACGATTAGACAACACTCCACGTGGACGGCAACCTACAATTGCCATACACGCCAGCAAAATACACACTATTTTTATTCCTCTATTTGTCACTTCTATCTTCTTTCTTTGGAAATATCTGATTCAGGCTTTCATCCAAGTCTTTGCGATAGAAGATGATAATCAAGAATACCGCTACCGTAATGAAGGAGTCAGCTATATTGAATACTGGTCTAAAGAAGAGGCATTCGCCAGCAGCATTGCGTATCAATGGGAAATAGAGCATATCCACTACCTTACCATGGAACCATTCTGCATATCCCCATATTTTGCCATAAAAAACGCAATCAATGATATTGCCCAATGCACCAGCAATCACCATTGCGATAGTCGTCAGATAACCCACTCGCACCTCTTGCTTGTGAATCATCGTATGGACATACCAACCCAGCACGCCCACAGCCACGATACGGAACAACGTCAGCAGCAGTTTGCTAAACCACTCTATGCCGAAGGCCATACCGTTATTTTCCACAAACACAATCCAAAACCACGAAAACACCTCACGTGCCTCGCCCAACTGAAAATGTGTCTTGATATACACCTTCGACACCTGGTCGAGCACCAATGCCAGTAGCACGATGCCCACCACAAGCCATGATTGCTTTAGTTTACTCATAATCCAAATGCTTGTTTAATTTCAGCCACTTTGTCCAATTTCTCCCAAGTAAACAACTCTACCTCGCGCTCAATCACTTGACCGTTATCTACAAACTGCTTCTTCACTACCTCGTTCGTGCGTCCCATGTGTCCATAGCGAGCGGTTTCCTCGTACATTGGCTGCTTCAACTTAAGTGCCTCGATAATGCCTTGTGGACGCAAATCGAACATCTCGCTCACTTTCTTTGCAATCTCACCATCGCTCAATGCTACTTTTGCGGTACCATAGGTATTCACGCACACACTAACGGGCTGTGCCACGCCAATCGCATAACTGATTTGTACCAAGACCTCTTTTGCCACACCTGCTGCCACCATATTCTTCGCAATCCAACGTGCCGCATATGCAGCAGAACGGTCCACCTTTGATGGGTCCTTGCCTGAGAAAGCACCACCGCCATGAGCTCCGCGACCTCCGTAGGTATCCACGATTATTTTGCGCCCTGTTAGACCTGTATCGCCGTGAGGTCCCCCGATAACGAAGTTACCTGTAGGATTGACAAGCAACTTGAAGTCACCTTTCAATAGCTCGGCATAACGTGCATCGCGTTTGGCTACGCGAGGCAACAGTACGCGCTGGATATCTGCTTTTATCTGCTCTTGAGTAGCCTCCTCGTCGTGTTGGGTACTTACTACAATGGTATCAATACGCAGTGGTTCGCCCTCTTCGCTATACTCCATAGTCACTTGGCTCTTGGAGTCAGGACGGAGGTACAACATCTCCTCGCCCTCTTTGCGTACACGCGCGAGCGTATATACTAAGGTGTGTGCCAAGTCGAGGGTCAGAGGCATATAGTTCTCGGTTTCATCACTGGCATAACCGAACATCATTCCTTGGTCGCCTGCACCTTGCTCACCCACATTCTCCGTTCCTTGACCTTTCACGCCACGTGCAATATCTGCACTCTGCTCGTGCAAAGCGGTCAATATGCCACAACTCTCTGCTTCGAACTTGTAGGCAGACTTGGTGTAGCCAATCTCTGCGATAGTTTTACGCACGGTGCTTTGGATATCCACATATTTCTCGCTTGACACTTCACCTGCCACAATCACTTGTCCTGTGGTTACCATAGTCTCGCACGCCACGTGTGAGTTAGGGTCTAATGCCAAGAATTGGTCTAGGATGGCGTCACTGATTTGATCCGCCACTTTGTCTGGGTGTCCTTCACTGACACTCTCGGATGTAAATAAGTAGTTCATTTTCTATTGTTAGGGTCAAAAAAATCCACAAGCGACTGTTTGGGTCTTGTGGAAAACAAGTTTTTAGCATTATTTTATAGAGGTCGCAAGCAGTCAAATTTATCCTCTTTTCGAAATCGAATGCAAAGGTACTATATTTTTCTGAAACGAACAAATATTTAATGCAAAATCTTATAAATTAGTTCTTTCCACAGGTCCGAATCCTTCGCACTCGGATTATTTATACCCTTCAATCGCGCATCTATCTCACGGAAATAGCCAATGATAGCAAAGGTTTTGCCCGCAGAGAATCGGCGTGCTGCTGCCGCATAATCCTTCACAAAAAACGGCGACACACCCAACGCACTAGCCGCTACTCGATCACTCTTATCGGGTAGGTAGTGATAAATCATCAAGTTAGCAAAGAAGCCATACAATATTCCCAACTCTTTCACCATTGGGTGTTCCTTAGCCGACGCAAAGTACTGCGTGATACGATTGGCTTTAACCACATCCCCTTTAATCAATGCATCTTGCAACTCAAACACATTAAAATCCTTCGATATACCGATATTACGCTCCACCAAAGCAGCATCAATCACTTTCACTCCCTCGGGACGACCGTCAATCAACTTCTGCAACGCTCCCACAATTTGTGTCAAATCCGTACCAATACTATCGGCAAGGATCTTTGTCACCTTTTCATCTATTCGTACCTCATCGCCATTAGCTTTTAGCTCTGCATTGCGTTGTGCCACATAGTCACGAATCCATTTCTCTACTTGATAATCACGCAATGGTTCTGACTCCATCAATATGCCACCCTTCTTCTCCCAGTTCTTAAACAGGTTCAATCGTTTATCTGGCGAACCGTATTTATAGCAGAACACTAATATCGTCGATGGCTGTGGATTATCCATATACATCGCTAATGCATCCCATTTCTTGATGTTCTGTGCCTCTTTCACAATGATTACTTTATATCCGCCCATCATTGCAAACCCGCGTGCCGCACCAATTACAGGCGACACATCGCCACCGCTCAAATCCTTGCCATAGATGATTGTTTGATCAAACTCACGCGCCATTTCATCCAACACATTCTGCTCAATATACTCTGCCACCTTATCTATATAATAAGGTTCTTTTCCACAAAGCATGTACGCAGGTGCATACTTGCCCTGCTTCAAACCAATCATCGCTTCTTCGTACTTCATCCTACTCCTAAATCTGTATTGTTAATTAATATCTCTATTTTCTTTGATTGTTTCAATGTCGGATACACTTCCTCTACAAACCATTTCGCCAAGTCATTATCCCGCTTGACTGAGGTACTATTCTCGCAGAACACATTCACGCTCGCATATTCAAAATACTGCTCCGCCAATGCGATGTCCCTCAATATCCTTTCTTTAGTATCGCCTTTCGTGCAACACAACAGACACACTCCTTGAAAATGCTTCGCCACATCCGCCACCGTAACATTCGCGGCAACACCTTTCTTCCATTGCTTACGCAACTGCCCATCAAAACTCTCTACCCCACAGCGAAACTTCACCTCTACCTCATCAAATTGCTCTGCAAACTTCGCCAATTGTTTTCGATACATATAGTGCGCTTCAAACCAGAGCGTATGAATATTCTTCTCTTTCACCACTTCCTTAATCATTCCCAACGTCCGCTCATCCAACTCCATTGCCGACCCAGAGTTAATCACATCCAACACCCCATACACACCCTGCACTTGTGACAACACCTCTCTATTGACTGCAAAGGGATCATCACTCACATCCTCATGATAGTCGCAGAAAGTACATTTCTTCCACTTACACCCCGTCCCTTGCAACAGCACAAACTCCCGAGGTAACACAGTATCTATCAACGCGTATCTTTCCATAACCTATCTCCTATAGCGGCTCTGCCGCGTCCAATAGCGAAGCGTCCTATATCCTATAACCTTTTCCGTATCGCAGAAATCACCGCATACGCCATCGGTGTACCGAACACTGCCTCTATCAGCAACTTCGACACATACTGGAATGCTATCATCAACATTAAATCGCGTGCAGAGACGGTTCCTGCAAAAGCAATCAGCACAAATGGCAGAGAGTCAAACACATACGCCACTGCCGAACTACCTATTGTTCGCACCCACAAGCGTTTGCCTGCTGTCCATTTCTTAATCTTCTCCATTAGCCATGCATTGGACAATTCACCTAAGAGGAATCCTGTCAATGACGCTACTACTATACGAGGCACATAACTAAACATCGTATTATACGCTTGTGCTGTAACATCCAGATAATCAGGCGATGGCAGCCATACACCAATCTGCGTGCAGATTACTACAACGATATTGCATAGAAATGTAGTAAAGATAACTTTTCGTGCTGTCTTATATCCCCAAATCTCGGTCAGCACATCGCCTAACATGTATGCAAACGGGAAAGTAATCGTTCCCGCATCAAAATAAAACAGATTCCAAAGACCAATTACTTTCACTGCCATGATATTGGACACCACATACAGCGTCACAAATAATGCAGTTACTACAATAAACGAAGTATTATTGATCGGCTTTAAGCCGCGGTTTTTGAAAGGGTTTTCCGCTACCTTATTTTCCATAAACTAATTTATATTTATTAATTTTATATTACTTGACAATCCTTCGATACACAGCACCTATCATATACGTTCAATATGCCATACGACAACATGCTTAATAATTTGTCTATCATAATACTAAGCAACACAAATGCCACACTAACTCCTAGGAGCATCAATATACGCCAACCATCTGGAATATATGCAAACATCTCACGCATCTGAGGATATAGCCATTCATGTCCCAAGTAACAACTCTCTTGTAATAGATATGCTGCGAATACAGAACTTGCCATCCAATTTATTGCCTTGCTTTGGAAACTCCAAGACAAGAAGAACAATAGCAACATTATTGCAGCAATCACTACCAATGGATTATTGTAATCAAGCGGATAATGCATCTCAATAGAGAAATGATAGCGAAACATAATTAATCCAAACAAGGACAAGCATGATAGCAAATAGCCACCCAACCATATCCATCGATAGCTACGAATGTAATCTAATGTCATATGCTTGCCTATATAGCGTCCTATCAAATAAATCCATACGAAACTTATCAACGAGCAACCACTATTAGTAGGTTCTACTTTCTGATACCAACCCAAATAGAGAATTACCAGCGAAAACAGCAATACACTATGCAACAGTTGTTTGCATGTCATACTATCTACCGCCTTGTTCAGTAATGGAGAAAGCAACATCAAGCCGACGTAAGACACCACAAACCACCATCCATTATGCGTAAATGCCAACAATAGCTCCGCTAAAACCTGCCATGAAAATCCACCACATATGCCCACATATGCCAAATAAGAAAACAATCCTATAAAGAAGCATTGCAAATAAAACTTGAGCATGGAGCGCCATTTGAGTTTGATGGCAAAGTATCCAGAAATGAGCACAAAACAATTCACTGCTACAATACAGAATGACTCTACCAAGAAGCCCCATGTTAGGCGTACTGTCAATAGTTCTGGCATGTTTACAATGCCCGTATTGGCTCCATTATTATTAAAATGTAGCACCACTACCATCAGCATACACACGATGCGTAGGAGTTCGATATTGGAGTTTCTATTTTGAGGCATTCTTCGTAAAAGTGTACAAAGGTACAACAAATATTTGACTTATGCAAATTTACAAAGTCTAAAGTATAGAAATCAATATTTGGAGATTTGTTTGCTTTTGGCAGATAAATCTAAACAATAAGTACACCAATCAAAATATAGATAGATATTTTTGTGCAAAGGAGCAAACGGGATTTATCGTATAATTATTTTCGTTCGCCCATTTTACCGCATGTCCCATTAGCAGCGTTCCTATCCCTCGCCCACTCTCGTAGGCATACGTATGCAAGATAGTCATTTTATTGTCTAATAACGTAAACTCTATCTTACCCAGCAACTGGCCTTCTTCCGTAGCAAGAATCTCTGTATCTGTAACAGTCATTTTAATCATAGCAATAATCATTTAGTATTTCTACCTACCACACTACAAAAATCAAGCCATCTCAAACCTTTTTGCTCTTTTCATTTGTTTTTTTGAAAAAATTCCCGTATCTTTGCACTCGATTTACTACTAACTACTACGACTTTACTACTAACTACTACGACTTTACTACTAACTTCTACTATTTCCACCTATTACTACTATTTACACCCATCATTTCGCCATTTCAAAGCTTCAATTAGCATCTTGCACACTATCAATAGTAGGTGATTAGTAGGTTATTAGTAGGTGATTAGTAGGTTAATCAGCCAAGATTATTAAAACATCAACTAAATATGGCAGAGATAAAATTAGAACACCCAGTCCGTGAAGTACACGGAGCTTTTACAAAGAAAGGTATC
>JAFTHS010000063.1 GCA_017457295.1 Paludibacteraceae bacterium | reverse complement strand
ATAATCTCATCCATGTGCTTCGTCCTCCTTTATTTTTTTAATCTCATATTCAGGAAAACGGATCAGGATTCCGGCATCGGTGCCGATGATCTCCATCTGAGTACCGTTATCAATTTTGAAGAAGTCTCTCAACTCCTTGGGAATAACAATTCGTCCGAGTTTATCTACGTTTCTCGGGATTCCAATAGCTGTCATAAATGCTCCTTTCTTGTCAAAGCCATTTGCCTTTGACTAATGCTGTGAGCATATTATACCACAGAATAAAGCAAAAATGTTGTCGAAATTCGTTGTCGAATGAAAATTTTTTCAAAAAAAATAAGAAGATGCACACGGCACCTTCTTAAAAGTACTTATTACAGACTCTTTATATACGCATCAAGGATAGCAAGCGCAGAAGCTCTTTGCTTCGGTGTTAGCTTGTTCAGCCTTTGGGAAATCTCGTTGTTTACGTGATCCATTCCCGAGGGAAGCTCATCGAGCAGCAGGTAGTCGGCAGAAATGTCAAGGGCGAGCACGAGATTGACGAACACGGTCATACTCGGCGACTTTTCTCCACGTTCCAACTCACTGAGATAAATTGCAGATATGTCAGCCTTTTCTGCTAACTGCTCTTGTGTAAGTTTCTTTTTCAAACGAGCCTCTTTGAGTCTCTTTCCAAAAGCAGCATTTTCCATCACTCCACCTCCTTATGCCTACGGCATTAAATCTATGCTAATATTGTATCGCAAAATTGTGAAGTAGTGAAATATCCGAGAGCAATACCCTAATGCTGACCGCCTTAACAGCATACAAATTTTGAATATTGAATCAGAGGATTGTCCCAAAATGTAGGATAGACCTCTAATTGTCGAATAAATTTGACACCAACCGACAAAGGTGTAGCGAAAAACTAACAACTCAAACTTTACAAATACGACTGTATATGATATAATATAAGAGTATTTGCGAGAAGTCTATGCATTACAATGCATAAACACGGAGGTCGATTATGAAAAACAATGAGAGCTTAAACAGAATTCGCTTACTGCGTATTTGGGAGATACTAAATCGTGAAACAGACGAGGATCATCCCATGGGAACGGAAACACTTCGAGAGAAACTTCTCGAAGGAGGTATAGACTGTCACCGTGTTACGCTGTACGAGGACATCAAGCTCCTCAATGAAGCAGGCTATGAGATAATGACTCGGCGCGGAAGAAGCAATCAGTATTACGTTATGGATCGCAAATTTTCTAACCCCGAGGTACACATCCTTATGGATGCGGTTCAGGCAGCGAGCTTCATAACAGAAAAGAAGACCGCTGAGCTTGTTGATAAGATTGCTCACCTCGCAGGCAGTCAAAAAGCAGCTGTGCTAAAAAAGAACATCGTTCAGTTCAATACTGCCAAGAGCGATAACGAAAGTATTTATTATTCGGTTAGTGAGATAGTAACTGCTATTAACAACAGACAAAAAATTCTGTTCCGTTACTTTGATTACGACAGTAATCATGAAAGAGTCTATCGCAGAGATGGACATAGATATGCCGTAAGCCCGTTTGCAACAATCTTTTCGGATGGTCACTATTACCTTGTGATATACGATGATAGACACAATAAAATGGTTCATTATCGTATCGACCGTATGGAGAACGTTACGTTGCTTAATGAGCTTGCTGTGATGCCGCCGGACGAAATGGCATTT
>JAFTHS010000074.1 GCA_017457295.1 Paludibacteraceae bacterium | reverse complement strand
GATAGGACATGTAAGCTCGGAAACTACGCTGAACATATACAGCCACGTGACTGACACCATGCGAGCGCAAGCAGCGGTGAAAATCGACCGAGAAATCGGCGGTACAGACGCTCCGATGCCCGAAGCGAAGGATGAGCCAAGGCAAGAGCAAACGAGCGACGTGGACGAAAATTTCGAACCGTGGAAGCCCAAGGTACGCAAGAGTGGCACGGGATGCGTGTATCAGATAAACGATCACCTGTGGGAAGGAAGCTACTTCCCAAGACTCCCCGACGGCAGCCGAAAGAAATTCAATGTGTACGCCAAGACACGAGAAGAATGCGAAGCGGAGCTTGCCAAGATGATAGAACAGAAGAAAAAGGAAATTGCCAAGATGAAGAAAAAGATGAAAAAGGCATAAACGCACCGAGGGCTGACCAAAGCGGTCAGCCCTCAATATTTGCATTGCTGTAGGCAAAGAAAGCCAAATCGGTTGAAAAGTTCATAAAAATGTGATATAATAAACTCACCAATAAATAAGAATTTACAAATTAGATAGGAGTCGAATATGAAAAACATAACAAAAACTAAATTCTCCTGTCTGCGTGACGGACTGACCATTCGAGGATATGAGTTCAGACCTCAGGGTGAGAAACTCCCGATTGCTATTGTTAGCCACGGCTTTATGGCAAATTTAATGACGGTTAAGCACTATGCAGAGTTCCTCGCAGAGATGGGCTACGTTGCGTTTTGCTTTGATTTTTGTGGTGGCTGCGTTATGATGGGCAAGAGCGAAGGCAAGACCACCGATATGTCCGTACTCACGGAGGTTAGCGACCTCTGTGCCGTCATCGAATACGCCAAGGGTCTTGATTATACCGACTCGTCAAATATTCTTTTGATGGGATGCAGTCAGGGCGGTTTTGTTTCCGCGCTTACGGCGGCAAAACTCAAAAAGGAAATCGGAAAGCTCGTGCTGTTCTATCCGGCACTCTGTATTCCCGATGATGCTAAAGCCGGCAAGATGATGTGGGCGAAATTTGATCCGCAGAACATTCCCGAAATCGTCAAATGCGGCCCCATGAAGCTCGGTCATTGTTACGTTGCCGATGTTGTGAACATGAATCCATTTGACGAGATCAAGGGATACGAGGGTGACGTGCTGATCGTTCACGGTACGGCGGATAAGATCGTAGCAAAGCATTATGCGGAAGAAGCCGAAGGTGTATATATGGCGAGAGAACAAGGCTCGGTGAAGCTTCACTTTATTGAAGGTGGTAAACATATGTTCTCAAAGAAGCACGACAAGATTGCAATAGAGTATCTCGAAAAATTTGTAAGGAATGATGATAGATAAAATCCAATTTATTGAGATATTTTAGGACGAGGGCTGACGAAAATCGTCAGCCCTCAAAATTTGAGTCGCAGAAAGCAAAGAAAAGGGATTTTCAAAAGACTATGAAAAAGCCATGAAAAATCCAATAAAAAGCCAAATAATCAGGCGAACATGTGGTCAACTGAAAACATCCGATTTTGTGGAAAACATATAGAAAAACAGCCGAAAACAAGTCAAAATAGCTTGTTTTCGGCTGTTTTTTGGTCGAAGTGACAGGACTCGAACCTGCGATCTCATCGTCCCGAACGATGCGCGATACCACCTTCGCTACACCTCGATGTGGTAAAAATATTTGATTTTTTTGTAAGTGGTCAAACATGTGGTCAGACCGAGGAATTAATGATTTTTCGACATTCGGGAGAGCCGAAAAAGTCAGTGTTTTCAAGGGTTTTCGGCTCTTCTCGAAAATTATACGCCGAGTGTGGTGATTGAG
>JAFTHS010000133.1 GCA_017457295.1 Paludibacteraceae bacterium | reverse complement strand
CTGGGCGAAATCAAAGAATTTAAAGATTTAAATTTTATGTCCCGATTCACTTCGTGAAGTGGATGTTTACTTGTCGTTGTAATGTCCTTCCACTTCGACCACAACTACATATATTTCATCGTCATGAATCCGGTAGATGATTCTGTCATGTGCGGTTATGTGACGGGACCAGGTAATATCTCCGCCTCCTACAAGTGCTTCCGGATGACCGATCCCGGAACGTGGATGCTGCATGATGTCTTCAAGCACATTGCGGAGCTTCTTGAAAAGGTTGGGATTGGACTTTTTCCATTTGGCAACCACCTTTTCTGCTTTGCGGTCGAATTTGATGGTATACATCAGAGAGAGTCTAAGAAAGAGTTCAACTCATCCATAGTGCGGCATGCAACGCATCGTCCTTCTCTGCATTCTTTTTCAGCTTCCTCGATGCGGGCTTGCAATTCCGGAGTAATCATCAAATCACCGTAGTTTACCGGAACAAGTGTGTATGCTTGCTTTTTACCTCTTCTGATGATGATTTGTTCGCCACTGTCGGCCAGTCCGAATAAGCGTGCTTGTTCGGATCTGAATTCTCTGGATGTTACTTGTACTACTGCCATAAGTTTTGTTTTTTTTGTTTCTTGGGCAAATGTAGTATGAAAAAGCGTAACAAACAAATAATGTGTACCAAATTTGGTACACATTTAATATTTTTATAATAAAGCCGGACATTTGGAGAAAAAAACTACCTTTGTACCGTAATGCCAGGTAAAGCCTCTGGCGTAACAGTTACGTAACCTGGTAAGAGATATGCCCGTCCTGTTTAGGGATGGGCTTCGTTTTTTAATGTTCTTGGCTCTATTAAATCATCTTCAATGACAAGATAGCCTTTTTTTTGTAGTGTATCGCATAACCAGACATCATCATCAGTTTCTTGAGCCTTGCATTTTCTTGGACGGTCAAAAAAAAGAACGGGTGTGTGTCCTACTATCTGAGTGTAACCAGGAATCGCATTTTCTCTCAAGGACATTGGTCTCACCCATGTACAAGGTTGTGTGATGGAATCACCGCAACTGTCATATGGAGAATCAGGGCAGAAGGCAAATACTTCACTTGGAGGTTGCTTGTTTATGTCGGTTACGGAATGAAAATTGGAGTTGTTCATCCATGTTTGGGTAATACCGGCATGAGAGCAAAGAATCCGTTGGTTGTCGGACTTCATTTCGTGAACCCATTGTGTGCAATTTAGGAATTGGTTCTTGACATCGATGTTGCTCATGAAGTTTAGTACATACAAGTCCAGTCCGGTACATGCTGCCCAATTATACCCCAAGTGCTGCATGTCATGGTTCCCGCGTAATAGAATGAACTGTTCCGGATTCTGTTCTTTTAAAGCCAGGATATTCTTAAGGTTGTCTATCTGTTGTTGAGAACTTATACATTCATGAGTGCTGACATAATCCCCTAAAAAGATCATTTTGTCCGGATGTTCCTTTTTTAGTACATCCTTCCATACTGTCCTTCCATGGATATCACCAACTATTACAGTTTTCATAGCCCAAGTTCTTTGAGTACTCGTTCATCAGCTGAAGAGAACAATCCCTTGCAGTGACGGAGTTCGTTCTTTGCTTTCTCCAACAATAGGGAAAGAGAGGATATTTCCTTGCGGAGTTCTCTTTTTTCTTCCTCGTCCCTTTCTAACCTATCCTGATATCGGTGCATCAGTTCCCGATTGTCCTCAATAAGCATCGTTAACCGTTCCAATTCATCTTCCCTATTGTTGTCTTCTCGAGGTAGCTGTTTCTGTTGGGTTGTGCTGATAAACTCTGCCATGAGTTTACAGAGTGCTGCCACTTCTGTTCCTTGCGGTTCATCCCGTACTGGCAGGAATGGAGTCGTTTCCTGGTCATAGATGTCGAAATCGTTCTTTTGTATGAAATTCCACGCAGTTTCGACCCAATCGCCTATGTTTTTGTTATGCTTCCGGCAGTAGATTTTAATAGAATCAAGCGTTTCTTTTGATACTCTAATAGTCCCTGTTTGTAGATTTGACATAAGTTTGATTTTTAATTGTTTATACGCAAAATTATACAAATTCTATAAATGATTCTACTGTTTCTACACAAAAGTAGAAAAGGCAAATTACATTTATTTTATTCCGTAGTCTTGATTCAAGACGAAACGGATGATAGGTGGAATGTCTTTCCGGTCATAGTCCAAGACTTTCTTGTCGAGTTTGTAAGCAAGTTCCATAGCAATTTCCGGGCGAAGTCGGATTTCCGTCTGAACACGCTTTACGAATTTCTTATCACGAGGAAAGAAGGTGTTCAGTATACTTGTAATTCGAATGATGCAGGCTTCCACGGTTTGATAGTCCGTTTTTCTTTTTTCATCCTCTCTTGTGTGGACGAAGAAGAAGTAACTGAGGATTTTCCTCTTTTCCGTGTCTTTAACTGCATACTCAAACCACAAATCACACTGGCCGTTATCGTAGGCTTCTTTGAGTTCTTTTTTAGCCACCTCAATGACCCTCTTTTGAAAGTCGTATGTTATAGGGTATTTGTCTTCAAGCATCAACATTTCACGGAGTTTTTCTACGGTATAAAAGAAAGTCTTGTTTTCCCGGTTCTTGTACTGGCTGCAGAACTCGTAGAATCGTTGCGAATATGTACTTTTCAGGCTGATGGCGACTGTCAGATCGTAGGCTGTGAAATTAGAAGCTAACTCCACAAGATATGGGAGTATTTCGCCGGATACTTTTACAGAATACAAATTTTTCTTTTTGTAATATTTAGCTTCCAATATCCATCCGGTGGCTACATCTACTTCATCGTTTTGAATTATAACGTCTCTATTTCTCAAGTTTCGTAAGGCATTGAATACGTCTTTAATTTCATCCCCAAGCTGTGCCAATTCACCCGGTTCTATATCTATCATCATATCTCCAAATAAGTCTTTTTGTCCTCTATTTGTGTCGATGTACTGTTTTCTTACCTCATGAATAATCTTATAAAGACATCTTTTTTCAATGACTTTAAAGTTTTGTTTTGATTGGGTCAAGACATTATCTTGAGCCAACATGATTTGATTGTTTTCTTCCATCGCCCTTTGAATTTTCGGCAAATATAGCTAATTGCTACGACATTCAAAAACGGACAGTCGAAATAATTTAGTCGTTTTAATAGGAAAATGGCGGAATTTTGTCCGTAGTAGGTCGGAATTTTGTCCGTAGTAGGTCGGAATTTTGTCCGTAGTAGAGGGTGTTTTGCCTCGCATAATGCGCGCGCGGGGGGAAAAAGGTACTCAAAAAGTACTAAAAATTACTTGGTAAAACTTCGCGCGAGGACTTTTTGAGATTTTACGGGTCGCTTCGCTCCACCATCCGGACAAAAAAACAATAGGGAAAGAAAAAGTAATCCCCCGGCTGGGGGTTGGGGGCGTTCATTTAGGAAACTTTTTCCGGGTGTTAAAATATTTTACTTTTACGGTTTTTTTCTACGGAGAATGTTGAAATAATCCGTAGGAAAATCCCGTTTTTTTGGGTATTACAAGTTTTTGTTGCTTTGCAGTTACAAGTTTATTTTGATGCGGTCTTATGGTGCAGCCTTTAAAATATTCTCATTTTTTCACGTAAAAAGGTCTTCCAAAGAGGATTTACGGCCCATTTAATTGTTTCATTAAATCTTGAACCCTTTGCCTTTACTTAGTTCTTTCCCTGTTGTTAAATCCTCATATTTGTCCTTCCAGTGCCGGACAACCGCCTTGAGCTTGTAAATCTCATCATACTGCTTGTTGTTCGTTTCCCTTAGGGAAGACGCTTCGTTTTTCGCTCTATTAGCCTCTTTTTCGGCTTCTGAGAGCTTTTTCTTTAGATTTCCGACCAATTCCTCATATTCCTTGCAAAAACGCTCAAAACGGGCTAAAATTTGCTTTATTTTCTTTTCTCCCTCTTCGGCTGCACTCTTGTATTTCCAGGAGTCTTCTATTTTGGCTACAAGCCCGGTTTTTACATTCATGAGTTCCTCTATCTTCTTCAAGAGTTCCTTGTAGTGTTCCTCCGCTTTCTTTTCCTTCTGCTCGGTTGGCGAAAGGTGTTCTTTGCCGGTGTCAATTTTGCTTTCCCCTCGTTCCATACCAAGTGCTTCCGCTATGATGTCCTGAGCTTCGGACATTTTAGCCGCATTGAGTTTGGCGGTTTTTCCGGTACTCCAGTCCATCCAGTCGACCACGATATGTGCATGTCGATTCATTTTTCTCTTGTTCTCTTCATCTTCGTACCCTTCATCGAAGTGAAGATCGATACGGATGACGTTCAATCCGTTTGAGTTTGCCCATTCTATGAAAGGCTTGAAATCTTCCAATTTTGTGTTTTCTTTGATGGGTGCGACACCTTCCCGGATAGGCGACCAACCGGATATGACCCTTTCCTTTCCGGTCTTCTTGCTGATGACGGTCCGGTCCTTGGTGTTCGGTTCCTGACCAACCAAGTCTTTGTATCTTGCCTTTTGCAGTTCGAAGATTTCAGCACAGCTCTTCCCTTTGTATCTGGGGTTCTCATAACTCCGGTTGGTGTGTGTCAAATCCTGGAAGAAATACAGTTCTCTTCCGGAACGCTGCACCCCTTCCAGATATTCCTTTGTCCTGGAGTTGTGAGCTTCGACCGAGCCGACATTGCACGGCTTGAAATGGATGCCAGTCTTTGCCATACGCTTGCATTTTTTTTGGGGTTAAGGGGTGTCCCCTTGCCCACAACCCCCGAAGTGGGGTTATAGTGGGCTATAACCCTTTGCGATGCAAAGGTAGAAAAAAATTGCGAGGTAGCAAATTTTTTGAATAGCTTTGCAGGAACAAAAGGGAAGCCCAGTCCCGAAAAGGACTGGGCGAAATCAAAGAATTTAAAGATTTAAATTTTATGTCCCGATTCACTTCGTGAAGTGGATGTTTACTTGTCGTTGTAATGTCCTTCCACTTCGACCACAACTACATATATTTCATCGTCATGAATCCGGTAGATGAT